>CAZCVP010000149.1:0-18404 GCA_964501915.1 uncultured Enterobacterales bacterium
CCGTGCCAGCGGCGTCTGTGGCACCCCGGGCGCGCGCAGATGGCGTTGGCGCCGTCCACCCGCTACCAGCTCTCGATCGCGGTCATCCTGGGCGTGATCGCGCTGCTCCAGTGGCTGCTCCTGGGCCCCCTGGCGATGCAGCGCGGGGTGATCTCGAGCCTCGACGAGGTGCCCGACGCCGGCGTGCGCGAAGCCGCGGAGAAGCGCCCCCTGCGGCGCGACCTGTGGTTCGTGCTGTGGAACATCTTCCCCTTTGCCATGCTGGGCCTGATCCTGTTCATCGACCACTTCTGGACGGCCTGGATCGCAGCGCTGTCGCTGGTCTACCCGGCCCTGCCCGCGACCGTCGTCGAGGTCGAGCAGTTCTGGGACGCCGCCTGGATCACCGGCATCTTCCTGGTCGTCGGCGTGTGGGGAGCCGTCGCGCAGATCCCGAAGCAGCGCGGCTTCATCGAGAACAAGGACCACGCCTACTGGTGGGACTGGCGCATCTCCCGCCGCATCTTCATCGTTCGAGCGGTGGTGCTGGTCACGAACATGGTGCTGCTGCTGGTCGGACTGGCCAGCGTGGCCCGCGGCTACCACCTGGCGTTTTCGATCGCCGACATGGCCCCTCAGCCGGTCTTCCTGCACCCGGACGGAAGCGCCGGGATCGCTCCGCTGGGTGAGCTGGCGCTGGCGGGTTCCCTCGTCCTGATCTTCCTCTCCGGCTGCGGGGTGGTCGCCATGCTCGACCATCGCAGCCAGGGCAGGCTCCACCTGACCGGTGACCTCTTCCTGGTCTCGCTGGCCTTCGTCGCCCTGCTGCTCTTCGCCATGCCGCTCGAGGCGGCCCACCGCAACGTGCTGTTCGCCTACGAGCAGGCCATCGCCCAGGTGGGCCCCGGCGTGATCGAGGAGTTCGCCCTCTTCGCCCGGACGGGTTCCGCCGCAGCCGCCGAGAACGTCGGGCTGATGGCGCAGGCCCTGGCGCGCCCGAAGTACCCGGCCAACATCGAGACGCTGCTGCAGATGCTGACGTCGTTCCTGCTGCCGGTGCTGGTCTACGCACTGCGAGCCTTCCGCAAGCAGGTCAAGGGCGTGATCCTGGACGCCTCGGAGGACTGACCCTACCGATCCCCCGCCACCACCGTCCGGTCCCGTCCCCCGCTCTTGGCGGCATAGAGCGCCTGGTCGGCGCGCTCCAGGGCGTCGTCGAAGGGGCAGTCCGAGCTCACGGCCACGATCCCGATGCTCACGGTCACCGGCCTGTCGAGCCCCGCCACCGCGCGCTCGCTGGCGTCCAGGCCGCGACGGATCCGGCGGGCCACCGCCTCAGCCCCCTCGCGGTCGGTGCCCGGGAGGAAGGCCAGGAACTCGTCCCCCCCCCAGCGGCCCGTGCAGTCCATCGACCGGGTGCACCCGCTGATCGTGGCGCCGACCATCCTCAGGGCGGCGTCGCCGACGGCGTGGCCGTGGGAGTCGTTGAGCTCCTTGAGCAGGTCGAGGTCGGCGAAGAGCAGGGCGTAGGGCAGCTCCATGCGGCGCAGCAGCGCCAGCTCCCGCCGCACGAGCTGGGAGAAGAAGGGCCGGGTGTGGAGCCCCGTGGTCGCGTCGCGCACCAGCTCGCTGCCGATGTCGACGTGGAGCTCCAGGACCCCGCCGCCCTCGATCGGGATCGCGACCACCATGAAGAGATCGGCCCCCGCGGAGGTCACGTGGGCGTGGCCCACGACCGCGGGCTCCCCCGAGCTCTCGGCGCGCACCATGGGACAGATCTCGCCCCGCTGGGGACAGGGCACGTCGTAGCCATGGGTGACGGCATAGCAGGGGCCCGTCCCGACCCCATAGGTCTCCCGGGCCAGGGAGTTGGTCCAGGCGACCTCGTGGTCGGGGTGGATCCACAGAGCCGGCAAGGGCATCCGCTCCAGCATCGGCAGGCTGGCCTGCAGGCTCTCGGCGTCCAGGGTGTCGATGGTGAACATCGGCCGATGATATCGGGCTTCGCCTGGCCCGCACCACCCGCCGAGCCCGGGATGCGGCACGGGTCACGGTCCTGCGCCGCCGGGCGCGAGGCTCAGAACATCCGCCGCGCCCGCTCCATGTCCAGCGGCGGCTCCTCGCGCTCCTTCCAGTAGCTGGCGGCGCCCTCCTCGGGCTCGGCGCGATCGAGGAGTCTGTGGCCAACCACCTTGAAGACCAGCCCCACCGGCGCCACCGCCAGGATGTAGACTAGGGCCATCAGGATCCGGTTCTGCCAGTCGATGAGGCGGTGGGCGAAGCCCTTCCACTTCCTCCAGATGACCTTCATGGTGCGCAGCATGCGGGGATGATCCCCGGCGCTCGGGTGTCCGTCAATCCCGGCGCCCCCTCCCGTGCGTCCCTCCCCCCCCCGTGCTACCTGTGCGTCCCGCTGCGCGGGATCTGCCGAAGCGGAGGCCTCCCTTGCTTGCTGCACTGGCGCTGTGGAGCGCCGTGATCGTCCCTGAAGCCGGCGCCGCCGAGGTCCTGTGGCAGGGCTCCTATCGCTCGAGGGCCCTGGCGTATGAGTCCCTGTCGCTGAGCCGGGACCACGACCAGAACGAAGGCCTCTCGGCGATGTGGGATCACCGCCTGCGGGTGAACCCGACCATCACCATGAGCTCGCGGGTCGCGGTCAACTTCCAGCTCGACATGATCCCGCTGACCACCTGGGCCATGGACCCGGCCGTCTACGACGACCCGGTGACCGGCGACACGGTCCCCGTGGCCTACGCCGACGGTGTCCTGCCCCACACCGACGAGCAGGACGGCGGCAGCTACGCCCAGAACATCCAGACCGTGCGCGCCTGGGCCGACATCTACACCGACTACGGCCGGCTCAAGTTCGGTCGCATGCCGCTGGAGTGGGGCGCCGGGCTCATCCTGAACCCGGGCATGAGCCACGACAGCGAGTTCGGCGACACCAGCGACCGCATCCAGTTCACGACCCGGGTCGGTCCGGTCTACGTGATGGCGGCCTACGACCTGGCCCTGGAGGGCTTCGTCAACGAGACCGACGACATGCACATCGCCAACGCGGCGGTGATCTACCGGACCGAGACCCTCGCCGCGGGCTTCCTGAACCGCTACCGCTTCCAGCCGTCGGAGTCGCTCCACATCTACACCGGCGACATCTGGGGCAAGGCCGAGCTGGGCCCGGTGGTCTTCGAGACCGAGTGGGCGGCGACCTTCGGCACCGGCAACCTCGACGACGGCGTGGACGACGTCTCCATCGTGGCCTTCGGCGGCATGGTCCAGGCCCTGGGCACCTTCCAGGTCCCGGAGCTGACCGGCGAGGTGCTCGCCGGGCTCCAGGTCGGCTGGGCCTCGGGCGACGAGGACCCCACCGACAGCCAGATCCGCGCCTTCCAGATGGACCGGGACTTCAACATCGCGCTGCTGATGTTCGAGGAGCCGATGCCCATCCTCCAGGCCACGGTGCCCAACAGCGCCAACGAGGGCCGGGACACCGCGGCGGTGCGCATCGGCGAGGGCGTGACCAACGCCCAGTGGGTCAAGCCCTGGGTCGGCTACAAGATCATGGACCCGCTGGTGGTGCGGGTGGCCTACATCGGCGCCAGGGCCCACAAGGAGGACCCCGACCTCACCGACGCCCGGGGCTACGGCCACGAGTTCGACCTGTCGCTCCACTGGACCCCCTACGAGCACTTCCGGGTCGACGCGGTGGTCGGCGCCTACAAGCCGGGCCCCTACCTCCACCAGTACGTGCACGAGTCCCTGGGCGGAGGCTACGAGGACTGGACCTTCGGCGGTCGCCTGATGGGCTCCGTCCGCTTCTGAGTCGACCATGCTGCGTGGCGTCCACACCGCTCTCGTCACGCCCTTCACCCCGACCGGGGAGCTCGACCTCCCGGCCTTCGATCGCCTCGCCGAGCGGCAGCTCGAAGCAGGGGTCGCGGGCCTGGTGGTCTGTGGAACGACCGGGGAGACCCCGACCCTGACCCGCGAGGAGTGGGAGGTCCTGCTCCGCCGCACCGTGGACCTGGTCGCGGGGCGGGTGCCCGTCACCGCGGGCTGCGGCACCAACCAGACCCGCTCGACCGTCGCGCAGGCCACCCGGGCCCGGGAGCTGGGGGTGGACGCCGCCCTGGTGGTCCTGCCCTACTACAACAAGCCCAACCCGGCGGGACACCGGGCCCACATGGCGGCGGTCGCCGCGGCGGGCCTGCCCGTGGTCGCCTACCACGTGCCCGGTCGGACCGGACAGCGGCTGCCTGCCGATCTCCTCGCCGAGCTCGTCGGCACCGAGGGGGTCGTCGCGGTCAAGGAGGCCACCGGTGACGTGGCCTACGGCTCCGAGCTGGTGGCGCTCACCGATCGCCCGGTGCTCTCCGGCGACGACTTCACCTTCTTCCCCCTGATGTGCGTGGGCGCCCAGGGGGTGATCTCGGTCGTCTCCAACGTCGATCCCGTCAGCACCGTGGCCCTGGCCGAAGCGGCCTTCGACAGCGACCTGAAGGCGGGGACGCAGCTCCATCACTTCCTCATGCCGCTGGTCCGGTTCCTCTTCTCCTCCTCCAACCCGGTCCCCACGAAGGCGGCGCTGTCGGCCCTCGGTCTGTGCCACCATCAGACACGCCTCCCCCTCGCACCTCTGTCTCCGGGAGAGGTTCCCGGGGACCTGCTGGAGGGCCTCCGAGCATGATCCGTGTCGCCGTGAACGGGGCCGCCGGACGCATGGGCCGGCTCTTGGTGGCCGGCATCGTCCGGCACGCCTCCCTGGACCTCGCCGCAGCCCTGGACCTGGGCAGTCACCCCGACCAGGGCACCGACGCGGGCGTGCTGGCCGGCGTCTGGCCGGCACAGACCCCGCTCAGCGTGCTCTCCCACGTGGCGCTCCGAGACACCGAGGTCGTGATCGACTTCTCCCTGCCAGCCGGCACCGAGGCGGTGCTGGACGCCGTCGACCGGCAGGCCCTGGTGGTCGGCGTGACCGGTCTCGACGACCGGATCCTGGAGCGCCTCCGCGAACACTCCGAGCGCGCCCCGGTGGTGCTGGCCAACAACTTCTCCACCGGCATCAACGTGCTGATCGGCCTGGTGGAGCAGGCCGCGGCCATCCTCGAGGACTACGACCTCGAGGTCGTCGAGATGCACCACAGCCGCAAGCGCGACGCCCCCTCGGGCACCGCCCGCAGCCTCGCCGCCGCCGGCGCCAGGGGCCGCCACCTCGACCTCGAGGGGCGCGCGGTGCACGGGCGCCAGGGCCCCTGTGGCCCGCGCACCCTGGGTGAGATCGGCCTGCACGCCGTCCGCGGGGGCGACCTGCCGGGCGAGCACACGGTCTACCTGGCCGGCGTCGGCGAGCGCCTCGCCCTGAGCCACCTGGCGACCTCGCGGGAGGCCTTCGTCGACGGCGCGATGCGGGCGGCGTGCTGGGTCGGTGCTCAGCCCCCGGGGCTGTACACGATGCGCCAGGTGCTCGGCTTCAAGCTGGACCCGATCACACCAGCTTCCGGTACTTGATCCGGCGCGGCCGCTCCGCGTCCTCGCCGAGGCGGGCCCGGCGGTCCTTCTCGTAGGCCTGGTAGTTGCCCTCGAACCAGACCACCTGCGAGTCCCCCTCGAAGGCCAGGATGTGGGTCGCGATGCGGTCCAGGAAGAACCGGTCGTGGCTGACCACCACCACGCAGCCGGGGAACTCCAGCAGGGCCTCCTCGAGGTTGCGCAGGGTCTCGACGTCGAGGTCGTTGGTCGGCTCGTCCAGCAGCAGCAGGTTGCAGCCCCGCCGCAGCAGCCGCGCCAGGTGGACCCGGTTCCGCTCGCCGCCGCTCAGGGTGCCGACCAACTGCTGCTGGTCCGGCCCGCGGAAGTTGAACTGGGAGACATAGGCCCGGGAGTTCACCTCTCGCGTGCCGATGGTGATCAGGTCCTGGCCGTCCGAGATCGACTCCCAGACGCTCTGGTCGGGGTCCAGCGCGTCCCGGCTCTGGTCGACGTAGCCCAGGTCCACCGACTCGCCGACCTCCAGCGAGCCGCCATCAGGCGACTCCTGGTCCACGATCATGCGCATCAGGGTGGTCTTTCCGGCCCCGTTGGGCCCGATCACGCCCACGATGCCGCCGGGCGGCAGGGCCAGGGTGAGACCGTCCATGAGCAGGCGGTCCCCGTAGCCCTTGCGCAGCCCCGTGGTGCGGATGACCTTGTTGCCGAGACGCCTCGTGAGGGGGATGAAGATCGACGCCCCCGTGCCCCGCCGCGCCGCGCCCTGCTGGCTCACCAGGGCGTCGTAGGCGGTGACCCGGGCCTTGGACTTGGACTGCCGGGCCCGCGGCGAGCTGCGGATCCACTCCAGCTCGCTCTGGAGGAACTTCTGCCGCTTCGTCTGCGACTTCTTCTCCTGGCGCAGCCGCTCCTGCTTCTGCTCCAGCCAGCCCGAGTAGTTGCCCTGGTAGGGCCAGGCCTTGCCGTGGTCCAGCTCCAGGATCCACTGGGCCACGTTGTCGAGGAAGTAGCGGTCGTGGGTGACGGCCACGACGCAGCCCGGGTACTCCTCGAGGTGGCGCTCCAGCCAGGCCACGCTCTCGGCGTCGAGGTGGTTGGTGGGCTCGTCGAGGCACAGCAGGTCGGGTCGCTCCAGCAGCAGCCGACAGAGGGCGACGCGCCGCTTCTCCCCTCCCGAGAGCACGGTCACGTCCGCGTCGCCGGGCGGCACCCGCAGGGCGTCCATCGCGACCTCGACCCTCCGATCGAGGTCCCAGGCGTCCGCCGCGTCGATGGCGTCCTGGAGCTTCGCCTGCTGGTCGCAGAGCGCGTCCATCTGGTCGTCGGTCAGTTCCTCGCCGAAGCGCTCGTTGACGCGCTCGAACTCCTCGAGCAGCTCACGGATCGGCTTCACCGCCTCCTCGATGTTGCCGCGCACGTCCTTGCTCGGGTCGAGCTGGGGCTCCTGGGGCAGGAAGCCGACCGTCGCGCCCGGCTTGAGGAAGGCCTGGCCGTTGAAGGCCCCGTCCAGGCCCGCCATGATGCGCATCAGGGTCGACTTGCCCGCGCCGTTGTGTCCGATCACGCCGATCTTGGCGTCCGGGAAGAACGACAACCAGGTGGGCTCGAGGATGAGTCGCCCGCTCGGCAGGACTTTCTCGGTCCCGATCATCTGGAAGATGAACTCGCTGGACATCATGGCTCCGACGGTGGCCGCGTTGCATATCCAGTTGGACGCGCGTAGCGATCGGATGCTGTACTGCACGCTCCGAAGGAGACGCTCCCGATGACCACCCTCCTCCTGCTGACCGCCTGTGGCGGCGGCGTCGTGATCGACGACACCTCGACCACCACCGACAGCTCCGGCTACGGCACCACGGACTTCCCCGAAGCGCCGGAGCTGGTGATCAACGAGTTCATGGCCTCGAACGCCTCGACGGTGACCGATGCAGCCGGGGCCTACCCCGACTGGGTCGAGATCTACAACGCCACCGACCAGACCGTCGACCTGGAGGGCTGGCGCCTCACCGACGACCTCGAGGACAAGACCAAGTGGGTCTTCCCGGCCGGTACCCTGCTCGCCGCCTATGACCACGTCGTCGTCTGGTGCGACAGCGACGTAGACGAGGAGGGCCTCCACACGAGCTGGGAGCTGGACAAGGCGGGCGAGCAGATCGGGCTGTCGGCCAGCGGCACCTACGGCGGCGTGCTGGTGGATGCCATCGAGTACGACAGCCAGGCCACGGACATCTCGATGGCCCGCATGCCAGACGCCTCCACGAATTGGGAGGCTGATCCGACACCTACCCCATGGGAGGCCAACCAATAGAGCCGGTCCTCGGTCTCACGCCCAGAGCCCGTCACACCGCTGTTACACTCGCTGCGGTCGCAACGTAGCCCCAGGAAGGAGGAGGCGTTGAAGGCTCGGTACGAGTTCAAGTACCTGATCACGCCCTGGCAACAGGACGAGATCCGGCCCATCGTGTCCGCGATGATGGACCATGACCCCTACGCGCCGGACGGCGTCTACTCGGTCTACAGCCTCTACTTCGATGACCCCACCTGGAAGTGCGCCCGGGCCACCCTCGAGGGCCTGCGTGAGCGCTTCAAGCTGCGCATCCGCACCTACGGCTTCACCCCGGACTTCCCGGTCTTCGTGGAGGACAAGGGCCGCATCGGCACGAGCATCGTCAAGCGACGGGCCCTCATCGACCGCGAGACCGTGAGGGGGATCTGTCGCGGCGAGATCGAGCCTCCCGGCGGCTACGGGACCCGCAACGACCGCGACGCCCGCACCGTGCACCGCTTCCGCAACCTGGTGGACGGCCTGCGCATGGTGCCCCGCCTGTGGGTCGGCTACGAGCGCGAGCCCTACGTCTCCCCCTACGGCGACGGCTCACGCCTGACCTTCGATCGCGAGCTGCACGTCCAGGCGCCCTCGGGGCCCGACATCTACGAGCCCCTGGACGACGCCTGGGTCCCCGTGCCGCTGGACCAGCCGATCATCCTGGAGATGAAGTTCAACGGCGCGTTTCCACGCTGGATGCAGAGCATCGTTCACGCTCTGCAGCTTCGGAGAACGAGCTGTTCCAAGTACACTCTTGGCGCCGTCCAGGTCTGGGAGTCCCCCTGGTCCAGACCACAGTGGAGTACTGCGTGGACGCAATACTGACCGGAATGTTCAGCGTCGCTCCCGGCCAGACCGTGAGCATGGAGGACTTCATCCTCCGCCTGCTGGTGGCCTGGCTGGTCGGTCAGGCCATCGGCTGGGTCTACTCACGCTCCCACGGTATCCTGTCCTACAGCCAGAACTTCGTCCAGTCCCTCGTGCTGCTCTCGATGGTGGTCTGCGTGATCATGGCCGTCGTCGGAGACAGCCTGGCGCGAGCTTTTGGCCTCGGCGCCGCCCTGGCCATCGTGCGCTTCCGCACGCCGGTCAAGGACTCCCGGGACACGACCTTCCTCTTCCTGTCCGTCGCCGTCGGCATGGCGGCCGGAGCCGGCCAGCTCGCGCTGGCCGTGGCAGGAGCCCTGGGCACCGTGGCCGTGGCCTGGTGGCTCCACCGCACGTCCTTTGGCGTGCGCAGCCGGGCCGAGGGCATCCTCCGGTTCCGGTTCCAGGGATCCGAGGCCCAGCGAGATGCCATCGGCGCCATCCTGCGCCAGCACTGCCAGGTCTTCCGGCTCTCCGGCGCCCGCACGGGCTCTCCCGGAGACCCCGAGGAGCTCGCCTACGACGTCGATCTGAGGCGTCCGGAAGAGGGGGATCACCTCATTCGAGATCTGTCCGCGACAGGAGCGATCAGTGGCATCACGCTCCTGGCCCAGGCACGCATGGGAGAAGCCTGATGGTGGTCAATCTGGCCAACCGTCGACGCCTGGGGGTCCTCGTCTGGATCACCGGCGCCGTCGTGGCCCTGCTCTGGTCGACCGGTTCCACCCAGGTCCGAGAGGGTCGCGGGCTGGGCTATGCCGCCCACCTGGAGGTCTCCGCGGTCGAGGCCGGGCGGCTCGCGGAGCTCAGCGTCGAGATCCACCAGGAGGTCCATGCCGGCGACGTCGTCGCTCGGCTCGATCCCCTCCCCCTGCTGCAGGAGCGCGAGGTCCTCGCCGCCGAGCTGCTGGCCGTCGAAGACCAGGAGTCCGCCCGCGCCGCCAACGAAGCGCGTCGCTTCGCCCAGGGCCTCGAGGACGTCGCGCTGGACCGCGCCTCCCTGCGCGTCTCCCTCGAGGAGGACCGCACCCACCTGGCCGGGCTTCTGCAGCGCCTGGACACCGAGCGCGGCCTCCAGGCCACCGGCGCCAGCAGCCGCTTCACCGTCGAGGACCTGGAGCGCGAAGCCAGCACCCTGGCGGCCCGCATCCAGGCCGAAGACGAAGCCCTCGCCACGGCCGACGCCGCCTGGACCGCCGCCCGCGGCCGCCAGCAGGCCGCGCCCAGCAGCAACGACTGGGCGCTGGTGGCCGCCACGCGCCGCCTGGAGCAGCTCGACGGCCGCCTGGAGCGGCTGGAGCTGACGACGGGCATCGACGGCCAGGTGACCTGGATCTACCACCACCCCGGCGAGGTCGTGCAGCCCGGTGAGCCGATCCTGCGGGTGAGCCACGTCGACACCGCCGACGTGCTGGCCTGGATCCCGGCGGCGACCGTCGGTGGTCTCCTCCCCGGTGGCGACGCCACGGTGATCCGGGCCAGCGGCGAGTCCCTGATGGGCTCCGTGATGTCCGTCGGGGCCAGCCCGATGCAGATCCCCGAGGAGCTGTGGCGCAACCCGGCCGGTCCCGAGTGGGGCGTGCCGGTCCGCATCCGCCTGGCCGACGGCCGGGTCGCGCCGGACGAGCCGGTCCAGGTCCGCATCTGAGCACCTGACCTATGCTGGGCCGGTGAGCCAGCAGGCCTTCAGCACCGACTCCGCCCTGCGCCGCGGGCTGGGGCTCACGGACGCCACCGCCTTCGTCATCGGCGCCATCATCGGCGCCGGCATCTTCCGCACCCCGGGCATCGTGGCCGAGGAGATGGGCGCTCCCGGGCCCACGCTGCTGGTCTGGGTCTTCGGCGGCGTCCTGAGCCTGTGTGGCGCCCTGACCGTGGCCGAGCTGGGCGCGATGATGCCCCGGGCCGGTGGCTACGTCGTCTACCTCAAGGAGGCCTATCCCCCGATCGTGTCCTTCCTCTTCGTCTGGCTGATGTTCTTCGTCATCCGGCCCGCTTCGGCGGCGGCCATCGCCACGGTCTTCGCCGAGTACGCCGACGCTTCCGTGGCGCACTTCGTGGAGACGCCGACCTGGCTGGTCAGGGCGCTGGCCGTCTCCGCCATCCTGCTGCTCGGTGTGCTCAACATCCGGGGCGTGGAGATCGCCGGCTGGATCCAGCGGGTGGCGACCACGCTCAAGCTGCTGGGCGTCGCCGTGATCATCGTCCTGGGGCTGACCCTGGACGTGGGCAGCACCGCCAACCTCCAGCCCCTGTGGCCCGAGTCCAGCGACGGCTGGCTCGCCGGCTTCGGGACCGCGATGATCGCCTGCACCTTCACCTACGGGGGCTGGGGCGCCTCGGCCAACCTGGGCGGCGAGGTCCGCGACCCGAGGCGGAACATCCCCCTGTCGATCTTCATCGGCACCGGCGTCGTGATCGGGGCCTACCTCTTGATCAACGCCACCTACCTCTTCGTGCTGCCCTTCGAGCAGGTGGCGACGGCCGACGGCCTGGTGGCCGCCCGCACCATGGAGGCCCTGGCCGGCTCCGTGGGCCTGATGTTCATCTCCGGCGCGGTGATGATCTCGACCTTCGGCGTGATGGGTAACGGGGTCTCGGTGACCCCGCGCTACTACTACGCGATGGCCGAGCAGGGTCTCTTCTTCCGGGTCGTGGCGCGGGTCCACCCGACCTGGCGGACCCCCTGGGTGGCGATCGCGGCCCACTGCCTCGCCGCGGTGCTGGTGCTGCTCCTGCTGGAGGACTTCGCCTCGATGATGATGACCACGGCGCCCGCGGGCTGGGTCTTCACGACCCTGGCCATCGCCTCGATCTTCATCCTCCGGCGGCGCCACCCGGACGCCGAGCGGCCCTACCGCACCTGGGGCTATCCCTTCACCCCGGCGCTCTTCGTGCTCGGGTCCCTCGCCTGGCTGGGCTCCGTGGTGGTGGAGAAGCCCGAGGCCTTCCTCTACGCCGGCGTGGTCGCCCTCGTCGCCCTGCCCGTCTGGTTCGGCGTGTTCCGGCCGCGGGAAGCGGCCGACTGACTCACTCGTCGAGCCGGGCCGCCAGCAGGGCCTCGGCCACGACGCGACCGGCGATCTCCGAGCCCGGGGCGGCGAAGTGGGTCGCGTCCCCCCAGTACTCGCCGTCACCGGGGACCGCCGCGCGCACGTCGGCGAAGCCGTGGCCTCGCTCGGCGGCGACACGCTCGACCATGGCGTTGTAGCGGGCGAAGCCCTGGGCCGAAGCCGCCGGGGTGGCCCGCAGCAGCCGGCTCAGCTCGCCGAGCTGCCGGTCCAGCTCCTCCGGGGTGGGGGCCTGGCTCAGGCGCAGGGCGTGGCTGGCCAGCAGCACGCGGACTCCCCGGGCGTCGGCGAAGTCGAGCAGCGGGCGCATCTCCTGCCAGATCCGGTCCAGGTGACGGGTCTCGAACCGGAAGCCGGCGTCGAGGCCGGGGTCCCCGTAGGGGGCGAGGGCCCGCTTCAAGAGCCGGAGCATCGCGAGGTCCAGGCCGAAGGCCGCCTCCGGAGGCGGGGGCGGTGCCTCGAAGTCCCGGGCCTTGCGCAGGTCGTTGGGGCCGCTGTGCACCACCAGCACGTCGGGTCGGACCGTGTCGTAGAGGCGCTCGAAGTCCTGCTGGCTCCCCCAGAGGATCTCCCCGGGGATGCCGGCGTTGATCACCTCGACGGCCCGGTCCGGGCGGGCCCGCTGGAGGACCTCCTGGAGCTGGGCGGGCCAGGTGGCGTCGTCGTCGGGCGCGAAGATGTCGAAGGTGGTGGAGCCGCCGATGCACCAGACCCGCAGGGCCTGCTCCGGTCGCGGCGAGGCCAGCTCGGGCCCGCGGAAGCCGAGGGAGTTGATCGAGACGGCGTACTTCAGCCCCCGCAGGCGGGCGCCCGGACGGAGCTGGGGGCGCTGGGAGACGTCGTTGTCCACGTAGAGCCCGTTCGGGCGCCCGTTGACCTCCCGGGCGCCATAGGGCGCCGCCTCCCAGACCACGGCCGCCACGTTGAGCAGACCGAGCCCGGCCAGCACCACCACGGCGGTGAAGACCAGCCGCTTCAGCATCTCACTCTTGCAGGCACTGGACCGCCCCCTCCGTGCGCAGGGTCTGCCCGATGCTATCCGCAGGCAGGACCTCGGCCTCGTAGGGGTCCACCAACCCCTCGAAGCTCCGCAGCACCTCCAGCTCGACGAAGACCTGGTCGGCGCCGTCCTCCGTCCACGTCCCGCCCGGGCCCTCCGGGGACAGCTCCGGCCAGGACACCTCGTAGACCAGGCCGGGGTTGTCGCAGTCGCTGACGACGGGGCGCTCGCAGCCGGAGTCGGTGACCAGCAGACCCGTGCCGTCGGGCAGCTCGGTCACGGCCCGGGTGAAGCCGAAGTCCCCCGCGGCCGCCGGCACCACGCCATCGCCGAGGTAGACCGGCGGCCCGTCGGCGTCGAAGCGTGCGAAGCCGACGGTGCCTCGCTGCACGGCCCCCTCCTCGGCTCCCGTCGCCCCCAGGCTGTGTCCGTAGACCAGCCAGCTCCCCTCGGGGCTCGCGACCACGTTGCCGTGGTGCACGGCTCGCAGGAAGCCCTCCGCGGGGAAGCGCCAGAGGTGCTGGACGTCGTCGAGGTCGCTGATGTCCCACAGCGCCAGGTGCCCCTGCTCCTCCACGTCCCCCTGCTCCTGGTGCAGGCCCTTGCAGGACACCAGCGCCAGCTCTCGTCCGTCGCGCTCCAGGACCTCGACGTTGTTCACCCCGCGGCAGTCCTGCCAGTGCTGCGCCTCGGTGGTGGTGGCGTCGAGCACCCCCCGGACCACGCCCCAGTCGTCGCCGTCGCGCCGCTCGGACTCCAGGAAGAGCAGCCGATCCAGGAAGGTGTCCGCCACCACGTAGAGCCCGGCCCGGTTGCAGGCCACGGCGTGGGGCGCCTCCATGCGACAGGGGGAGGTGCGACCCGGCTCGTCGCAGACCCCCCCGTAGGCCCCGGCGAGGTGCACGCCGAAGTCGAGCCACATCAGGTCCATCGCGACCTCGCCCGGGGCACCCAGCTCGAGCCGGAGGAGTCCGCCGAGGGCGCCGGAGTCCGGGCCCGGCGGGCGCTCGTAGGCCACCGTCAGCCGGTCGACCCCACCGACCACCTCGGGCAGGAACCCCCAGAGCTGGCAGCGACCGCTGGCGCAGGTGTCGGCGAAGTGGTCCATCAGGCAGGCCGAGCCCTGCTCGCTGCCGTCCTCCCGGTCCAGCCACCGGAGCCTGCCTTCGGTTCCCTCGGCCACCAGCACGAGGTCTCGGGCCTCCGAGGCCTCGGGGCCGCAGCCGACGAGCAGAGCGAGCAGAGCGAGCAGAGCGAGCAGGAGCGAGAGGTGGGGGAGCATCGGCGGGGCCATCGTAGCTCCACGCCGTGGAGGGTCCGGGGCCTGCCGATCGCCGCGCGGCCCGCTACTGCGCCGCCAGGGCGCTCTCCACCGCGGCGCGGTCCAGCGAGCCCGCGAGCCTGGACCTGGCGATGCGAGGCCATCGGCGAGACTGCCTCGAGTGCAGCGCCCACTTCGAGCAGGTCCTCTCCGCGGAGCGGGACCTCGCCGCGGCGATGGCCGTCCCGGTGCCACCCGGGCTGGCGGACCGGGCCCTGGAGCTGGCGGCCCGACCGCGACCACGCCTCTCCGGTCGCCTGCTCGCGGCCGCCCTGGTCCTGCTGGGCATCGGCTGGTGGATCGCGTCCCCCCGGGCCACGGAGTCGATGGAGGAAGCGACCGTGGCCCACGTCCTGGCCGAGCCCGAGGAGACCCTGGCGAAGGGACCGGTGCCGGCCGCGAGGGTCGCCGAGGTCCTCCGGTCCGTCGGCGCCCGCCTGGAGGGACCCCTGGAGGGGGTGGTCTACGCCGGGACCTGCGGGATCGGCGGCCAGCAGGGAGCCCACCTCGTGCTGGAGGGGCCCCACGGGGCCGCGACGGTGCTCGTGCTCCCCGCGACCCGGAGCCCGGAGCGCTCCTTCGAAGCGAGCGGCTACTCGGGGAGGATCCTGCCCGCGGGGTCCGGCAGCCTGGCGCTGCTCTCCCGGCAGCCCGCGGACCTGCAGCGGCTAGAGCAGGCCCTGGGCGGGAGGGTGGTCGTCGGGCCCGGGTGACGGCGGTCGCGTCCGGCTGGCGGCGGGAGGGGAGCGATGCCCCGCTCAGGCACTCCCCAGCAACGCCGAGGCGTCCCCGACCACCTCCCGTGCCAGCGCCACGGTCACGTTCGGGGCCTCGGCGAGGGCGAGGGCGCGGGCGATGCCGCCCGCCGTCTGGGCGGTGACCACGCCCCTCGGGACCAGCTCGCCGAAGACCCACACCGCCGCCTGTGCGCCCTGGGGCGGGCGCTCGACGCCGGCCTTGAACGCGACGGTCGCCAGCATGCTGGCCGCCGCCAGGCTCACGGCCTCGCCGGTGTGGTCACCGTCCAGGAGGGTGGCCGCGGCGTCGAGCTTGCGGCGGGCGACGTCGAACAGGACCGGGGGGGGCGCCGTCTGGCGCTCGAAGACCGCCTGCTCCTCCCCCGCCAGGCCGAGGCGTCGCAAGGAGGCGTAGGTCCGGGCGTCGACGGTCGCCACCTGCACCTCGTCGCTCGCCGCCTCCGCCGCGGCCTCCGCCAGCTCGTCGACCTCGTCCACGACCACCAACAGGCCGCGTCCCGACGCCAGGATGCGCTCGATGCGCAGACCGAGCGCCTGCTGGAGCTGGTCCACGACGTGGTCGAGGGAGGCGTCCTCCCCCTTGGCGGGACGGTCGGACTCGGCCGCAGCGCCCTCGGCCTGCTCGGCGTCGTCATCGAGATCGACCCCGGGGCCCGCCGGCCGCGGTTCGTCGCCTTCGTCCTCGAAGGCGGCCAGGGCCAGCTCCAGCATGCGCTTGGACACCCCCACCACGTCCTCGCTGGCGTCCTCGTGAAGGGTGTTGCGGAACAGCTCCCGCTTGGAGCCGATGAGACCGGCGACCTGGGTCTCGTAGCCCTCCGCCGCGACCATCAGGACCACCTGCACGCTCTGGCGCTGCCCGAGCCGGTGGATGCGAGCGATGCGCTGATCGAGTCGGGCCGGGTTCCAGGGCAGGTCGAGGTTGATCAGGGCGGTGGCGCACTGGAGGTTCAGGCCCACTCCGCCGGCGTCGGTGGAGAGGAAGACCTGGCAGGAGGGGTCTTCGTGGAACCGCTCGATGAGCCCCCCCCGCCGCTTGGTCGGCACGCCGCCGTGCAGCCGCTCGACACCGAGCCCCAGCGACCGTGCCACCTCCTCCGCCATCGCGGTCATGCGCTCCCACTCGCTGAACACCACCACCTTGTGGCCGCCGTCGACACAGAGCTCCTCCAGCAGGCGGCGCAGCTCCGTCAGCTTGGGCGACCCCCGGGTCTCCTTGTCCACGAGGCCGGCGGCGTTGCAGGCCATGCGCGCCTGCTGAAGAGCGGCGAGCAGCCGGTTCTCCTCCGACGGCGTGAGCTTCCGCTTCTTGGCGATCTGGGCCAGGGTGCCCGCGGCCGACATGGCGGCGTCGTGGAGGTCGAGCTGGTCCTGGTCCATGGCGGTGTCCAGCCGCAGCTCCGTGCGGTCCGGGAGCTGGTCCGCCACCAGGGACCGGTCGCGGCGGAGCACGACCGGCGCCAGCCGCTGGCGCAGCGCGGCCAGGTTGCGGTAGCCGAGGACCTTGCCGCGCTCGTCGGTGACGTGGAAGTCGATCATGAACCGCCACAGCGGTCCCAGCACCCGCGGGTCGACGACCTGGAGCACGCTGTAGAGGTCCTCGAGCCGGTTCTCCAGCGGGGTGCCGGTCAGCACGAAGGCGTAGCGGGTGTCGAGGGACTTGATCGCGGTGGCGGTCTTGGTGCGCCAGTTCTTGATCCGCTGGGCCTCGTCGAGCACGAGCAGGTCCGGGGCCAGCTCCCGCTGGATGACCTCCACGTCGCGCAGCACGAGCTCGTAGTTGACGATCGTGAAGGGGGCCCCGCGGCGGTACTGGGTGCGGCGGACCGGCGGACCGCCCTGGATCACCACGACCTCCTGGCCGGTGAAGCGGGTGATCTCCCGCGCCCACTGGTGCTTGAGAGAGGCTGGGCAGACCACCAGGGAGCGCTCGACCCCCTGCTCTTCGGCGAGCCAGGTGGCGGCTGCGATGGCCTGGAGGGTCTTGCCGAGGCCCATGTCGTCGGCGAGCAGGGCGCGGCCGTTGCTCGCCAGGAAGGCGACGCCCTCGACCTGGTAGGGGTAGAGCCGGGCGGAGACGCGGGGCTGGGGCCCTGCGGTGGCGTGGATCCGGGCCCGGATCCACTCCTGCTGGCGCGCCCGGGCGGCCTCCTCTCCCAGCCTCCGGGCATAGGCCAGCACGTCGTCGCCGATGACGATGTCGTCCCGGTGGCGGACCAGGCGCTCCAGGTGGTGGATCGCGCCGGGAAGCTCACCCCGGAGCCGCCCGTCGTCGTCGAACAGGACCTCCAGGGACTCGATGGGACCCGCCTGTCCCCACCGAGCCCGCACCGAGGGCGCTGGCGTCGCCTCCCAGGCGAGGGTGACCTGGGCGTGAGGGGGGGCGGTCCGGGAGCGCTCCTCGAACCCGGCGGGGTCCCGCTTCCGGAGGTGGTGCAGCACCGCCTCGACGTGCTTGCAGGTCCCGAGCAGGTTGCCGGTGAAGTCGGCACAGTCGCAGAGGTTGAT
The DNA here is from genome assembly GCA_964501915.1 of uncultured Enterobacterales bacterium. Taxonomy (GTDB): domain Bacteria; phylum Myxococcota_A; class UBA796; order UBA796; family CAJQPC01; genus CAYFPX01. The sequence continues at coordinate 17,318 of CAZCVP010000149.1, forward strand.
CCGCTCGGTCAGGGATCGGATCTGGACCGAGTACCCGTCCCGGCGACGCCCGGAGGGACGGATGGAGCGGGCCCACCAGGAGCCGTACCAGGGGTCCCCCCGGCGATGCTCCACCACGACCTCGACCCGGCCCCGCTTCGCTCGCTCGGCCACGGCCTCGTCGGCGGCGTCCTCCACCTCGATCTCCGCGGCCGGCTGCCGCGCCGCGTAGGCCATCAGCGCGGCGACCGCGTGCTTGCAGGCCGGCTCCCACTCGAAGGGGCAGTCGCAGCTCACGCCGAGCTGTCCGTCCTCGTCGGTGTCGACCTCGACCTGGTAGGGCCAGTCCTTGCGGTTCCCCTCCACGGTGGCCCACAGCCGGCCCCGGTCCCAGCCGAGGTCCATCACCCGGTCTTCCTTGAAGTAGGTGATGCCGCGCCGGACGATCGGCTCGGAGGCGAGGGCGCGCAGGGCGTCGGCGTCGAGGTGGAGGGGGTCCATCGGGGCGTCACCGTCTGTGGGGGTCGGTCGGCCTATCCGATGGCGACCGGGCAGGCTGCCACAGCGGCATCAGCCGGGGCGCGGGCCGTCAGGCGCCGTCGGCCCAGCGATCCAGCAGAGCGCTCGACGAATTCTCCAGGACCGGGAGGTCCGAGGTCGCCGTGTCCCAGATGATCTCCGGGTCGAGATCGAACCACGCGTGGACGTCGTGGAGGCGCAGCGCTGCGGGTGCCTGGGTGGCACCGATGGGCCCGGGGGAGGTGGTGGGACGGTGCGCGCTACCAGGCCCCGTTCGGCTCAGGTCCTCGGGCTGCGCCCTCCGGAGTCTCCGCTCGCCTACGGCGAGCTCGCTGGCGGCCCGGCAGGGGACTGTCCGGCGACCCGTGCCCGCAGGGCGTCTGTAGCGAAGTAGCGCGTGTCGCGGCCTCTGCCTCGTCGGTCGACCAGGCCGGCATCACGGAGGCGGCGTAGATCCGCGCTGGCGGTAGCCTGCGAGACGGCGGCCTCGGCGCAGTACGATGCGCGATCGGTGCCGCCGAAGAGGCTCTGCTCCAATGCGATCACGAGCCTGTCCGGCCATCCCCGGCCCTCGACGAGGGCCTCCAGC
>CAZCVP010000149.1:18414-20058 GCA_964501915.1 uncultured Enterobacterales bacterium
GAACCGCTGGTGCACAAAGGCGGGGCCCATCGAGTTGATGTAGTCCTCGACGGCCGGGTGCGCGTGCTGACTCAGCTGCCAGCTGCGCGCCGCGGCGGCGCCCCCCCCCGCCCCCGCGGGGGGCCCCCCCGGGCGCCCCCGGGGGGGGCCCCCCGGTCGAGGGTGTCGATCCGCTCGCGGGCCTGTGTCCGGTGCGCTTCGATGCAGAACGCGACCCACGAAGCGACGTCGCGCTCTGGCTGGAAGCCGCCCCCCTGGACTTCGCGCAGGACCGCATAGTAGCCCCCTGTGTCCCGGGCCAGGACCTCCTCGATCGAGCCCAACTCGGGCGACAGGACGCCTTCGCGCGCCAGGACCAGCGACTGCAGGATCCTCGAGAGCCTCCCGTTTCCGTCCCGAAAGGGGTGGATCGAGACCAGGTGCAGATGCGCCATCGCGGCGCGGACCACGGCCGGCACGCCGAGGTCGCCCGACGCCAGCCAGGTGACGAGCTCCTCCATGAGCCCGGGGACCTCCTCGGCTCCGGGGGCGCGGTACGCCACGCCCCCACCGGGCGCCGTGACGACGACCGGCCCGGTCCGCCATCGCCCCGGGCGACTCTCGGGTTCGGCAGAGCACGCTTCGAAGTGCAGGTCCAGCAGCAGGCGCTCGCTCCAGGCGAACGCCGGGTCGTCCGCGAGGATCGCCACGTGCTGCATGGCCAGCGCATACCCGGCGAGTGCGCGCTCGTCCCGGTCGGTCGCAGCGACCCTTCCCTCGACGACCGCGACGGCTACCTCGGCAGAGACGCGGTACCCCTCGATCGCTGTGGAGCTGTGAGCGGTCGCCATCCGGGCTTCGCGACGCAGCCGGCCGACCCAGGGCGTCGCACGCGACACCTCCGTGCTCAACCGCCGCCGGAGCGCGTCCAACTCGGCGAGGGCGTCCTGGTGGTCTTCGAGGGAGGGCAGCCTGAATAGCATTAGACGATTATACGTTGACTCGACTAATTGAACAAGTCCCGCCGGTTCCAAGGCCAGCAGACTCCTCGGAGAGACCGTCGATTGTCGGCATGGGCCCTACGCCAGACAGCGCAGGAGACACGCAAGGACGCGCGTTGCGCCCTGGAAGCCCACAGTGGGCTACCAGTCGCCGCCCGGCCCGCCGTGTGGGGACATGGGGGTGTACGTGGCGATGGAAGGCGAGGTTGAGGTGGTGGGGCTGCGGAAAGTGAAACGCCGCCGCGTGTCGAGCGGACGATAGAAGACGGTGACATGGAAGCATCGGTGGTTCTCCGCCCGAGCCGAAACCACCTCGGTCAGCCTCTCGACACGAAAGCGTAGTCGCTGGCCCCGGGAGGCAGGACAACATCCCCTTTCAGGCTGAGGCCAAGCTGCCTGTGCCCCAACCGGATCAAGGACCCCACGTCGTTCCACGCCACAGCAATGGACTTCCCACCTTGAGGAACCTGGATCAGCAGGGCTCGGGACTTGGCGGCCATGGTGAAGATCTTCACGCCGACGTGCTTCTCTGCCGTCACATGGGGGAATGGCCCGGGATCGGTCATCCGTGAGACATCCCAGGCGTGCTGCTGCCGCACATTGGTCTGTAGGGGTGTGATCCACGAGCCGGTCACGACGCCAGCCTGAGCGGCGTTAGATGGGG
>CAZCVP010000150.1:0-20043 GCA_964501915.1 uncultured Enterobacterales bacterium
CGGTTCCGGCCGCCTGACCTGGCGAATCGCCATGACCGGGGTTTGCATCACACCCTTCGTGGGTGGAGCCGAAGAGGGGCTCCCCGTCGGGTCCCAGGAGCTGGACCTGTCCGCCCTCGCCTCCCGCGGCCAGCCGATGTCCGCCGGGCTCGTAGGCCAGGGCCCACACCCGGCTGCCGAGGCCACGCACGATGGGCGCACTGCCGCGGTCGGCGAGAGAGAGCAGCACGATCCCGCCCGCGCGTCCGCCGACCGCGACCCGCTCGCCGTCACCGGACACCGCCAGGGTCTGCACGCCCTCCTCCAAGCGATGGAGCAGCTCGGGCTCGCCGCCCTCCAGGGGCCAGAAGTGCACCTCCCCCTCGGCGCTGGCGGTGACGAAGCCGCGGCCCGAGGCCACCTCCACCGCCTCGAGGACCGTGCCCGCTGGAGCCTGTCGCACCGAGAGACTCCTCGGCGCCTGGGCCATCGCGTAGAGCTCGGTGCGCCAGAAGGGGAACGCATCGCCGTGGTGAACGTCGGCCAGGAAGGGCGCAGCCCGGGTGGGATCGCCTGCCAGCTCCCGGACCGCCAACAGGTGGAGCACGTCCTGGGCACGTCGTGTCTCGGCGGCGGCCCGGTCCCTGGCCTCGTGGGCCAGGTCCCGCTCCCACTGGGCCTCCTCCTCCGCGGCGGCGGCCGCGGCGGCGGCCTCCTGGGCCCCCTTCAGCGCCACGTCGAGCTGGCTCCTCGCGTCCTCGGCGACCTGCTGGGCTTCGAGGGCATCCAGCTTTGCGCTCTCGGCCTTCTGCCTCTCCTCCTCGGCCTTCACCTTGAGCGCATCCGCCTCGTTCTTCTGGCCCAGCGCCACTTCCTCGGCGCTCTTCGCCGCGGCCTGGGCGGACCTCGCGAGGCTCGCGGCCACGGTCTGTACCACCCCGAACGACGCGAAGATCACGACCGCCAGCAGTGCCAGCAGCATCTTGATCCGCGTCCGCTGTGCCACGATCGCCAGCCGCTTCGCCTCCGCCGCGTCCCGGATGGGAAGCGCCAGCCAGTCGTGGCCCAGCTCGAAGAAGCGGTCCCCCCGGTGCTCCTGGGACCGCACGATGCGGGTCTCCTCGAGCACGCCGAGGATGCGGTCGAGGTCCACCTCCGAGTCGACCTCCTCCAGGGCCCGGTCCCGGCTCACGACCTGGCGCGAGCCGGACCGGGTGATGAAGACCTCCTCCAGCAGGTCCCGGGCCTCCTTCTCCAGGTTGCCCAGCCCATCGAGGGTCTCGTTGAGGTAGCGCTCCAGGATGTCGCGGGCGGTGGCCTGGCCCCCGGATCTCGTCCGCCCACCCCGCAGCATGCGCTTGCCCACGGTCTCCGAGGCCTCCTCCCGCTCCTCGTCGAGCGCGTCCAACCCACCCCGCTCGAAGAGCACCCGGCAGACGATCTGCACGAAGGCGCTCTCCACCTCCGCGGCGTCCGACTTCCACTGGCCGGGAATGGCCATCTCCTCCACCAGGACCTGGAGGCGGTTGCCGTCCCACATCTGCGGCCTGTCGGCCGTCGCCGCCGTCTTCACCGCGGCGCGCGTGATCTCCCCCACCGTGAGACGAGGCACCCGGTAGCCGTGTCGCGTCAGCCGGGGGTGACCCTCCAGCAGGCCGTTCCAGCGCCCCAGGTAGTCCTCCCGGAGCGAGAGCACGACGTGGAGCGAGAGCTTGCGCCGGTGCTCCAGGTGGTCGAGCACGTCGACGAAGGCCTGGAGCACCTCGCGGGTGTGGTTGACGAGGAGCTGCTCGAGCTGGTCGAGCACCAGCAGCAGCGGCCGGTCGCTGCGCCGGAAGGCCAGGTCCAGCGCTTCGTCGAGGTCGCCGACCTCGCCGAGGCTCAGCGCATCGCTGAGGCCATCCATCAGGCGCGCCTGGGGCCCACCGGCCATCATCTGCTCCGACGGCCAGCTATCGATGACCACGCAGCGCAGGTCCCACTCGTCGTCCACGAAGGGCACCACCCCCGCCTGGAGCAGAGAGGACTTGCCGGCGCCCGAAGGCCCGTACACCGTCAGCACCCGTCGGGAGAGGACCGCGTCGGAGAGGTCTTCGATCAGGCGACGCCGACCGTAGAACCGAGCGCGGTCCTCGCTCCGATAGGGCTGAGGGCCGGGAAAGGGATTGCCCATCGGTGGAGGGATGGTAGCAATCGACGCCCCCGGCTCCCCAGCGGGGGGGCTCAGGGCACCGGCTCTCGCAGTCCGTCGCTGGTGAAGAGGGTGTCCGGCAGCTCCTCGTCCGGGACCGCCAGCCGCACGTCGAGGACCTCCATCAGGGTCCTGGAGCCCTTCTTCAGGTCTCGCATCTCCATGCGGGCGAGCAGGGCCGTGCCCTCCACCTGCCGCACCTCGAGGACGACCAGCTCCTTCACCGGCTGGTCCCGGTCGTCGAAGAAGTGGATCCGGCGCGGCAGTAGGTCCTGCTTGCTCAGGGTGGTGCGCACGCGCCCATAGGCGCTGTCGCTGCCCTGCCCCGGCCGGGTGTCCACGACCCAGCTCTGGGCGGTCTCCTCCACCAGCTCGTGGCGGGCCGTCTCGATGTCCACGGGTTCCAGGTCCTCGAAGGAGAAGTCGGTGCCCAGGAAGGACCCCCGCTTCTTGTCCCCGGACATGTGCATGATGGTGCCCACCGCCGGCAGGAAGACCATCATCTGGGCACGCTCGCCTTCGACGGCGTCCAGCGAGAACGTCGTCCCGGCCATGCCCTCGGGCGCCGTGACGTCGCCCCGGACCCGGACGCGATCGTCCTGGGACCGGGTCCGCATCTCCAGCTCGCGGACCTTCTCCTTGCCGCTCTTGGAGGTGGCGGTCAGCCGCACGGTCTGCACGGAGTTGCCCGTGGGCTGGGCCTCGACGGAGCGCTCGAGCAGGGCCCGAGCGTCTTCGGCCTGGGCCACGGGAGCGGTGAAGAGGATGGCGAGGGCGACGAGGAGCAGGCGGACCATGGCGGGATCCTAACGGTTGGCAAGCCCCAGCCGGCGAGGCCCCAGGAGGTGGAGGAGGGCGGGCAGGACGAGCAGGTCGGCGAAGACGGCAGCGACGAGGGTGGCGCAGGCCAGGACGGCGAAGTGCCGCGTGGTCACGAGATCGGAGCCCGCCATCACCGCCAGGCCCAGCGCCAGCAGCAGGCTGGTATAGACGATGGCCCGGCCCGCGCCGCGGTAGGCATGGCGGATGGCGCCCTGGAGCGAGCGCCCGCGGGACCGCTCCTCCTGGAGTCGCACCAGGAAGTGGATGGTGTCGTCGACGGCGAGGCCGAGGGCGATCGCGAACGAGATGACGTTGCCGGTCTGGAGGTGCTCCCCCATCAGCCGCAGGCTGGCCAGGGTGAAGAGCATCGGGATGGCGTTGGGGATCATCGAGACCGTGGCCAGCCGGACGTTGCGGAAGAGACCGCAGAGGGTGAGCCAGATCCCGGCGAAGGCCAGGCCCACGCTCACCAGCAGGTCGTCGATCAGGCGGTGGATCCCTGCACTCGCCACGATGCCGTCGCCGGCGGCGAGCGCCTCGACGCCGGTGCCGGCGAAGACCTCGGCGCCCGCTCGCCGCAGGTCGTCGCCGAGGGCCACGAAGGCGTGGCCGCCGATGTCGGCGCACAGGGCCATCACCCGCGCGGTGCGGAAGTCCTCGTCGAAGAGCGCGTCCAGCGCCAGCTCGTCGCCGCTCCACTCGGCGAGCATCAGCTCCTGGGCGAGCTGGTCCTCGGTCTCCGGGAGCCCGCGCGTGCCGGTCAGGGCGCCGTGGAGCGAGGCCACCACGTCGGCCCCCGACAGGGCCCAGGACGTGTCCGGGTGCTGGCGGATCCGCTCGGTGACCTCTCCGAGCCGGGCCAGCACCTCCGGGTCTCGGAAGGCCTCGGGCTCGGAGGCCTCCAGGTGGAGCATCACCGGGATGATGCCGCCGAGGTGCTCCTCCACCGCCTCGTAGGTCGCGACGGCCGGGTGCCCCTCGCTGAAGACCTCCATCATGTGGGAGGTGGTGCGCACGGTGCTGCCCAGGCCCAGGGCCCCCGCGCACAGCAGGCCACAGGCCGCCAGGACCCGGCCCGGGTGGCGGGCCACCACGCCGTCGGTCCACAGCAGCCAGCGGGTGAGGCGGGAGCGGCGGGGCGGTCCCTTGCCACCATGAGGCAGGACCCAGCGCACGGGCACCCAGGCGAGGCTGGCCGGCAGGAAGACGAGCACCGCCACGTAGGCGACCAGCACGCTCAGCGAGGCGTGCAGGCCGAAGTCCCGGATCGCCACCGACGAGGAGCTCAAGAGCGACCCGAAGCCGATGGCCGTGGTCAGCGAGGTCAGGGCACAGGCGACGCCGAGGTGCTCCAGGGTGCGCCCCATCGCGGCGACCCGATCGGGGTCGTGGCTCAGCTCCTCCCGGTAGCGACTCAAGAGGTGGATGCCGTCGCTCACCCCGATGACCAGCACCAGGGTCGGCACCAGCTCGGAGAGGATGTTGAAGGTCACCCCGCCCGCCAGCAGCAGGCCGATGGACCAGACCACGGCCGCCCCCACCGCCGCCAGGGGTAGGAGCCCCGGCAGGGGCCGCCGGAAGAGCACCACCAGCACCACGGCGAAGATCAGCGTGTCCAGCGGGAAGAAGAAGGCCTGGTCGCGCTCGAGCAGGTCGACGAGCTGCACGCGCACGGTGGGGATGCCCGCCAGGTGCAGGGTGTAGCCCTCCGGTGGCGACCAGTCGGCGATGAGGTCCTCGAGGGCCCGGATGCCGGGGGCGATCTCGCTGACGGTGCGCAGCGGATCCGGCAGGTGCGCCCGCACGACCGCCAGGCCCCCCTCCCGGGCGGCGAAGAGACCGACGACGGCTGGGTCGTCCAGGGCCAGGCGTCTGAGCTGCTCGGTGTCCTCGACCTCGGTCAGGGCACCGACGACCACCGAGCCATCCGCGCCTCGCCGGGCCACCGAGAGGCTGGCCAGGCTGTCGACCCGGTCTATCTCGGGCTGGGCTTCGATGGCCTCGTGCAGCGCCGTGACCAGTGCGAGGCCTTGCTCGCTGAAGATCGGGCCCTCCACGAGGATCCAGGCGTCGTTGTCGTCGGGTCCCCAGGACGCCTCGGTGCGCTCCAGGACCTCGCGGATGTCGGCGTCCTCGTTGAACAGCGCCTGCGGCGAGAAGTCGACCGGCAGGCCCCCGGACGTGAGCCGTGGCAGGGCGCCCGCGATGGCGGCGGCGGTGATCACCAGGCAGAGCAGGGTCGCCTTGATGCGGTTCAGGACGATCCAGCGGCCGAGGGCTTCCATGCAGGGCGCGGTCTATCCGCATGGGGACCGATCAGGGGGAGCAGGCCTCCCCGCTCCGGTCCAGCGCCACCACCGTCTCGGCCAGGTCCTCCACGAACCAGGGGGCCTCCTCGTAGACTTCATCGAGCGGGGTATCCACCGGCGCCTCGGTGTCGGCAGGCTCCTCTCCGAGGGTGGGCTCCGGCAGCTCGCGACCGGTGACCTCCTCGATCCAGTCCCTCACCGCATCGGGCCGCACATAGATGCCGCCGTTGCCGCAGGGCGGACCCCACTCGTCGTAGCCCCGGGAGGTCACGCCCACGAGCACGTAGCCGTGGTCGGTGACGAGGTAGAGCGGCCCCCCGGAGTCGCCGAAGCAGGAGTCCACACCGGCCCCGCCGGCCCCGAGCTCACCACCGGGGCTGACCGACTCCTCGAAGCCCCGGTGCAGCTCGCTGCCGTCGTGGTCGGTCACCGCCGACACGGCCTCCATCAGCACGGTGTCGTAGTCGCGACCCCACTTGTCGGTGGCCCCGTACCCGACGATGAAGACCGGGGCGCCGTCGTAGAGGAACTCCTCCAGCAGCTCCGGGCTGCCGAGGGGACGTGGAGGCACCTCGGAGGCGTGCTCCAGCTCCAGGACAGCGACGTCGTAGTCGCCTTCCGACGAGGGGTAGACGTGGGTCCGGGTGACGGCGATGGTCTCGCCCCCCTCGGTGTGGTCGGTGGTGCCCAGGGTGACGGCGGTGATGTTGCCGGCGCAGTGGGCGGCGGTGATCACCAGGTCGGGGGCGATGAGCGTGCCGGTGCAGGAGACCTCGTCGCCGATCCAGACCGCCGCGGCGTCGGGCCACTCGCCTTCGTCGGCGGGGTGGCCCCCGACGATGCGGGCCGTGGGCCAGGCGTAGGCGTACGGAGCGAGGAGAGCCAAGGTGAGCATGGCTGCCTCTGCGGTGCCTGGAGCGATCCTACGGCTCCGGCCGGCGCACCCCGACCAGGCCCACGGAGTTCGCAGCAGGTTGGCAGCTGCTTGACATCGTCCTGACAACCGGACACGAGAGGCTGGAGAGGAGGCCCCATGACCCTGTCCCTGCTGCTGGCCCTCACCGCCTGTCCCGGTGACGACACCAGCAGGACCTCCGGCGACGACCACCCGTCCTGCGACGCCTACCTGGCCTGCGTCGAGGCGGCGTTCCCGGACCAGAGCGGCGCCGAAGAGGCCGCCTACGGGCCCGACGGAGTGTGCTGGGGTCAGGGTGAGGACTACGACCTGCTCTGCGAGGAGGCCTGCGAGACGGCACTGCTCGCCGCGAGCCACGCCTACAAGGACATCGACGCCTGCGAGCCCGGCGGCGGCTGGGTGCCCGAGGATGGCTGCCCCTTCGAAGAGGGCTGGTGGACCCTGGACCTCAGCGACGCCGGCGGGGACTGCTTCCCCGATGGCCTCCTCGACGAGACCCTGGATGCCGAGCTGGCCTGCGAGGACGCGGTCGCCGGGGACTTCACCCTGCTCATCGGCAGCCTGTTCGCAGATCCCCTCCCCTGCACCACCCGCACCTACGACTTCGACTGCCCCGACCCGTCGCTGGAGCTCAGCGGGACCTTCTCCCACACCGAGGTGAGCGCGACGGGGGTGATGGTCATCGACGGCACGGACTGCGAGTCCGGGGCGACGTTCGTGCTGGAGCGCTGACGCTACTCCGGCAGCCCCAGCGGCTCCGCCCACGTCACGAACTCCTGGGACCGCGCCACTTCGGCCACCAGGGCCTCTTCCAGCGCGGTGGTGTCGAGGGTGCCGTAGAGGTCGTCGAGCTGGAGGGGGTCCTGGGCCCGATCGAAGAGGGTCAGGTCCCCGCTCCACCGGTAGAAGAGGCGGAGGTCGCCGAGGTCCACCGTGTTGACGGGACCGCCGACCACGCCTCGGGGTCCGAAGAAGGTCAGCCGCGGTTCGTCGCTCGACAGCGTGCCCGGCACCGACCCCGTGACGCTCTCGGGCAGCGGCAGCTCCAGGGCCTCGAAGATCCCGGGGACCAGGTCGGAGTGGCGGGTCCGTCCCGCATAGGCGGTCGGCGTGAGACCTCGCGCCCAGAAGGCGCCGAGGGTGGCGGCTTCCTCGTCGAAGAGGTCCCGGTAGTGCTGGAGCGCACCGTGGTCGTAGAACTGCTCGCCGTGATCGGTGAAGAACACGACCAAGGTCTCCTCGAGGGCCCCGAGCTCCTCCAGCTGCGACCAGAACAGGGCGAGGTGGTCATCGAGGTAGCGGACCTCGGCGTCGTAGAGGATGTCGATGAGATCCAGGACCTCGCGCTGGACCTCGGGTGTGAGGGTCGGCCAGGCCTCCTGGACCTCCTCCAGACTGGCGAAGGTCCGCAGGTCGAAGGGCCATTCCTCGAGCTCGTCGAGCTCGTCCAGGTACTCCTCCGGGGCCAGGTAGGGGAAGTGCGGGTCGCGGAAGTGGACCCGCAGGAACCAGGGTTGCTCCCCGGCGAGCAGGGGCTGGACGGCCTCGGTGGCCATCAGCCGCACCTTCCGGGCCCGGGCGTCGTCCTCGTGGGCGATCTCCTCGAAGCCGTTGCCGGTGGGCGACAGGTCCGACAGCAGCCGGGTGGTCGTCACGAGGCTCGTCGCAAAGCCCGCCTCCTGCATCCAGGTCGGCAGCGCCACCAGGTCGTCCGGGACCTCCGAGCCTGGGAGATCCTCCCCCTCGGCATGGGCCTCCGTGGCCGGCTCCAGGCCGAGGTCCACGTTGGTCTGCCCGGTCTGCACGCAGATCAGCGAGGCGAAGGTCCAGTTCGAGCAGGAGCGGTGATCGTCCAGGACGACGGCCTCCTCCAGCAGCCCGTCCAGGAAGGGCATCGTGTCACGTCCGTAGCGCCCGATCCGGTCCCGCCGGAGGGTGTCGATGGAGATCACCAGGAGGTTCTGCGGTCTCGCTCCCTCGAACTGGAGCACCGACTCCGGGGGGGCGTCGACCGTCACCGTGTCCTCGGCGTAGGCGGCGGTGTCGGGCTCGTCCCAGGTCTCGGCGTCGGTCCCGGCCGGACGGCAGCCCACCAGGGCCAGCAGCGCCAGGAGTCCGGTCGTCGCGAGGCGGCGCCTGCCGGGCCGTCGCTTCGCTGGGTGGGGGCTGTCCACGAGGGTCCGGTCGTCGTCCATGGTCGTCTGCGCTCCGAGGTCGCCGGGGGTCACGGCACCTCACTGCAAGCGCCGAGCCACGGAGGCGTTCGGGCCACTGCGAGCATGCGGAGCGCTGGAGACCCCCTGGAGGAGGTTCCACCGGGACGATTCCCGTCACCATCGAACGGCTAGTCGACGTCCTCGAGGAGCGCGATGTCCGCCTCCGCCACCGCCGGCCAGGGAGCCTCCCCGGTCCAGGCCGCGCGAAGGCCGCGGCGAAGCCGGGTCAGCACTGGAGGCGCCGGCGACTCGGCCGGAAACTCGACCTCGAACCGGATGTAGCCCAACCGGAGGAAGAACTCGGTGATGGGGAGCCCCCGGTCGAGCTGCTCCACGATCGCGTTGCTGGCCCGGAGCTGCCGGGCCTGGCCCAGGCGCAGGACCTCCCGAGGCTCGATGCCCAGGGCCTGCATCGTCTCGGACAGCTCGCCGACGCAGTCGACCTCGCGCATGTACATCCGGATCTGCCAGGCCCACACACCGGCCAGGGCGACGCGGGAGAGGCGGGCCACGTGGTCGGGCAGCAGGTAGCGTCCCACCGCGACGTGCCGCGCTTCGTCGCGCTCGTAGAAGCGCAGCAGGTCGCAGAGCACGGGCTCGACGGCATTCCTCCGGAGCTCGTGGAAGAGCGTCAGGGCCACGGGCTCCACCATGAGCTGCATGCCCAGCAGCATGCGCACCGGATCGCGGGCGCGGGCGACCTGGCGGATGAAGGCGTGGCTCCGGGGCGGGAGGCTCCCCACTTCGGGGTCCAGGTGCCGCAGGTAGTCGCCCATCACGTAGTAGTGCCGGGCCTCGTCGTGGGCCTGGGCCGTGGCCGCCATGCTGGCCGCCGGGTCGTCGAGGCCCGCCGCCAGGGCCGCCGAGACCCGCCAGGCCGCCAGCTCACCAGCGTGCATGACCCTCAGCAGTCGGGCGAGCGGAGCGCGCCGCTCGGGGTCGATCCGGACGCCACCGTGGCGCTCGAGACAGGCAGCCAGCACCTCCCGCCCGTCCCAGATCCGCTCCTGGGCCCGGTGGTAGAGCGCCTCCAGCCGCTCTCCACCAGGGCTGGACTCCGTCGGGGGGGTGCCCATGAGCCGTCGTCCTCAGAACCGGAAGTAGTAGAAGCCCTGCCCGACCGGGGCGTGGGCGAGCAGGAGGAGTGCCACCAGCATGGCCCACAACCCGCCCACGGCCCAGGGGGAGCGGACCCCGTGCAGGGGTCGATCCCAGCCCAGGCCACGGACCACGTGGGCGGCCATGGCGATGGCGACCAGCACCGTGGTGCGCACGACCTCGCCGCGCGGACGCCAGAAGGTCGGCGGGCCCCAGGGCCGGAAGAGGCCCGCGAGGATGACCCGGGCGTGGGCCATCGACGGGGCGCCGAAGAACACCTGGGGGATCACCAGGAGGTAGGTCAGCAGGACCGCCGGGATGTCCCGCAGGGTGTGTGGCTGGCCCCTCCGCGAGGGCCGGCCCGTCGCCGACGACCAGCCCCGGTACAGGGTCTCGTAGACCCAGTGGGCGATGCCCCAGATGATGAACTTCTCGTCGGCCCCGTGCCAGAGGCCGATGGCGATCATCACCACCAGGCTGTTGAGCAGGCCGCGGGTGCGGCCGCGCTGGGACCCGCCGAGCGGGTAGTAGACGTAGTCCCGCACCCAGGTCGTCAGGCTGATGTGCCAGCGGGTCCAGAACTCCAGCGGGTCCCGGGACAGGAAGGGCCAGCGGAAGTTCTCCCGCAGCCGGATGCCCATGAAGCGGCTCAGGCCGATCGCGATGTCGCTGTAGGCCGAGAAGTCGAGGTAGAGCTGGAAGCTGAAGGCGTGCAGCGCCAGGAAGAGCTCCCAGCCGGTCGCCGGCTCGGGCTGCCCCCACACCGTCGCGACCCAGACACCGAGCCAGTCGGCGAAGACCACCTTCTTCACCAGCCCCCACAGCACCCGCGTGGTGCCGATGATCAGGTCATCGGCGGTGCGCTCGGGCCTGCGCTCGAGCTGGGGCATCAGGTGTGAGGCCCGCTCGATGGGACCCGCCACGAGCTGGGGGAAGAAGGCGACATAGAGCGCCACCGTGCTGAAGCGGCGCGATGGCTCCATGCGGCCCCGGTAGACGTCGATGGTGTAGCTGAGGGTCTGGAAGGTGTAGAAGCTGATCCCGACAGGCAGCCCGACGGACCCGACCGCCGCCAGCCCGGGCACCTGGGAGAAGAGGTCCTCCACGCCGACCACGGCGAGCGCCAGGGCGTCGGCCCACCGGAGCACCATGCCGGAGTACTTGAAGAGCGCCAGCAGGCCCAGGTTGCCCGTCAGGCTGGCGAGGAGCCAGGCCTTGCGGACACGGGGGTCCTCCGAAGCGTGGATGCGCAGGGCCGCCGTGTAGTCCAACACGGTGGAGAAGAGCAGCAGCCCGCAGGTGTAGTAGTCCCCCCAGCCGTAGAAGACGTAGCTGGCGATCACCAGCCAGGTCCGCAGCACGCGTCCCTCGAGCAGGGCGTGACCGCCCAGGGTCAGGGCCGCGAAGGGCGCGAAGACCAGGGAGTTGAACCGCACGCCTCTTCCCTCCGGTCAGCGGTGCCCGACCGCGAGGTCGAGGACGTGGGGGCTCAGCCAGGTCGCGAGCTGCTCCGCTCCGGCAGGACCCAGGTGAGCGTTGTGCACGAAGTCGGCGCAGTCGATCAGCCGCAGAGCATCGAGGACCCGGACACCGTCCTGGTCGGCCAGGGCCTCCCGCGCCACCTGCTGCAGGGCCTCGTGGGCGGGACAGGCGCCCTCGCCGGCCCGGAGGCACAGGGGCATGTCGAGCAGCAGGAGGGGCAGCTCCGGATCATCGGCACGGACCGCGTGGAGGAAGTCCTGCAGCAGCCCCACGCCGCGGTCCTGGCCGGGCCACGGGCCGCGGTGGCAGTCCGGCAGGCCCGCCGGCGATCTCCGCTCGCCCGGCGGTACCGCGTTCCAGGCGCGCGTGCTCGGCTCCGCCCAGACCGAGCGCAGGGCCTGCAGCCCCGAGACCGACCGGATCCAGCCCCGGGCGCCCAGGGCGGCGTGGCGCTCGAGGAAGGGCCCCGGCAGCCTCCTCCGGACCTCGGCCTGGGCCAGCAGCCCGCGCACGTCGCTCCCGGTGTGCCGCAGCCGCTTGCCCCCGCCCCGACCGAGGACGTTCTCGCCCGTGGTGGCCAGGATGACGGCGTCCGGTGCGTGGCGGCCCGCCTGGGCCCCGAGCACCACGAACTCGGCGGCCGTGCCCGCGTAGATCGCCCAGTTGGCCACCGCCCAGGACTCCGTGGGCCTGGCCGCGGAGAGGCCCTCCCCCAGCCGGGCGGGCCACGCGGCCTCCGCGGGCAGCCCCTGGCTGCCGAAGGCCTGGGAATTGCCGATCACGATGACGAGCCGCTCGTGGGCCGGTCGGGCCCGGGGCGCGGTGTAGGTGGGCCAGGCGCGGAGGAAGCTCGGGTTCCGGGGCTCGTCGTAGGAGTGGAAGGGCCGCAGGCGCTCCGCGACGAGGGCCGCAGCGACGTCCAGCGAAGCCAGCAGGACCAGGGCGACGACGAGGACCTGCAGCACGAGCCCGGACCGCGCGGTTCCTGTTCGCAGGGCTGGACGTGGCACGACGGCCCGGTGGCCTCAGTCGGCCAGCGAGCGTAGGAGCTCCATCTGCTGCGACGCGACCGCAGCCATGGAGGGATCGACGCGCTGGACGAGGTGCAGCTCCCGAACCGCGTCTTCGCCACGGCCCTCCAGCAGCAGGGCCTGGGCGCGAATCCACCGCATCCGGGGGAAGTCCGAGGCCTTCCAGCTCAGCTCCTCCAGGGTCTCGAGTGCGCGAGCGCCCTCTCCCGCGCAGACCCAGTAGCCCGCCGCGTAGAGCCCGAGCATGCCGTTGGTGGGGTGGGCGTCGAAGACCTCTTCGAGGCCCGGCGCCGCCACCTTGCAGGGCCTCCGGGTCAGGCCCGCCACCAGGCCTGGCTCGCCCGCGGTGAGCATGGCCTTCTTGAGCCGGGGCGGCCGGCCGCGATCGGCGGCCTCCACGAGCCCCTGTCGAGCCGAGTCCGGGAAGGTCGGCTCCCAGTCGCCGCGGGAGTTGGCCGCGAGCACCACGAGGCCCAGGACGCACAGGATGCCCGCCAGCACCGGAGTGCGGTTCCTGGGCTCCGTACCACCTCTCTGCGACGCCCCTCCGGACCGTCCCCTGACGCGTTCGTGCCGGCCGGTCGGGCGCGGCGGCCGGTCCCGCATGGGCCGGTCGACGACGACCGGCATGAAGGTGGTGATGTCGATGTCGTTGTAGACCGCGTCGTAGAGCCCCGTGGCGGCGTCGGCCAGGAGCGTTCCGCCCGGAGGGGCGGTGGGTAGGTCCTCGTCCTCGTCGTCCTCGATCTCGTACTCGGCGGCCTCGTCCTCGGTCGTCACCAGGGTCCCGAGGAGAGCGAGCACCACCTCCGCCTCCCGGCCGCAGGATGCACAGCTTGCGGGACCGTGGTCCCCCTCCCCGTGGCTGGCCAGGCCGAGGGCCTGGGCCGTGACCTGCTCGGGGGTCCCGTGTCCCTCGCCGGCGTAGCTCGCGGTGGCCCGGAGCTCGCGAACGGCCGCCTGGCAGGACTCGAGCAGGGTGGTCTGGAGCAGCATGGCCACGCTGGCGGGACGGGCGGCCATCACCCGCTGCGCGATGGCCGCCGCCTCTTCGCGGCGCCGCCCTGCGTCATCGCTCAGAGAGGGTCGGATCCGCGTCCCGCCTCCGCCCAGCTCCGCCCGGTCCAGCAGCAGGTCCGCTGCCGAGCTCAGGCCATTGCTGATCTTGCGACGCGAGAGCGCATCGCCTGCGAGCCAGGTCTCGACGGTGGACTGGTCCATCTGGCAACCCCGAAGTGCCGCTGGGACCACGAGATGCCAGCCGAGACCGACGGTTTCGGACGGAGTGCCCGCCGTGCGCCTACCCCGCCGCTGGATCGTCCAGCACGATGGTCACCGGCTCCGCCCCACCGGACTTCGGCACCGAGCTGGCCGGGGTCGACAGGGGGTTGTTCTGGGGATCCAGCTCGTCGTTGGGGTAGGTCCCGTCGGTCGGATCGACGTCGAGGAAGACCCGGTAGTAGTAGTCCCCCGCGTAGGGCACCTGGACGCTGAACTCCAGCGGGAAGCTGGGGTTGGGGTAGACCGCCATGCCCAGCGGCGGACCCGCCGGCGGCTCGGAGTCGTGCAGCACGATCATCAGGCTGTCTCCGACCACGCTGCCTTCGTAGACCGTCGTCCCGCAGGCGGTGAGCTGCTGGCAGAGATCGGCGTCGGTGTCCGTGTCGGTGTCCGTGTCGGTGTCCGTGTCGGTGTCGCTGTCGGTGTCGCTGTCGGTGTCGCTGTCGGTGTCCGTGTCGGTCTCGGTGCCCGAGTCGTCGACGGAGCTGTCGGTGGTGTCGCCGTCGCAGGCCAGTGCGAACAACAGGAGGGTCGAGATCATGGGGGGTCTCCTCAGGGTTGCCAGGACAGGCCACGGGGCCCATCACCAGCGGGAAGGGTCTGCGCGATGCGGAGCTCGACGAGATCGACGAGGGCCAGCTCGTCGGAGCTGGCCAGGCTGACCACGAGGCCGTCATCGGTCCGGGTCGCGCCGATGGGGCTGCCCGTCAGCTCGAGCTCGGTGAGCAGGGCGTGGTCGTCGAGGTCGTAGAGGCCGATGGCGTCGCCGGTGTGGTACAGCACGGCCAGGGCCTGGGTGTCGCCCCAGGGCACGCTCAGGATGGCCGTCGGGGTGCTGCCGACGGAGAAACGGTCCTCGAGCTGACCTTCGGCGCCGAGCACGGCCACGCTGTTCTCGCGGGACTCGGCCACGTAGACGTGGTCTCCCTCGTCGAGCACCCAGACCGGCAGGGCCACCGGGTCACTCTGCCAGATCACCTCGCCGTCGACGGCGCTCACCGCCGTGATGACCTCGCCGAGGTAGTCGGCCACCAGGAGCGTGTCGTCGTCGCGGACGTCGAAGGCGATCGGGCTCCCGGGCACCTCCAGGGTGCGCACGACCGCCGCCCCGCCGGGGTCGATCATCGAGAAGGTCCCGTCGCCCGAGTTCGCCACGGCGACCTCGTCGCCGACGTGATCGATCCAGTAGGGCAGCCCGCCCACCGTGAGGGAGGCGCTGACGGTCGCCGTGGCCGCGTCGATGAGGTCCACCTGGCTAGCCTGGTGGCAGCTCGTGAGCACCGTCTCGCTGGCCGGGTGGAACACCACGCCGATCGGGGACTCGCAGGTGTCCACCAGGGTCTGCTCGCCGGTCTCCAGCGAGGTCCTCCGGACCTGGTTGTCGTAGATCGCAGTGCTCCAGATCGCCCCGGTCCAGAGGCGCGGATCGGTGCCTCCGCTGTCGGTCGGGGCGTCGGTGTCGTCCCCAGGGGTCTGGGTGAGGACGCAGGACATCAGGAGCGTGAGCACGTCGCCGCCTATTCCGGGCCTCGTGGCGGCACAAGCCGGGCCGCGTGGCCGCCCCTCAGCGCAGCCAGGCCGGGTTGTCCGTGAGCGGGGAGCCGTACTGCTCGCCGGAGTCCCCGGCGTCGCGGGCTTGGACGTTGATCAGCGGCACCAGGACCGACCGGATCTCGAAGGTGGTGGCCAGGGAGCTGTCGCCGCCCTCCCCGCCGTTCTGGGCACAGCCGTCGGACGTCATGTCGCAGGTGACGTCGAAGGGGTCGACGCCGGTTCCCGCGCCGTCCGGATCGATGGTGTAGGTGCCGTCCCCGCTGGACCCGCCCGAGTCGAGGATGTCGGCACAGGAGGTGCCCTGGGCGCAGCCCCCGGCGTCCGGAAAGACGGTGGCGTCGCTGTCGGCGTAGAAGGTGCTGGCGTCGGAGGCGTCGTCGTCGACGCTGCCGCTGCAGTCGTCGTCGACCCCGTTGCAGGTCTCGCTGGCGTCGGGGTTCACCGCCGCGTCGCTGTCGTCGCAGTCGGTCCAGGTGTTGGTGGTGTTCGACGGTCGGGTGCAGAACGAGGGAGAACGAGGGGTCATGTAATTCGCCTTTCGCCTTTTTTGGCGGACGTCAAACGTAGGAGGAAAGACGAAAGGCGAATTACATGACCCCCGACTCGTGACCCCCGACTCGCCCCCGACTCGGAGACGGCATGGTGGCCTGCCTCCCGCTGGAGATCTCCTTCCCCGACCCTGGGGCGGTGGCGGCGAGCGCTGGCGCTTGCGAGGGGTGAGGTCGGTGCAGGCCCCGACCCCCTGTCAGGCGAAGCAGGCCCACCAGCTCATCCACCTGTGCACGTCCCGGCGCTGCAGGTGTTCGACACAGCGAAGGCCCGCGGGAGCCCGAGCCGGTCCTGCTGCCAGGCTCTGCCTGACGAAGGCAGCATCGAAGCTGAGCGGCGGGATGAGCCACTGCTCGCAGGCGCCGACGAGCTCGTCTTCGAACCCCACCGGGAAGAGGTGCAGCATGGCGCCACCCACTCCGCTCCAGAAGTAGCTGTGCTCGTCCGCGTGCTCAGGCGACAGGAAGCTGGCCAGGAAGACGAGGACTTCGGCGCGGTCGGCGTGGCCGAGAACGACAGCACCGGCCAGGGCGTCGGCGGCCTGGCAGCGCAGGTACTCGTCGGCGGCCCGGTCCGAGATGAGCGCACGCAGACCCGTGGTGTCGCCGCCGCAGGTGGCCAGGAGCGCGGTGTCGAAGTCCTCGGTGAGGAACCCGCCGAGGGCTTGCTCGAAGAGGTCGCGGGGCAGGTGAGCCAGGGCGAGCAGGCGCTCGTGGGCCTGCGTGCAACGGAAGTGAGCCAGCAGGACCACGGTGTAGAGACCGGAGAAGTCCTCCGCGCAGAAGGAGCCCTCCTCGAGGCTCCTGTGGAGGTCGTCGAGGTTGCGGAGCAGGTGCGGCACCACGTCCTCCTGGCGCGCCACGAGGGCGTCCATGGCCCGCCTCTTGTAGTGGGGGGAAGGGCCCCTGATGGCATCCATGAGCGCTGGGGGCTCCGGCTGATCGGCCGCGGAGCCCGGGGCTTCGCCCGGACTCTGCTGGGCGAGGGCCCACAGCTCTCCGGCGCGGCGATGGAGGAAGCGCGCAACGACCTCGGTGTGGCTCGCGTCGGCCCCGCTGTTCCAGTCGATGCCGTCCGGTGCGAGCGGCCCCTCCGCGAGGGACTGCCCGGCGTCGAGCCACCACACCCCGCTGGATCGCCGCTCGGCGACCACGGGCACGACAGGGCTCCAGAACAGACCTGTCGTGTCGTCCAGGACGAGGTCGCGGACGATCACCGCGCCCTCGATCAGCGCGCCCCGCCGCTCGGGTCGCACGTGCCACTCGACGCTGCCCGGGCGGGCCGCGCGCACGGTGGGTGCGCCTCCCCACCACGAGACCTCGGTGTCGACCGGGAGCTCGAGGGGCGAGACCGGAGCGCACCGGCCGTCGTCGGACCGCCGGTAGAGGACGATGCCGTGCTCGCCGAAGGCGGCCGCGAAGACGTCGGGCCCGGGGCCCGGCAGCGTCTCGATGGCCGGGGGCAGGGGCCCTCGGGGCGACAGCACGGCCGGGTGGAGCAGGTCGTGGAAGACCCAGCGCTGCGGGGCGGGCTGGGGGACGGTGGCCGCCGGCCGAGAGGCCGGTGGGGGCCGGGTACCGACCCTCTCCCTGGTCTTCACCGCGCGGGCGCGCTGTGCTCGCTTCTTGGCCCGTGCCTTGCGTCTCGCGGACTGGGTCGCCTTCTTCCGCTTGTTCTTCTTCCGCGCCATGACGGGTCCTCCGGTAGCTGGCCTATGGGGGCGCAAATCAGGGGTCAAGACCAGGGGTCACAACCCGCTCAGTCGGCGTAGCCCCCCGTGTGACCCGCCGTGGGTGTCGTGGATCCAGACAGGCTGTCAGTGTCCAGGCGGATGCGTCCGTCGCCGCCGTCGCCGGCCCAGGCCGAGCCGTAGGGCAGGCCGCTGTGCCAGGCCGAGGAGCCGCCGGCCCCGCCCGTCGCGCGCACGGTCCCGCTCAAGCTCAGGCTCGGCGCCACCAGGTAGAGGGTGCCCCCCGATCCGCCGCCGCCGCCGCCGACCTCGCCTTCGAGGGACACGGCGTCCTCTCCGTCGGCGCCGTCGGCCAGCACCGAGCCGGCGACGTCGATCCCGGTCGCCGAGAAGATGGCGACCAGCCCACCGCCAGCGCCGCCGTCACCGCAGTCGTTGGTGGTGTCGGTGCCGTCGCCTTCGGCGTCCGGCGAGCCGCCGCCACCGCCGGAGCCCAGGTGGAGGCCGGACAGGGTCGCGTCGCCGTAGGTCCCGCCCCCGGAGGTCACGGCCGAGCCGTCGTAGCTGGTGCCGCTGGTGCCGCTGGTGCCATGGCCGCCGCCACCACCGCTGTCGCCGTTGTCGCCGCGGGTCGGGTAGGCGCCGCCCCCGCCGCCGTTGGCCGTCGTGTCGCCCGAAGCACCGAGCCCCGTGTAGGACTCGCCCTGGGTGGGGTAGCTGCTGTTGCCGGCCGGGCCGTCGCCGCCGCGGAAGCCCTGCGCCGTGACGTCGACGCTGCCGTCGATGGTCACCCGGCCCGTGGCGCGGAAGACGACCACGCCTCCGCCACCGCCCGCCCAGGACAAAGCCGTGAGGGTCGCCCCGGAGGGGACGTCGACGTCGGCGTGGTGCGGGATCCGCTGCACCAGGACGACGTCGGAGGAGGGGTAGTCGCTGTCGAGCTCGGGCACGAGGTCCAGCACACCGCCGCCGACCGCGGTCACCACGGCGAAGTCGTGGTCACCGGCGCAGCTCCCCTGCTGGCACAGCACCAGGACCTCGTCGTCCACGGCGAAGGGCGAGGTGTCGTCGACCTCGACGGAGGTGTCGCCAGCGATGGCCTCGGCGACCAGCAGGGCCGAGTCGCCGAAGATGTGGGTCCCGGAGACCGTCCAGTCGCCGTCGGCTCCGGTGCCGCCGGTGGGCACGCGCACGACCGAGGCATCGTCGGGATCAGCGTCCAGGTCGTTGGCGAGGCCATCGCCGTCGCGATCGTCGTCCGCGCAGTCCTCGATGCCGTCACCGTCGCTGTCCGTGCCGGTGTCGTCGCAGTCGTCGGCGTTGTCGACGTAGCCGGAGGGGGCTTCGCAGCCCTCCACCGAGTCGTCGGGATCGCCCAGGCCGTCGCCGTCGGCGTCCCGGTAGAAGATCTGCCCGGTGACGAAGTCCTCGTCGATGTCGCCGTCGCAGTCGTTGTCCTGGTCGTCGCAGATCTCGACAGCGTCGGGCGAGATCGCCCCGTCCAGGTCGTCGCAGTCGGTGTCGGCCGCCTCGAAGCCGCTGGGCTGGTCACAGGCGACCACGGTGTAGGCGCTGGAGCCGTGGCCGTCGCCGTCGTAGTCGATGTACCAGGTGCTGGCGTCGCTGGCGTCCGTGCCGTCCCAGCTGCCGTCGCAGTCGTTGTCGACGCCGTCGCAGACCTCCTCGGCGTCCGGGTTCACCGCCGCGTCGCTGTCGTCGCAGTCCGTGGCGTCGGCGACGTGGCTGGCCGGGGCGGAGCAGGCCGTGGTCGCGGAGGAGGAGTCGCCGAAGCCGTCGCCGTCGCCGTCGCCGTACCAGGTCCCGGCGTCGCTGGCGTCGTCCTCGTCGACCGAGCCGTCGCAGTCGTTGTCCACGCCGTCACAGAGCTCGGTGGCGTGGCTGCTGATCGCGCCGTCCGTGTCGTCGCAGTCCAGGTCGTTGGCCACCGTGCCCGAAGCCTGGGTGCAGGCCACGCTCGTGCTGAGGGGATCCCCGTCACCGTCGCCGTCGCCGTCGGCGTACCAGGTGGCGGCGTCGCTGGCGTCGGAGCCGTCGCTGCTGCCGTCGCAGTCGTTGTCCACGCCGTCGCAGACCTCCTCGGCGTCGGGGTTCACCGTGGCGTCGCCGTCGTCGCAGTCCGAGGCATCGGTGGTCGACCCGGAGGGCGCCTCGCAGGCCTGGACCTGGTTGGTGGCGTCGCCGAAGCCGTCGCCGTCGACATCGAGGTAGAAGGTGCTCTGTCCGGTGACGGGATCGTCGTCGTCGTCCACCGCGCCGTCGCAGTCGTTGTCGAGGCCGTCACAGGCCTCGGTGCCGGCGGGATGGACGGACGCATCGGTGTCGTCGCAGTCGCTGGTGTCGCTCACGGTGCCCGAGGGCTGGCTGCAGGCCACCACCGGCGCGTCGGGATCGCCGTAGCCATCGCCATCGCCATCGGTGTACCAGGTCGTGCCCGTCGAGGTGTCCAGTCCCGCGTCGTCGTCGTCGGTGTCGCCGTCGCAGTCGTTGTCCAGGCAGTCGCAGCGCTCGGTCCCCAGGGGTGAGGCCTCGCTGTGGGCGTCGTCGCAGTCCTGGGCGTTCGACACGTACCCGCTCGGTGCGCTGCAGGTGTCGACCGTGAAGGCGCTGGAGCCAAAGCCGTCGCCGTCGTAGTCCAGGTACCAGGTGCTGGTGCCGGTGACGTCGGGGTCGTCGTCGTCGACCAGGGTGTCGCAGTCGTCGTCGAGGCTGTTGCACCGCTCGGTCGCCCCGGGGTGGACCAGGGCGGCCGTGTCGTCGCAGTCCGTGTCGTCCTCGACGGCGGTCGACGGCTGCTCGCAGGCCTCGACCGGGCTGGCGGCGTCGCCGTAGCCGTCGCCGTCGCCGTCGCTGTACCAGGTGCCCAGGTCGACCACGTCGTCGTCGTCGGCGTCGGTGGCGCCGTCG
>CAZCVP010000151.1:0-893 GCA_964501915.1 uncultured Enterobacterales bacterium
CGCCGTGGGGGCTGACCGCGGAGAACGTGGGCGAGACGTACGGGGTCAGCCGCGAGGAGCAGGACACCTTCAGCGTGCGCTCCCACGCCAACGCCCTGGCGGCCCAGGAGGCCGGGAGGTTCGACGACGAGATCGTGCCGGTCGACACCCGGGTCTATGTGAACGGCGCCTGGACGGACGTCACGGTCACCGCCGATGACGGCCCGCGGGCCTCCAGCGTCGAGGGGCTGGCGCGGCTGCGTCCGGCCTTCAAGGCCGATGGCACCTCCACGGCGGGCAACTCCAGCCAGGTGTCCGACGGCGCCGCCGCCACGGTCGTGATGAGCCGCGCCAAGGCCGAGAGCCTCGGCCTGGACATCCTCGGCGTCCTGCGGTCCTACTCGGTGGCCGGCGTGGGTCCTGAGATCATGGGCATCGGTCCCGCGGTCGCCATCCCCAAGGCGGTCGAGCGTGCCGGCGTTTCGCTGGACGACATCGAGCTCTTCGAGATCAACGAGGCCTTCGCCAGCCAGTCGGTCTACTGCGTGCGCGAGCTGGGCATCGACCCCGACCGGGTCAACGTCAACGGCGGCGCCATCGCCCTGGGCCATCCCCTCGGCTGCACCGGCGCCAAGCTCACCGCCACCCTGCTCCACGAGATGAAGCGCCGCGGCGCTCGCTACGGCATCGTCTCGATGTGCATCGGTGGGGGCATGGGAGCGGCTGCAGTGTTTGAGAACGAGGCCGCATAGACCGGCCTGAGCACCCTGTCATCGCTCGGACATCGGTCCTGGACCGATCCTGGGTGATGCTGTGCCCGTCACCAGGATGGTGACAGGGTCGAGAATCCCCCGAGCCCCCCCCCCACGCAGCCGCGGCCGCAACACCCCCCCCCCCCCACAACCCGGGGAAGG
>CAZCVP010000151.1:903-19794 GCA_964501915.1 uncultured Enterobacterales bacterium
GTGTGGGGGGAGCCCCCCCCGCCCCCCGGCCCCCGCCGCGGGGGCCTCAACACCCGCCCCCCACCTTCCGGAGGGTCTGTGACGACCACGCTGATCACCGGCGCCAACCGGGGCATCGGTCTAGAGATCGCTCGCCAGCTCACGGAGCGTGGCCACACCATCCTGGGCACGTCCAGGGGCCAGGCGCCTCAGCTCGAAGCCCTGGGGGCCCGCGTGCTGCCCCTCGATGTCACGGACGGGGTGTCGATCGCCGCGCTGGCCGAGAGCCTGGAGGGGGTCCGCCTGGACTGGCTGGTGCTCTGCGCCGGCGTCCTGATGGACTCGCCCCTCGACCACCTCGATCTCGCCGCCATCCGACTCCAGTTCGAGGTCAACGCCCTCGGCCCCCTCCGCGTGGCATCGGCGCTGCGCCACAACCTCGGCGCCGGCTCCAAGATCGCCATTATCACCAGCCGCATGGGGTCCATCGGCGACAACAGCTCGGGCGGGCGCTACGGCTACCGCATGTCCAAGGCTGCCGTGAACATGGCCGGCATGAGCCTGGCCCGGGACCTGGGACCGCAGGGTGTCGCGGTCGCACTGCTGCACCCCGGCTTCGTGCGCACGGCGATGACCGGCTACAGCGGCTTCGTCGATCCGCCCGAGGCCGCCGCCGGGCTCATCGCGCGCATCGATCAGCTCACCCGGGACAACAGCGGCGGCTTCTGGCATGCGAACGGGGAGAGGTTGCCCTGGTAGCTCCGCCGGGTGGCGTGCTTGTCACCTCCTGTCACCAGTCGCCTCGAATTCGCCCTCCAACTTGCGCCATGGGCCGCCGCCGGTGATCGTTCAGGTCCGGCTGGAGAGGCGAGATGCGGACCGAGATCCAGAGTGCGATCGCGCTGCGGTGCGGGGAGAGCCGTGTCTACGGCACCACCCGCTGGATCGAGGAGGACCGGGTCCACTTCGAGACCCACGGCATGGTGCAGCCCGGTGATCGGGTCGAGCTTCGACTGGAGCTCGCCGGCGCCTACGACTCCGTTCGTGCCGAGGGCCGGGTGATCGACGCCGAGCGCCGCAGCAAGGGGGGCCCGCTGTGCTGCACGGTCGTCCTGGGTCGGCTGGACCGGGCCGACGCCGCCAGTCTCGAGGTCTGGGTGGAGGAGCGCTCCGTCAGCCAGAGCCTCGGCTCCGGCACCTCGGCCGGCCGGGAGCGGGTCAGCGCGGCGCTGTTGTCCTCGCTGCGCCGACCGGATCCCACCCGAAGGGCGGGCCTCGAGGTCTCCCTGGACGGGGAGATGGTGACGGTGCGGTGGCTTCGGCCGACCGACCTGCTGCGGGACTGGGAGACCTCGCTGGTCCACGGGCGCCTGGAGGGCCGGCTGGAAGGACCTCGTCCGCCCGAGGGAACCTGGATGACCGTGCGGCTGGTGCTGCCGGATGGCCAGGTGCTCGCGGTCCGTGGCCGCGTGGAGGAGGCCCGGGGGCCGACCTTCGCGGTGGCCTTCGATCTGAACCAGGCCACGGCCCACAAGGTCCGCAGGGCTGCGGGAGCGGCCTAGCTGGAACCTCCCCAGCGTGGGGTCCACCGTCTGAATGACTGAGCCAGAGCGGACCGGCATCCGCCGAATGGAGGAGGTCCGTCCCACGTCAGGGATGCTATTCGTGGCCCCCCGACAAGGCACAGAGACCATGCAGACCCTGAAGACGGCCCTCGTTGCATCCCTCCTCCTGCTGTTGACCGGGCCCTCCCAGGCCTACGACGTCGTGGCTGTGACCTCGGGTGGTGCCATCCAGGGGGCGGTGACCTACGAGGGCACGGCCAGGGCGGCCTCGTCCCTGGAGGTCACCCAGGACCAGGACTACTGTGGCAAGGCCGACGTGCCCGACGAGTCGCTGCTGGTCTCCTCGTCCAAGGGGCTGGCCAACGTCATCGTGTTCCTGAAGGACCCGCCCGCCGGGCGGGCACCGGAGCCGGGGACCTACACGCTGGACAACACCCAGTGCCGCTACGTCCCCCACGTGATGGCCATGGCGGTCGGCTCCGAGATCAAGGTCAAGAACTCCGACCCGATCCTCCACAACACCCACGCCCGCCTGCCCAAGGCCGATGTCTTCAACTACGCCCTGCCCCGGCAGGGCCAGGTGCTGGACACCACGATCTCCAAGCCCGGCCTGATGAAGGTCGGCTGCGACGCGGGCCACACCTGGATGTCTGCCTACATCGCGGCGTTCGAGCATCCCTACTTCGCGGTCACCGATGCCCAGGGCCGCTTCGACATCACCGGGGTCCCTCCCGGGACCTACACCCTGATCTACTGGCACGAGAAGCTCGGCTCGGCCTCCCGTCAGATCACGGTGGCCGACAGCGGCGTGCAGGCCGACCAGGCCTTCAGGTAGCGGGGGGTAGTGGCCTGGATCCGCCATGAGGAGCGGTCCTACCGGACCCTCTTCCTCGTCCTGAGCCTCCTGCTGGCCGTGGTGTCGGTGTGGGCCGTCTACGACGAGGTCGTGACCCGCAGGCCCTGGAAGGACTGGCAGGCGCAGTGGCAGGACCACGTCGACGAGTCGGGGTCCATCGTGGTGAGCCAGCTCAACCTGCCCGACCTGGGGGCGCTCGATCGGTGCATGTCCTGCCACGTGGGCATCGACGACCCCCGGGGCGACGACGAGACCCTGCCCGAGCCGCTGCGCATCCACCCGCGCCACGAGGGCCTGCTGGGCGATCACCCGCCGGAGCGCTTTGGCTGCACCTCCTGTCACCTCGGCCAGGGCGTGGCCCTGACCGCGGAGAGCGCCCACGCGGTCGACGACCCGCACTGGCCGGAGCCGATGCGCGTCGGTCGCTTCGTCGAGTCGGGCTGCCTGTCGTGTCACCGCGGCGAGGTCGAGCTGGCGGGGGCCCCGCTCCTGAGCGAGGGCCGCCGGTTGTTCCAGGAGTCCGGCTGCGGTGGCTGCCACGCCACGAACGGCGAGCCCCAGCAGCGCCGTGGGCCCTCGCTGCGGCACGTGGCCGCCAAGATGCACCCCGCGGCGCTGGCGGAGTGGATCCGGGACCCCCAGCCGCGCCGCACGGGCCTCGTGATGCCCCAGTTCTGGCCGGACGACCCCGCGCGGGCTGCGGAGGAGTCGGTGGCCATCGCCGCCTGGCTGCTGTCGGTCTCGGAGCCCTACCCGACCGAGGCGATCGAGGTGGACGTGAACCCGGTCCGGGTGGCCGCGGGGCAGCGTCTCTTCGACCGGGTCGGCTGTCGCGGCTGCCACGCCCTCGGCGACCCGGCGCTGGACGAGGTGGTGCTGGGCGCCAGCGAGCAGACCGAGGCCGACGACGCCTGGGCAGCCTTCGGGGGCGGCTTCGACGACCCCTTCGGCTCCGGTGCCGCCGAAGAGCCGGAGCCGGAGCCGCCGATCGCCCACGGGCCACCCCTCGGTGGGGCGGGCGCCCGCGTGCGACTCCCGTTCCTGGTGGCCTGGTTGCAGGACCCGAGCAGCTACGATCCCGAGGCCCGGATGCCCGACATGCGGCTGACGGACGACGAGGCCTCGGCCCTCGCGGCCTGGCTGGTCAGCCTCGGCGGGGCCCGTCCGGCCACGCCCGAGTCGCTGCGCGCCCCCTACGACCCGGACCTGCTCGAGCGGGGTCGTGAGCTCGTGTCGCTCTATGGCTGCTATGGCTGCCACGACATCCCGGGCTTCGAGGAGGCCGGTCGACCGGGTCCCGACCTCTCCGACTACGGGCGCAAGGAGCGGCGGGAGCTCTTCTTCGGCCAGGCCGACGTGCCGCTGGAGGCCCAGGACTGGGAGAGCTACTCCCGCTTCAAGCTCGCCACCCCGAGGGCCTTCGTCAGCGACGACATCGTGCCGGTGATGCCGCAGTTCGACCTGAGCCCGGAGCAGATCGACGCGTTGACGATCTACCTGCGAGGACTGGTCGACGTTCCCCCGGCTCCCGGCTTCGTGCACGAGCCGCCGGAGTCCGAGGAGCTGCGCCTCGGGCTGAGGCTCATCGAGGAGCGCAACTGCACCGGCTGCCACACCCTCGGCGACCAGACCGGCGACATCCTGCGGCACTACGCCGACGTGAACCTCGGACCCCCGGAGCTCACGGCCGAGGGCCGTCGGGTGCGGCCGGACTGGCTCTTCAACTTCCTGCTGACCCCCACCACGCTGCGGCCCTGGCTGGACCTGCGCATGCCGGACTTCGGCCTCACCGAAGAAGAGGCCGCCGCCCTCGCCACCACCTTCGCCGAGCTGGCCGAGGTGCCCACGCCCTACCGCCGCCTGGCCCACCGCCCGATCACCGCCGAGCGGGCCGAGCTCGGCGCCTGGCTGTTCGGGGAGCTCAAGTGCGTGAGCTGTCACCAGCTCTCGGGCGGCGAGGCCATGGCGGCCGGAGAGCTGGCGCCCGACCTCGGGCTGGCCCGCCAGCGCCTCGACCCGGCCTGGGTCCGCAGCTTCCTGATCGACCCCTCCGTCGACCTGCCGGGCACCCGCATGCCCCAGTTCTTCGCCGGCGGTCAGACCGCCTACCCGGAGGTCCTCGACGGCGACGTCGACGCCCAGCTCGACCTGCTGGTGGACCACCTGATGAACCTGGGCCTGCAGCCCCAGGGCGCCCTGCTCCCGGAAGGAGGAAGCTGATGTCCGACCACGAGCACAAGGACCTCTGGGGACGCCGCGACGCCCTGATCGCCGGGGGCTGGGTCGCGGTGAGCGCCACGCTGCTGGCGAGCTGCGGCGGCTTCGTGCGGCTGCTCTTCCGGCGGGCCCCGGTGGAGGCGCCCAGTGTCTTCCGGGCCGGCCGGCCCGAGGACTATGCACCGGGCAGCGTCAGCGAGCGCTTCGTGAAGTCCTGGCGGGTGTTCATGGTGCGCGAGGGCGACACGCTCTACGCCCTGCACGCCAAGTGCACCCACCTGGGCTGCACCCCCCGCTGGCGTCGGATCGAGAGCCGCTTCAAGTGCCCCTGCCACGGCTCGGGCTTCAAGATCACCGGCCACAACTTCGAAGGACCGGCGCCGCGGCCGCTGGATCGGCTGAAGGTCTGGCGGGACCGGGACGGCGAGGTCCTGGTGGACGTCTCGACCCGGTTTCCCGTCGACGACTGGGACGCCGCCGACGCTTCGCTCGAGCTCGGCACGACGCCGGAGGGGGCCGCATGAGCGAGGAGCAGCGCCCGGGCTTCTGGCGGCAGGTCCACCGCTCGATCTTCCGCCACCGCTACGAGGACACCCCCCGCAACCGCATGTTGCAGGTCACCTCGAACGTGTTCCTGCACCTCCACCCGCCGATGGTCCGGCGCCACGGCCTGCGGCTGGGCTTCACCTGGGGCATGGGCGGCCTGTCGTTCCTGGTCTACCTGGTGACCGTCGTGACCGGCGTGGTGCTGATGTTCTACTACCGGCCCACCGCGGACTTCGCCTACCTGGACATGCAGAACCTGGAGCACGAGATCCCCTTCGGGATGTTCCAGCGCAACATGCACCGCTGGGCCGCCCACGCGATGGTCATCCTGGTCTGGTTCCACATGATGCGGGTCTTCCTGACCGGCTCCTACAAGAAGCCCCGGGAGTTCAACTGGGGGGTCGGGGTGGTGCTGCTCACCCTGACCATGTTGCTGTCCTTCACCGGCTACCTGCTGCCCTGGGACCAGCTCGCCATGTGGGCGGTGACCGTGGGCACCAACATGGGCGCCGCGACCCCCTTCATCGGCTACCAGGGGCCCGGCGCCGAGCTGACCGGGGTGACGGACTCCACCGACGTGCGGGCGCTGCTCCTGGGCGGCAGCACGGTCGGCGACCCGGCGATCCTGCGCTTCTACGTGCTGCACTGCATCTTCCTGCCCATCGCTCTGACGACCCTGCTGATCGTGCACTTCTGGCGCATCCGCAAGGACGGCGGGATCTCCGGCCCCGACGCTGAGGGGACGGCCTGATGGACAACTTCCTCCGCATCATCACCATGCCGGACAACGTGCCGATCGTGGGCATGGTGGTCTTCCTCGCCTGGCTGCTGCCGGTGTGGTGGAAGCAGGCCCGTCGCCACGACGCCCTCATCGAGGAGGGCAAGGAGGACCAGGTCCTCCCGGACATGCGCCGATGACCCGCCCCGTCCCACCGGCGCCGGCCGACGAGACCCTGCCCGACAAGGTCGAGACCTGGCCCCACCTGATCCGCGTCGAGCTGCTGGTGGCCCTGGTCTGCATG
The DNA here is from genome assembly GCA_964501915.1 of uncultured Enterobacterales bacterium. Classification (GTDB taxonomy): domain Bacteria; phylum Myxococcota_A; class UBA796; order UBA796; family CAJQPC01; genus CAYFPX01. The sequence continues at coordinate 7,089 of CAZCVP010000151.1, forward strand.
ATCCTGCTGGTGGTCTGGTCGATCGTGATCGACGCCCCCCTGGAGGCCCCGGCCAACCCCAACCGGACCCCGGACCCCTCCAAGGCGCCCTGGTACTTCGTCGGGCTCCAGGAGATCCTGGTCTACTTCGATCCGTGGATCGCCGGCGTGATGGTGCCCGGCTTCATCATCGTCGGGCTGATGTTGATCCCCTACATCGACCCGAACCCTTCGGGCAACGGGTACTACACCTGGCGCCAGCGGCGCTTCGCCATCTCGACCTTCCTGTTCGGCTTCCTCGGTCTCTGGATCCTGCCGATCCTCATCGGGGTCTTCTGCCGTGGGCCGGGCTGGGCCTGGTACTGGCCCTGGCAGAGCTGGGAGGTCCCCCACACCCACCTCATGCCGAGCAAGAACCTCTCGGACCTGCTCGGCGTGCCGGACGGCCTGCCCGCCTTCGCCCTGGGCGCGGTCGCCGTGCTGGGCTGGTACGCCCTCGGCTACGTCTTCTACCGGTGGAAGCGGGAGCGCATCCGGGCCATCGGCCTGGACGGCTGGCGCTACGCGGTCGTCGCCTTCCTGATGCTCTCGATGATGGCCATCCCCCTCAAGATCACCCTTCGTCTCGCCCTGGACCTGAAGTACCTCTGGGTCACGCCCTGGTTCAACATATGACGCGAGCCGCCGCCGACAGCGAGCCACGGCCCGCCCGGGTCTCCGGGGCGCTCCAGAACCCGATCCACGAGGACCCTGAGGCGGGCCGCGAGGTGCTGGAGAGCGTGGTCGCCCAGGAGGGCACCGACCTGGTGGCGCTCATCCAGGGCGTCCAGGGGGCCCTGGGCTACCTGCCGCGGGACGTGCTGGAGGAGCTGGCTCGCCAGACCGGCCTGCCGCTGGCGCGGGTCTACGGCGTCGCCACCTTCTACTCGGGCTTCTCCCTGGTGCCGCGCGGGCGGCGGGTGGTGAAGGTCTGCCACGGCACGGCCTGCCACGTGCGGGGGGCCGAGCGCATCACGGAGGCCGTGTCGCTGGCTCTGGGCGTGGCCGAGGGCGAGACCACCGCCGACCGGGAGTTCACCCTGGAGACCGCCGCCTGCGTCGGCTGTTGCAGCCTGGCGCCGGTGATCCAGGTCGGCCAGGAGGCCTACGGTCGGCTGGACACCGTCGCCGCCACCGCGGTCGTGGCCGAGCTCAAGGGGGAGGCGGGGCCGTGAACCAGGCACTCGTCAGCCTGGGAAGCTGCGGCATCGCCGCCGGCGGCCTCAAGGTCTGGGAGACCCTGGAGCAGGTGCTCGGTGGGCTCGGCGTCCGGGTCCACACCGGCATCACCGGCTGTACCGGTCTCTGCTACCGCGAGCCCATCCTGCGCCTGGTCTCCGAGGAGCTGGGGGACTGTCTCTACGGCGACGTGACCGCCGAGGTCCTGCCCGGGCTCCTGGAGGCCCACTTCCTCGAGCGCCGCTCGCCTCCCGAGCTGCTGCTGGCGGGACCGACCAGCACGCCGGAGGCGGCCTTCCTCCAGAGCCAGCACCGCATCGTGCTGCGCAACTGCGGCCACATCGATCCCGAGTCCCTCGACCACTACCTGGCCGCGGGGGGCTACGAAGCGCTGCGACAGGCCCTGACGGAGATGACCCCCGAGCAGGTCGTGCAGACCGTCGAGGCCTCCGGTCTCCGCGGGCGCGGCGGCGGCGGCTTCTCGACGGGTCGCAAGTGGGCCCTGGCGGGGCGGTCGCCCTAGCGCGACGGTGTCATGATCTGCAACGCCGACGAGGGCGAGCCGGGCGCGTTCATGGACCGCAACGTGCTGGAGGGCGACCCCTTCAGCGTGCTCGAGGGCATGACGCTGGCGGCCTACGCCATCGGGGCCCGCAGCGGCTTCGTCTACGTGCGGGAGGAGTACCCGCTGGCCGTCCAGCGGCTCCACCGCGCGGTGCACCAGGCCCGGGGTCGGGGGCTGCTCGGCGACCGCATCCTGGACTCCGACTTCTCCTTCGAGGTCCAGATCAAGCGGGGTGCTGGCGCCTTCGTCTGCGGCGAGGAGACGGCGCTGATCGCGTCGCTGGAGGGCCGGCGGGGCACCCCCCGACGCAGGCCCCCCTTCCCGGTCGAGAGCGGCCTGTGGGGTCGTCCCACCGTCATCAACAACGTCGAGACCCTGGCCAACGTGCCCTACGTGGTCCAGCACGGCGCCAGCTCGCTGCACCTCGGCGACGGCGACCACGACCGCGGCACCAAGGTCTTCTCCCTGGCCGGCGACGTGGCCCGGACGGGCATGGTCGAGGTGCCGATGGGCATGACCCTGCGTCAGGTCGTGGAGGAGATCGGTGGGGGAAGCAGCACCTCCAGGCCGCTGAAGGCGGTCCAGATCGGTGGACCGTCGGGCGGCTGCCTGCCGGCCTCGCTCTTCGACACGCCGGTCGACTACCAGTCGCTGGGCCAGACCGGCGCCATCATGGGCTCCGGCGGCATGATCGCCATGGACAGCACCCGCTGCATGGTCGACGTGGCCCGCTACTTCCAGGCCTTCACCCAGGAGGAGAGCTGCGGCAAGTGCACCTTCTGCCGCCTGGGAACCAAGCGCATGCTGGAGATCCTGGAGCGCATCTGCGCCGGGACCGGGCGCCCCGGTGACCTGGAGAAGCTCGAGGTGCTCGCCGAGCAGGTCCGCAGCAACTCGTTGTGCGGCCTGGGGCGCTCGGCGCCGAACCCGGTGCTCACCACCCTGCGCTACTTCCGCGAGGAATACGAAGCCCACCTCGAGGGGCGCTGTCCCGCCGGGCGCTGCCGCAACCTCGTCGAGTTCCGGATCGACCCCTTCATCTGCGAGGGCTGCGCGAGCTGCCGGGCCGAGTGCTCGGTGGCGGCGATCGCGATCGACCCGCTGGCGGTGCCGCTCTCCATCGACGCCTCGGTCTGCGTGCGCTGCGGCGGCTGCTTCGAGATCTGTTCCTTCTCCGCGGTGGCGGTCCAGTGAGCATCGACGTGCCCGTGAAGGTCTCGCTCGACGGTCGGCCGTGCATGGCGCGGGCCGGTCAGACCCTGTTGGAGCTGGCGCGGGAGCGGGGCCTCTCGATCCCGACCCTGTGCCACGACGACCGGCTGGAGCCCGAGGCGGCTTGCTGGCTGTGCATCGTCGAGGTCCAGACCCCGGGCGGCTGGCAGGTCGTGCCCTCCTGCGCCACCAAGGTCACCGATGGCCTCCAGGTCCGCACCGACTCCGAGGTCATCCTCGCCGGTCGTCGCCAGGCCCTGGAGCTGCTGCTCTCCGATCACTACGCCGACTGCGTGGCGCCCTGCACGCTGACCTGTCCGGCTGGCGTCGACGTGCCGGGCTACCTGGAGGCGGTCTCCAGGGGACAGTGGACCGTCGCCATCGAGCGCATCCGGCGGACCAACCCCCTGCCGTCGGTCTGCGGCCGGGTCTGCCCCCACACCTGCGAGGCCGTCTGTCGGCTCAACCTGTCCGGGGAGCCGGCCGCGATCAACGAGATCAAGCGCTTGGCAGCCGATCAGCTCCAGGAGCCCCTGGCTCCGCCCCGGGCGTTGCCGTCGAGCGGTCACCGGGTCGCGGTGGTCGGGGCGGGCCCCGCCGGGCTCTCCGCCTCCTGGTTCCTGGCCCTTCAGGGCCACAGCGTCGACCTCTACGACGCCCACGAGCGCCCGGGCGGGCTGCTGCGCTACGGCATCCCGGCCTACCGCCTGCCGCGGGACGTGCTCGACGCGGACCTGGTGGCGCTGGAACAGCTCGGCGTCCGCTTCCACGGCGGCCAGCGGCTCGGCCGGGACCTCAGTGTGGACGGCCTGCGTGCCGAGGGCCACGACGCCGTGTTCGTGGCCCTGGGGGCCTGGCAGGCGCGGCCTCTGCGGCTGGATGGGGAGGACGCCGAGGGCGTCATGGGCGGCCTGGCCTTCCTGGAGCGGGTCAACGACGGCACCACCACCTCGCTCGACGGCACGGTCGCGGTCATCGGGGGCGGCAACTCGGCCATCGACGCCTCCCGCGCGGCGATCCGGCTCGGCGCCTCCAGGGTCCAGGTGCTCTACCGGCGCGATCGGGACCAGATGCCGGCCTTCCCCCAGGAGGTCGAGGCCGCCATCGCCGAGGGGGTGGAGCTGGTCTGTCTCGTCGCTCCGGTGGGCCTCGCGCTCCAGGAGGGGCGCCTGCGGGCCGTGCGCCTGCAGCGCATGAGGCTCGGTCCGGTCGACGCCTCCGGCCGTCCGCGACCCGTCCCGATCGAGGGCGAGGAGCTGACCCTGGAGGTCGACCTGCTGCTCACGGCCGTCGGAGAGCTGCCCGGGGAGGGCCCCGGTGCCTGGGGAGAGGGCGTCGATGCGGCCACGGGCGCCACCGACGTCCCCGGCGTGTTCGCGGGTGGCGACTTCGTCACCGGTGCCAGCACGGTGGTGGAGGCCATCGCGTCGGGGCGTCGGGTGGCGGTGTCCATCGACACCTGGCTGCGCCAGGGCGAGGCGATCCAGCCCCCGGCCCCCCGGATCAGCCGCCGGGTGACCCTGGGCGCTCCGACGGCGGAGGACTGCCCACCTCGGCTGGAGATCCCCCGCCTGGAGCGTCCCCATCGCCCGGCCCAGGAGCGGGTCCGCGACTTCGCCGACGAGACCCTGGACATCGACCCTGCAGCCGGCCGGGCCGAGGCCTCCCGCTGCCTGAAGTGTGGCTGCTCCTCGTTCAGCACCTGCGAGCTGCGGGCGCAGATGGACGCCCTGGGGGTGGAACAGGGCGCCTTCGACGGCGAGGTCCACCGCTACCTGCCCGAGACCCTGAGGCCGGGCCTGAAGCTCGACATGAACAAGTGCATCCGCTGCACCCGGTGCGTGCGCATGTGCCGCGACGTGGTCGGTGCCGAGGCGCTGGAGTTCGTGCTGCGAGGCTTCGACTCCCGGCTCCTGTTCGCGATGCAGCCCGGCAGTGCCGCCGACACCCTGTGCACCCGGTGCCTGGCGAGCGGCGGCCTGTGCGTCGACACCTGCCCCACCGGTGCGCTCACCTTCGAGGCGGTGGTTCCCCCCCCGACCCCCGAGCGGGCACCCTAGCGCGATGTCCTTCACCATCGACACCCGCTGCGACGGCTGTGGAGCCTGCGCCCGCCAGTGCCCGGTGGAGGCGATCTCCGGAGACCGCCGCCAGACCCACGCCATCGATCCCTGGCTCTGCATCGACTGCGGGGTCTGTGGAGCGATCTGTCCCCAGGACGCGATCCGCGACGAGACCGGGCGCGTCGTGCCCCGGGTCGTGCGTGCGCTGCGGGCCCGTCCGGTCTTCGACGCCGACCGCTGCAACGGCTGCGGCCTGTGCGTGACCATCTGTCCCTTCGACTGCCTGACCGTCGAAGGTCCCGCCTACCAGGGCGCGGCCTGGCTCTCCGCCCCCCAGCGCTGCGTGTCCTGCGGGGAGTGCGAGACGATCTGCCTCAAGGGCGCGGTCATGATGCAGCCCCTGGACCTGCGCACCCTGGACCCCGACCTGGCCTGGAAGCAGGTACGAGAGGCCCTGGGCCTTCCCGCCGAACCCGAGACTCCCGAGGCAGCCTGATGTCGACCCTCCACCAGACCTTCTCCCTGGCCGGTGCCCTGGCGCTGGTGGGCTGCACCCTGGGCCTCGCCGGCTGCCCCAACGGCGACGACTCCGGCGACACGGACACCCAGACCACCGAGCCCAACCCCTGGGAGCCGATGCTCGAGGACCTCCCGGGTGTGCTGCTCAGCGTCTGGGGCACCTCGTCGAGCGATGTCTGGGTGGCCGGTGCCGACGGCGGTGACGGACCCGAGGTCCACCACCACGACGGCAGCGGCTGGACCGCGCTGCAGACCGGCGTCCACGCCGACCTGTGGTGGGTCTTCGGCTCCAGCGACGACACGGTCTGGTTCAGCGGCTCCGAGGGCACCGTGCTGCGGCACGACCGGGCCAGCGGCGAGTTCGAGGCCCTCGACACCCCCACCGAAGCCACGCTCTACGGCACCTGGGGCCCGTCCGACGATCTCATCTACTCGGTGGGCGGTTTTGTCGGCGGCCACGAGGACGGCGCAGGGGTGATCCTCGTCATAGAAGACAACGAAGTCCATAGAGTTGAGGATCTGCCCGTCGGCATCTCTCCAGACGAGATGTTCTTCAAGGTCTGGGGCTCCTCGGCCAGCGATGTCTACGTGATCGGGGACATGGGTAGCGTGCTTTACACCGACGGCTCGGGCACCTGGACCCGCACGGTCCTGGCCGACTCCCGCCTGGTCACGCTGAGCGGCTCCAGCGGTGAGGACATCGTCATCGTCGGCGGCTCCACCAAGGGCCAGATCTACCAGCGCAGCGGCGCCGCGTGGGACGACGTCTCCCCGTCGGGGACCTCGCCGCTCAACGGCGTCTTCGTGCGACCGGACGGCCAGGCCGCCGCCGCGGGCATGACCGGGACCGTGCTCGAGCGCTACGGCGAGGCCTGGTCGCCGATGCCGCTGCCCGAGGAGCTGCAGGACTGGCACGGCGTGTGGATCGACGACCTCGGTTCGGTCTATACAGCAGGGGGGGACTTCATGAACCTGGATGAAGGAACCCTGTACAGGTACTCGGAGGAGTAGTGACGATGCGTGGAATGCGCTTGTTCGTGGTGGGGATGATCGCTGCGGCTGCGGTGATGTTGACCGCCTGCCCGGGCGTCGATGAGCCCACCTTCGAAGAGATGAAGGGGCCGATCGAGGACATCCTCGACGAGGTCAGCATGACCGTGTGGCCAGGGGTCGTCCAAGACGACGGCGTGCGCCACATCCGGCGGATCAACGGCTTCTTCCAGGGCGAGGCCACGGGCTACTGGTTCGCCAACTTCGCCTCCAAGAACTCCCCCGACGTGTTCTGGTTCTGCGAGGAAGGCGACACGGCCTGCCCCTTCGACGAGGACGGCGTGGTCGACCGCACCCGGACCCTCGGCAACCCGGTCTTCTCGACCATGCCCGGCGAGGCCGACTTCTCCCCCTTCTGGCTGGCCTGGGTCGTGCGGGTGCCCGCGGACTACGAGGCCAACTCGATCAAGTCCGTCTATGGCATCGAGCAGGCCGAGCTCAACGGCGAGGTGGCGGTCGAGCAGGTCATCTTCGACCACGGGGGCGAGATCGGGCCCGCCCAGGCCATCCACCACTGCCTGCTGGTCCTGACCGGCACCGAGCTGGAGGGCAACGGCGAGGACCTGATGAACCAGCCCGGCGTGCCGAGCCACTACCTGCCCCCGCGGGAGGGCTGGTTCCGGCAGTACGCGGTCGAGTTCTACGACTTCACCGACAACGAGGGCGTCTTCCCGCCGGCGGAGACCAGCGAGAGCCGGCCCAAGATGCCCCATGCCGACATCTTCGTCTTCTTCCGGGACTGCGAAGGGGGCTCGGACTCGATGGTCTGTGACTTCGCGGCGTCGAGCGCCGAGGCCGGTGCCGTCAGCGAGCGCGGCATCGAGGAGGACTTCACGACCGATGGCGACAAGGGCGACACCAACAACATCATCTCCGGCTTCCCGGGTGTGGTGAACGAGGGCGAGAACGCCGACGACGCCGTCTACTCGCCGTTGTGGCGGGTGATGATGGTGATGGTCCCGCCGGAGAACGACGACAAGTTCGAGCTCCTGGACGGGTCGCTCGACCAGAACGTCTCCGACATCAAGAGCCTGCGCACGATGGAGGACTACGTCGAGCAGGGCCTGCTCAGGGAGCCCACCGAGCTCAGCGAGGCCCAGGCGGGCAACTCGATCCCGGGCAACGACGGCATCCTCTTCTTCAACTGCCCGTCCCAGCGAGGCGAGCGATGAGAGCCGACCTGGTCGCGCTGGCGGCTGCGGCGCTGTTGGCCACGGGGTGCAACCCGCCCTCGGACATCGAGCCGTTGGCCTGTCGCAACGAGGATCCCGGGGTGGCCGCCCTCGGCATGGGGGACCTCGACAAGGGCTTCACCCCGGTCGAGGAGGGCGACACCCTGCCCCTGGTGTTCGGGCCCCAGGGCATGCACATGGTGGTCCTGAGCGTCCAGGTGGACAACCTGGAGGCCAGCGCGGTCTCCGGACTGGGCAACGAGGTCGCCATCGGCCTCTACCAGGACGACGAGGTCGTCGGCGGCACCAAGGGAGACATGGTCCCCGTGGCCGGGTCCGAGGACGTCGCCGAGTTCCTGGGCATTCGCGCCATCATCACGGCGGCCGAGGTCGAGGAGATCGGCAACCAGGACGCCTACGTGGAGGCCACGGTGGTCGACGGGTGCGGGCGCGAGCTCACGGACGGGATGGTCCTCTGGCTCCAGCTCTGATCGCGCTGGGGCTGCTGGGCCCCGCCCTCGCCCAGGGAGCCGAGCTGGCCCGTGACCAGGTGGTCTTCGTCGGCCAGGACCCGGACGTGGTCCTGCTGGTGGTGCTCCAGCGGGAGCGGGACGCGAACGGAGCGGTCGCCGAGGCCAAGGCCTTCATCGGCTGGGAGGGCGGCTGGCGGGCGCCGTACTGGGAGCGGGTGGCGTTGGGGCGGTGGCCGGGCACGGATCCCTCGGCGGCCGTGGCGTCCTGGCAGGAGGCCGGGGGCGGGCAGGGGCTGCGGCTGGACTGGCGGTCGTCCGGGCGGCACGACCTGGAGCTGAAGCTGCGCACGCCCTCCCAGGCGCTGCGCCTGGAGTCGTCGCGGCTCGAACCGGCCCCTGGGGGGCGCGGGCCCCACGGGGACCTGGAGCGCCGCGCCGGGCGGGGCCTGCTGTGGGTCGGCGAGGAGCCCGTGGCCGGCGTGGTGGTCTGGGAGCAGCTCACCGGGGACACGACGGCCCGGCCGACCTTCGGTGTCTTCGAGATGTGGGTGCTGGCGCCGGAGGGGGGTGGGCTGGTCTGGGGGCGGGACACCCTGGGCGACACCACGCCCGGGTCCGCCCTGCGCGTCTCCCGGGACGGCGAGGCCGCCGTGACGGACTTCACCGTGGCTGTCGCCGAGACCCGCTCCGACGCGGTCAGCGGCCAGGAGCTGCCGCTCGCCTGGTCGGTCGAGGGGCTGGTGCTGCGGCGGGTCGGTGGGGAGCTCGGGCGCGGGACGTCACCGACGGGTGGCCCGGCGGTCTACGACGTCTCGCTGGCGGGCGGGGAGGGGGGGCAGGGGTTGGTGTTTCACCTGGTGGATGGGCTGTAGAGGTGCCCCCCTACCGCTCAGGCAGCACCGCCTCCCAGATGTCCGTGTCGTTGCACATGTTGTCCGACACCACGAAGGAGAAGAGCGACTCCCCCGCCACGTGCTCGGGCTGCACGGTCACCGTCGAGGCGTAGGACCCGTCGGGGTAGTTGCCGCGGCTGTCGGGTGGGCCCGGCGGGTTGAGGGCGATGCCGTTGCCGGTGCTGTGGTCCAGCACCAGGATCATCCGGGACAGGTCCCCGTCGGGGTCCCAGACCTCGGCCCGTAGCTCGAGGATGGTGGAGTCCAGCCAGGTGATCTGGACGTCGTCGAGGACGGGGTTGTCGTCCTCCATGTCGTCCCACGGCATGCGGATCTGGCGATCGTCGCTGGGCTGGGTGGGCCAGGTGGGTTGCCCGGACAGGTCCATCCAGACTCCCCAGGCGACCATCGGGTTGGTCAGCACGACCTGCTGGTGATCGTCGATCTCGATCTCCAGGGGCAGGTACTGGTAGTCGTCGGAGAAGAGGTGGAGGCCGAAGACGCCGCCGGTGGGGAGGACCCTGGTGAAGCGCCCGTCTGGGTCGACGTAGGCCCCGTACTGGTAGGCGCCCTCGTGGACGTGACCCCGCTCGATCAGGAGGAGCCCGGGGCCGAGGGGACCGTAGTCCACGCCCACGATCTGGCCGCTGACGCTGGTCTCCAGCTCGCCGGTGCCGACGCAGGCGGCGAGCACAAGGGTCGACAGCAGGGTCAGACGCTCCACGAGCCCTCCCAGGGACCTGGATCAAGGTATCCGATCCTCCGCTGACGAGAGGATGATCCAGGCGTTAGGTTGAGCCGGTGACAGGTCGTGGAACCAAGGCTCTGTTGGCCGGGGCCCTGCTGATCTCGGCCTGCGTCGGCTCGGGCGTCGGTGTGCCGTGGGTCGATCCAGACGCCGGCCTGGTGCCGACGACCTACGAAGAGATCGAGACCTTGATCTGGGTGCCCATGTGCGCGACCTCTGGCTGCCACGTCGGCGGCGCGGCCCCCAAGGGCCTGTCGCTGGAGGCGGGTCGGTCCTACGACATGCTGGTGGGCGTGGAGGCCGTCGAGCTGCCCGGCATGATGCGGGTCCAGCCGGGCGACGCCAACAACAGCTACCTGGTGGTCAAGGTCGCCTACATGGACACCCGGCGCGTGGGCAACCGCATGCCGCGAACCGGCCCCCCCTTCCTCTCCGACGAGCAGGTCAGCGCCATCAAGCGCTGGATCAACGCCGGCGCCGCCGAGGACTGGGAGGCCAGCGACGACACCCTGGTGGTGCCCACCCCCAGCGACTCCGGGGACTCCGGGGACTCCGGGGACTCCGGGGACTCCGGGGACTCCGGCGACTCCGGCGGCCCCGGCGACTCCGGGAGCCCCGGCGACTCCGGGACCACGGGCAGCGGCACCGCAGAGCAGGAGAAGTGATGGCGGTCTTCGAGACGAGCCCGAGATTCTGGCACCTGGTGCTGCTCCTGGGGGCCCTGGGCCTGCTCTGGAGCCCCAGCGCCCAGGCGGAGCCGCGCTTCGCGCTGCGGGACGGCGCCCAGTGCTCCCTCTGCCACGTCAACCAGACCGGTGGCGGGATGCGCACGCCCTACGGGGTCGCCTTCTCCCAGGCGGACATGACGACCTGGCAGATGCCCGGGGTGTTCGTGCCCACGGTGGGGGAGAGCGTGAGCGTGGGGGCCAACGTTCGGCTGGAGAACCAGACCCGCCTGCCCACCCAGACGGAGCTGGGTGAGAACACCTGGGACCTCGAGGCGGGCAACTCCTTCGAGATGCCGGAGCTCAACCTCTACCTGAGGCTGGAGGCCGCCCCCGAGCGGCTGTCGATCTACCTCGACGAGACGGTCGGCCCCGAGGGCGCCTCGGCCCGCGAGGCCTTCGTGCTGCTCCAGTCCGACCGCGGCTTCTACGCCAAGGGCGGACGCTTCATGCTCCCCTTCGGCATGCGCCAGCCCGACGACGAGTCCTTCGTGCGGGCGGCCACCGGCTTCACCTACGCCAACCAGGACCTGGGCCTGGAGGTCGGCTACCTGCGCGGTCCGCTGTCCGCCCAGCTCGCCCTGACCAACGGCTCCGGCGGTGGCAGCGATCCGGACCTGTACAAGCAGCTCACCGGCAGCGTGACCGCGGTGGTGCCACGGGGCCGAGCGGGGGCCTCGGTCGCCTGGAACGACACCTCCGACGAGGACTTCACCTACCGGACCTGGACCTCGGGCATCCACGCCGGCACCCGCCTCGGTCGCTTCTACGGCATGTTCGAGCTCGACTGGATCCACGGCGTGAGCGGCGAGGACACCTTCGACCAGGTGCCCTTCTACCTGGAGCTGGACTTCGAGGCCTACAAGGGGCTCTACGTCCGCTTCCTGTTCGAGGCCTTCGACCCCCTGCTCCAGATGGCCGAGAACGAGCGCGATCGCTTCGTGGTCGGCCTGAGCTGGTTCCCGGTCCAGATGCTCGAGCTTCGGGCCGAGTACCGCATCAACCGCGACATCCCCCAGCGTGCCGACGGCAACGTGGACGAGTTCCTCTTCCAGCTCCATGGGTTCCTCTGATGCGCACGATCGACTCCCGACTGCTGTTCGTGCTGCTCGGCGGCACCCTGGCTCTCTCACCGGTCGCCTTCGGCGAAGACGAGGACCCCTTCGGCTGGGATGACGCCGGAGAGGGCACTGCGGAGGACACCTGGGAGGCGGTGCCGGTCGCCCCCACGGAGACCAGCGCCATCGCCGAGGACCCGCGCTGGGCGATGGCCAGCGTGGACCAGGGGCGCCGCCTCTACCGGAGCCTCTGCTCCGGGTGCCACGGGATCGACGGCGACGGCCAGTCCCAGGCCGCCGCGACCATGGACCCCAAGCCCCGGGACCTGACCCGAGGGGACTACCGCTTCCGCACCACCGCCAGCGGCCACGTCCCGCTCAAGGACGACCTGCTGAAGACCTTGCGCGACGGCCTGCCCGGCACCGAGATGCCCGCCTGGGGCACGCTGCTCGACGACGGCCAGCTCCGCAGCCTGGTGGTCTACGTGGTGTCCCTCTCCCCCCGCTTCGCCCGGGACCCGCTCACCCCGGAGGACATCCTGGTGGACCCGGCCACGGTCGAGCCCGCACCGGTGACCCCGGAGCTGATCGCTCGCGGCGAGGCGCTCTACCAGGAGCTCCAGTGCGGGAAGTGCCACGGGGACAGCGGCCAGGGCGACGGGCCGGCGGCCGACACCCTGGTGCAGAGCGACGGCCAGCCCAGCACCGTCTTCGACTTCACCTACGGCACCTACAAGGGCGGCCCGGAGCGGGTCGACCTCTACCGCACCTTCACCACGGGCCTGGACGGCACGCCGATGCCGTCGTACGCCGACAGCCTGCCCGACGAGGAGGACCGCTGGGCCCTGGAGGCCTACTGCCGCTCCCTGACTCGGGATCGGGGGCTGAAGTACTACCTCACCGTGGGGCCGGACTGGCAGGAGCCGATGACGGCTCCGTAGGGGGCACCACCGCCCACTGCTCGCGCGGCTTGATGCTGCTTCATCCTGGGTCTTGCCCGGGCGGGGGGGCCGCGCCCGCCCCGCGGCGCC
>CAZCVP010000152.1:0-11088 GCA_964501915.1 uncultured Enterobacterales bacterium
ATCTGTCCCCCCACCAGTCCCCTCTCGATGAGGGCGGTGTCCCAACCACCCCGCACCATGTCCCTCCTCCTCCTGCTCGCCGCCGCCCTCGCCGGCCCGCGCCTGCTCCCGCCGACCCGCGTCGACGAGCGCGCCGCCGAAGACCTCTTCACCGGCCAGCGCCTCGCCCTGCTCGTCGGCCCCGATGCCTTCGACGACCCCGGCTTCGCGCCCCTGCGCTACACCGACGACGACGCCCAGGCCCTCTCCGACGTGCTGGCCGACCCCGACCACGGCGACTTCGACGCCGTCTGGACCCTCACCGAGCGAGAGGAGACCCGCACCGCCGACGTCCGCGAGGCGATGGCCGAGATCTCCGAGAGCTCCACCTCCCCCGACGACCTCGTCTTCGTCTACTTCTCGACCCACGGCACCCTCGACCGCCCCGTGGGCGGCGACCTGGCGCAGTACCTGGTGCTCTCCGACACCGATCTCACAGACGTCTCGGGCAGCGCCCTGCCCCACGACGAGGTCCTGGCCTGGGTCGACGGCCTGCCCTCCCGGCGCAAGGTCGTGCTCTTCGCGACCTGCCACTCAGGCCAGGGCAAGAGCGCGCTGTCGGACCGGCTCGCCGCCGAGGCCGCCAGCACCAAGGGCATGCCCCTGCCACCGCTGCTCGAGGTCTCCGAGGCCACCGTGGTCATCGGCGTCTGCGCCTGGGACGAGACGGCCCGGGAGTCCGAAGACCTGGGCAACGACATCTACACCTGGTTCTTCCTCGAGGCCCTGGAGCAGGGCGACCGCAACGGCGACGGCGGCGTGACGGTCATGGAGGCCCACGACCACGCCCGCCAGCGGACCTACGGCTACACCCAGGGTCGGCAGCGGCCCTATGCCCGCACCGAGATCCTCGGCGCCGACCCGATCGTGCTCACCGGCGAGCAGGTCCGCTCCGGGTCCCCCACCCTCGGCTCCTACCGCGCCAGCCTCGACGGCTACGAGGTCCGCGTCGACGGCACCTCCAAGGGCGTGCTGCCCGGCCAGGTGGTGGTCGAGCCCGGCACCCACCAGGTGGAGGTCGTGGTGCCGGAGAGCGGGCGGGTCGTGGCCCGGCAGAAGGTCCGCGTCCGGGCCGGCGACGGCCCCGCCGACCTCGGCCGCCTGATGCGGGAGGACACCGTCCGGGTCGCCGGCGGCGCCGGCTGGCAGAGCTACGGTGGCCGGGTGCCCAGCGGGCCCGTCCTGAGCGGAGAGCTCCACGTCCCGTGGCTGCTGGGCCCCTCCTGGGAGGTGATCGTCCACGGCGAGGCGGCGATCCGCTGGCCGCGTCCCACCCTGGGCGGTGGCCTCGCCGTCGAGCGCATCCTGGTGCCCGGCACCTGGCAGGCCCGGGCGGGCCTCCAGCTCGACGGCTACCTGCTCGGTGCCGACGGCGACCCGGCCCTGCTCGCTCCCAGCCTGGTGCCCGCGCCCGTGGTGTCGCTCGCCTGGCTCCCCTCGCTGCCCGTGCACGCGCGCCTGTCGCTCACCGGGGGCTGGCTCTGGTACACCGACCAGGGCCAGTGGCACAACGACTGGACCTGGCGCTCCACCCTGGTCGTCGGAGCAGCGTTCTGAGGCAACCTGGCGCAGCCTGCGGTCCTTAAACGCAACGAATCCCCCATTTGACCGATGGGTATCCTCCCCCATACGGGGCACGCTCAATGAACGCTGGCGGCTCGACGCCAGCCACGTAGGAGGGCTCCCCTCCCAGGGGCCTCCCGGAGAGCGGCATGACGACCACCGACCCCACGACCCCGGACCACGAAGGACCCGGCGGGATCGAGGAGCAGCACGCGGACATCCGCAAGGTGCTGCTGGCCCTGGACGAGAGCACCCACCTCGCGGACGTGCTGGCCGTGCTCAGGCGGCTCAGGGGCGTCCTCGTCCCCCACTTCGCCGCCGAAGAACGGCCCGGCGGGCTCTACGAGTCCGTGCTCGCCGGCGCCCCCCGAATCGCCGGACAGCTCGACCGGCTCCTCGCGGAGCACACCGAGTTGTTGATCGAGCTCGATGATGTGCTCGACGAGATCCAGACCTGCCTCACAGGCCCCGTCGCCCGGATCATGCGGCGGACCCAGGGCCTCAAGGAACGCCTCAGTCTCCATGAAGAGGCCGAAGGCGAAGTGGTCGCAGAAGCTCTCTACCAGGACCTCGGCTGCGGCGACTAGCGCCCCGAGCCGGCCCCTCTTCCTCTCTCAGGAGCAGTTGTGATGAACGAAGGCGCACAGCCCGCCGGAGTCCTCCCCACCGAGGGTCCAACGCCCCAGACCGTGCGCCAGCACATCGTCGAGATCGTCAGCGACTCCGGCGAAGGGGCCCAGAAGGCCGGCCAGGCCCTGGGCGCCATCAGCGCCAAGATGGGCAACGGCGTGTGGACGGTGGAGATCATCCCCGCGGAGATCAAGCCTCCTGCACGCTCCAAGGCCGGAGCCAGCGGCATCCGCATCCGCATCGGCGCCACCCCGATGACCAACATGGGGGACCAGGCGGACCTCGTGGTGGCCTTCAACGAGCAGGTGCTCTACGGCCGGATCGACCAGGGCGCCTACCGCCCCGGCACCAAGGTCCTGCTGGAGAGCCGCTGGAAGGACGACCGCTCGGAGCTGATCCGCGAGCAGTACGCCAAGGCCGTGGCCGAGTTCGAGGCGCTCGGCTTCGAGGTCTTCGAGCTCGCGCTCGACGCCGCCTGCCAGGAGATCACCGGTGGCTCCCGGGTCGGCAAGAACATGTTCGTGCTCGGGCTGTTGAGCGCGATCTACGACCGCGACCTGGCGGTGGCCCGCAAGGAGATCGCCGCGGTCTTCGGCCGCAAGGGCCAGCGGGTCATCGATCTGAACCATCGGCTGCTCGAAGAGGGCTACGCCTTCGCCCTCGAGAACGTCACCGACCGGTTCTACATCCCGGCCCAGGAGGGCATCGGGCCCCAGGTGGTCATGAACGGCAACCAGGCCGTGGGACTCGGGGTCATGGCCTCGGGCATGGACCTGGTGTCGATGTACCCGATCACCCCGGCCACCAGCGCCTCGCACCACCTCGCCAGCGTGTTCCACCTCTCCGGTGGCTTCGTGCACCAGGCCGAGGACGAGATCGCCGCCATCGGCTTCGCCATCGGCTCGTCCTTCGCCGGTCGCACGGCCTGCACGATCACCTCCGGCCCGGGCCTGGCCCTGAAGACCGAGTTCGTCGGGCTGGCCGTGATGTGCGAGATCCCGCTCGTCATCGTGCTGGTCCAGCGCGGCGGACCCTCCACGGGCCTGCCCACCAAGGTCGAGCAGGGCGACCTGCTGGCCTCGCTCTTCGGCGCCCCCGGCGACGCGCCCAAGGTCGTGATGGCAGCCGCCACCATCGGCGAGTGTTTCCACCTGACCATCACCGCCCGCAAGCTCGCCGAGGAGTTCCGCACCCCGGTCATCCTGCTCACCGACGCCAACCTCGCCACCGGCGTGGCGCCCTTCGACCGGCCCGTGCCCCAGCAGGCCTGGCTCAGCCCGCCGCCGGACCAGAGCGACTGGGACCCGGACGTCGAGCCCTACGCCTGGGATCCCGAGACCGGCCTCTCCCCCCGCCCCGTGCCCGGCCAGGCCGGCGGCGAGTACGTGCTCACCGGCCTCGCCCACACCCGCAACAGCAAGGTCGCCTACGACCCGGAGTCCAACCAGATCGGCTGCGAGATGCGCAGTCGCAAGATGGCCGCGCTCCAGCGCTCCCTGCGCACGCCGGAGGTCTACGGCGGCGACGAAGGCGACCTGCTGCTCGTCGGCTGGGGCTCGACCCTCGGCTCGCTCCGGGAGGCCGTGGACCGCGGCCGCGCCGCCGGACACAAGGTGTCGACCGTGCACCTGCGCTTCCTGTTCCCGATGGAGCCGGGCCTCGACGGCATCTTCGAGCGCTTCGAGAAGGTCATGACGATCGAGATCAACTACGGCGATCCCGCCGACGTCGACGCCTTCTCCGGCGAGAGCCGCCGCCTCGGCCAGCTCGCCCAGCTCTTACGGTCCATCACGCTGGTCGACATCGATAGCTGGGCCACCGTGCCCGGCCAGCCCCTCTCCCCGAGCGGGGTGTACGAGGCGCTGCGCGGCACCCCGCCGGCCGCCCCCCCCCCCCCCTCCCCCCGGAGCGTCTGATGTTCGGTCTCAAGCCGGATTGGTCCCTGGAGGTCCCCCCTCGCTACTTCACCCTCGAGAACTACGAGGGAGGCGAGGCCCGCTGGTGTCCCGGTTGCGGAGACCTCGCGGTCCTCACCGCCGTGCAGCGCATCTGCCGCGAGGAGCAGATCCCCCCGGAGAAGATCGTCGCCGTCTCGGGCATCGGCTGCGCCGGACGCTTCCCCCACTACATGGGCACCTACGGCTTCCACGGCCTGCACGGCCGGGCGCTGCCCG
Organism: uncultured Enterobacterales bacterium; assembly: GCA_964501915.1. Taxonomy (GTDB): domain Bacteria; phylum Myxococcota_A; class UBA796; order UBA796; family CAJQPC01; genus CAYFPX01. The sequence goes on from CAZCVP010000152.1 coordinate 4,407, forward strand.
TGGCCTGCGGCATCCGCGCCCGCCGGCCGGATCTCGACGTCTGGGTGGCCACCGGTGACGGCGACTGCTGCTCGATCGGCGCCGGTCACTGGGTCCACGCGATCCGCTACAACATGAACATGGTCGTGATGTTGTTCGACAACAACATCTACGGGCTCACCAAGAAGCAGACCTCGCCGACGACCAAGCCCGGCGAGTCCACGAACACCCACCCTCGCGGTGCCTGGCTTCCGGCGCTGGACCCCCTGTCGACCACCCTGGGATTCACCAACGCGTCGTTCGTGGCCCAGACCATCGACTGGAACCCGCCCCACCTCTACGCCACCCTGAAGGCGGCCCACGACCACGAGGGCACCTCTTTTGTGCGCATCCTCCAGCGCTGCCCGACCTACACGTCCCACATCTTCGAGCAGCTCCAGGACGACCCCTCGATGGTGACGATGCTGACCCACCCCAACGGCATCCAGGTCGAGGAGCGCTCGACGAAGATGTTCACCACCCGCCAGGAGCACGACCCGTCGAACCTCTCGGGCGCCCGGGACATCGCCGCCGCGCCCGGAGCGATGCCCATCGGCCTGCTCTACAAGGACGCGAGCGCGCCGCAGTACGACACCTACAGCGCCATCGGGCTCGAGAAGACCGACCAGGAGAAGCTGGTCGCCATCGACGCCGCTCTCGACCGCTTCGCCATCTAGACCATCGAGGTCCCCGTGGAACAGCCTCCTTCGACGACGACTCCCGGGCAGGGGAAGCTGCTCCCCGCCGCCCTGGCGGTCTTCGGAACCGCCAGCCACCTGCGGATCGGCTACCCGCTCCTGCTGCCTCCGCCCGACCAGGGCGATCTCCTCCATCCCCTGCCGGACCTGCTCCAGGGCTGGCTGGACGAGGTCCCCGAGGGCCCCAGCCGCCAGCTCCTGGGCGACACGCTGCTGCGCCTGGAGGCCGGCCTCGCCGTGGCCAACGGCGCCGGCACGCCCGACGCGGGACAGCGCCTGCGTGAGGCGATCGACGCGATCTCGGAGCGGCTCAGCCTCTCGGACGAACCGGCGACCGAGCTGCGGGAGGGCCTCGACGGCCTGCTGACGCGGGTCCCCGAGGGCGCCACCCTCGTGGGCTATGGGCCGGCCGCCTCCCGCGATGTCGTGCTCCACGTCGCCCGGCGCTACCAGGCGGAGGCGCGAATCCGGCTCGCCGCCGAGCTGGCACCCCTGCTGGCAGGCATCGAGGACCTGCTCTCGGTCGAGCGGTCCCTGGACCCCTCGTCCCGGGAACCCGGGGCCCTCACCTCTTCCGTCGGCTCCGCCGGTGCTCGCTACCTCGACGCCGCTGCGCTCTCGGGTGTGGTCGGCCGCAAGCGCGGCTCCAAGGCGTCCTCGCCGGCCCGCATCGAGCGGCTGAAGGGTCTGCACACCCGCCTGACAGCCGCCCTCCAGGACACCACGCCTCAGCGCACCGTGGTGATCTCGGCCGGTGGCGACAGCCCCTGGGCCGCGGGGGACACCGGCTGCGAGGTGCTGGCCCATCCCGAGCCGCTCTCCCAGGCCTGGGAGGCCTTCGAGCGGGGCGTCGCCGCACGGGTCGAGCTGCTGCGCGACGTGCGCGTCGCCCGCCTGGAGATCGTCGGCGCCTACGACGCCGAGCGCCACGACCGGCTCGTCCAGTCCTTCGGGTGGGCCGACTTCAGCGCCCAGGAGCGTCGCCAGGTGGCACCGGTGGTGGTCGTCCAGGGCGCCGAGGACGTGGTCGTCGGCGGCCTCTCCGAGCTCTGCCGGCTGCTGGCCGGTCCGTACCCGATCCAGGTGGTGCTCGAGCGCAAGGGCATCGGACTGCTCGGTGTCGCCGACCCGGCGATGGTCGGCATGGCGAGCAGCAGCGCCTTCGTCCAGCGCTCCACCCCGGCGCAGCCCGACCACCTCGCGGCGGGTGTCGACAGGGCGCTGTCCGGCGACCTGGCGGGCCTGCACGTCGTCTTCGACGGCCACCTCGAGGGCACGGGGATCTCCCCCTGGCTGGTGGCCCAGGCCGCCGTGACCTGCCGCTCCCACGCCCTGTTCCAATTCGATCCCAGCGCCGGTGAGGGCTGGGACGGCATGATGGACATCTCCGGCAACAGCGATCCCGAGGCCGACTGGCCCGCTGGCGGCGACGACGGCGTCGGCTTCACCGTGGCCCACGCCGCCTGGCTGGACCCCAAGCTCCGCTCGCTGCTGCGCCATCCGGCGGACCACGAGACCGAGCGCCTGGTGCCCCTGGCCGACTGGCTCGAGTCCCCCAGCCTGGACACCTTGCCCACCATCGAGCTCTGGGGCCCCGGGGGCGCCGAGCAGCGCATCGCCGATCCCGAGCTGGTGCGCACGGTGCTCGGCGTCCGTCGCGCCTGGCGCCTGCTCCGTGAGCTGGGCGGAGTGGCCAACGGCTACGCGCTGGCCGCCGCGGCGAAGGTGCGCACCGAGGCGGACGCCGAGGCCGCCGCGGAGCGCGAGCGGTCCGAGGTCGCACAAGCCGAGGCCGTCGCCGAGGCCCTCGCCGAAGGCGCCTCCGAGGCCATCGGCCGCCTGGCCGCCAGCCTGCTGGAGACCGACTTCACGGCGACGCCGAGGGCGCGTCCTGCCCCGACGACCCCTGTGGTGAGCGAGCCGGTCGAGGAGGAGGAGGTCGCCGTCGAGGCCGCCCCGGCGCCCGTCGCCGAGGACGACGACGACGACGAAGAGGCCTGGATCGACGCCGCGCTCTGCACGAGCTGCAACGACTGCATCGACATCAACCCCCAGCTCTTCGGCTACGACGCCAACAAGCAGGCCCAGATCCTCGACCCCTCGGCAGGGACCTACGAGGACATGGTGAAGGCGGCCGAGAAGTGCCCCTCCCGCTGCATCCACCCCGGTGCCCCCCTCGACCCCGACGAGCCCGGCCTCGAGGCCCTGCTCGCGCGGGCGGAGAAGTTCCGGTAGGCCCATGCCCAGCTTCGTCAGCGCGACCCTCATCATGGCGGCCCTCGGGGTCGGCTTCGCCACGCTGCTGGCGGTGGCCTGGACCCTGCTGCGCGTGCCTGAGGACCCGCGCCTCGAGGCGGTCGATGAGGCCCTGCCCGGCACCAACTGCGGCGCCTGCGGCGCACCCGGCTGCCACGCCTTCGCCGAGGCCCTCATCGAGGGCACGATGGCCCCGGGAGGCTGCACGGTCTCCTCGGCCGAGGCGATCGAGGAGATCGCCGAGCTGTTGGGCGTCGACGCCGGCGAGCAGGTCAAGCGCGTGGCCCGCCTCGCCTGCGCCGGAGGCTACGCCGAGGCCCCGGACCTCGCCGACTACCGCGGCGCCCGGACCTGTCGCGAGGCCAATGTGGTGGCCGAGGGCGGCAAGGCCTGCCCCTGGGGCTGCCTGTTGATGGGCGACTGCGTCGAGGTCTGCACCTTCGACGCCCTGGCGCTCAACGACAACGGACTGCCCGTGGTCGTGGTCGACAAGTGCACGGCCTGCGGAGACTGCGTCGAGGCCTGCCCCCGGGACATCTTCCACATCGTGCCCCTCGAGCAGCCGCTCTGGGTGCAGTGCAGCTCGCCGATGACCGGCGACCCCGCCAAGGCGATCTGCAAGGTGGCCTGCGACGCCTGCGGTCGGTGCGTCCAGGACGCGCCCCAAGACGTCATCGAGATGGTGGACGGACTGCCGGTGATCGACCCGGACGCCGGTCCGCTCACCCCGGCCGCGACGAACCGCTGCCCGACGGGCGCCATCGTCTGGCTGACCGAACGCCAATTCGCAGAACAGGACCCGGACGCGCCGGTCTGGAGGGCACATGGCTGACATCGCCGAGCGGGCCGGACGCTGGCTCAGGCACCTCTTCGCCAAGGACCCGGTCCTTCCCCCCGGCGAGCGCATCGTCGTCGAGGGTCTCCAGGCGGCCCACCTCGCCACTCACCTGGCCGGAGCGCGGACCTGGGACTGTGTCGGGGCGGCCCTGGGCGGCGCCATGGCCGGCGTGCGCAGCGCGGTCGCGGTCACGCCGAGCGAGCTGAGGGAGGGCATGGAGCTGCTGCGGCAGGGCGCCGAGCGCTCCGTTCCCCTGGTGGTGGTGGTCTGCCACGGCGGACCGGGGGACGGCGGTGCCTGGCACCGGGCCGGCAGCACCGGCTGCGTCCAGCTCATGGCCCGCAATGTCCAGGAGGTCTTCGACCTCACCGTCCTCGCCACGCGCCTCTCGGAGACCGCGCTGGTGCCGGTGATCGTCGGCGTCGAGGTCGGCTGGACGGCCGGCGTGCCCCAGGTCATCGAGGTGCCCGAAGGCGTGGCGAGCTGGCTGGGAGCCGACGGGGACGCCGTGCGGAGCGCCACGGGGGCCCAGGCCCTCTACTTCGGCGCCGAGCGCCGGCGCCTGCCCCGGTGGCACGACCTGGAGCGTCCACGCCTCCACGGCTCGCAGCAGGGTCCCGAGATCGCCGCGGTCCACGCCGCCGCCCGCGAGGCCCTCTGGCACACCGACGTCGCGCCGCTGCTCGAGACCTGCGTCGAGTCCTGGGCCATGCTCTCCGGGCGACGCCTGGACCCCGTCCAGGCCCACGAGGTCAAGGGTGCCGAGCTGGTGCTCGTGGTCCAGGGAGCCGCCAGCGAGACCGTCGAGCTGGTGGTGGACCACCTCCGAGGCCGCGGCAAGAAGGTCGGCCTGCTCACCGTTCGCTGCCTCCGTCCCCTGAAGGCCGAGGCTCTGACGGCGAGCCAGGCCCGGGGCACCCGGATCGTCGTCATCGACGGGCTCGACGCCAACCCGCTGGCCGCCGCACCGCTCTTCGAGCAGGTCCGCGCCGCCCTGGGCGCCGAGACCAAGGTGTCGAGCCTCCGCCGGACCGGCGAGCTTCGCGCTGCCGACCTGACCGCGGCCTGCGAGCGCTTGCTCTCCGGCGAGGCTCCGCGACCCTGGCTCGGCCTGCCCGCCTCCCAGGCTGCCCACCCGCGCCACCAGGCCTGGCTCGACACCGTCGGACGGGCCCTCCCGACCGTAGACGAGCTCGGAGTCCGGGCCGAGACGGGGCTGGACCTCCGGCCCGAGGGTGCCCTCACCGTGCGGGTCGTCGGCGACGCCGTGCTGGCCGGCGCCCTGGGCCTCCTGCTCGAGCAGACCCTGGGCGGGTCCCTCCGAGGACGCCGGCCCCAGGCACGCCACCTGGACCTCACCTGGTCGGCGGAGGGGGTCGGAGACCCCGGTGACGCCACCCCCGTGGACCTCGTCGTGCTCGCCGACGCCGCTTCGGCGACCGCCGATGACCTCGCCGGTCTGGGGCCGGAGGGTCACCTCGTCGTCGGCCCGGGCAGGCTCCCGACGACGGCGGCGCGAGCCGCAGACGCGGCCGGCGCCGACGTCTGGGCGCTGCCGGAGACCGAGCCGTCCTCGGCTGCTCTCGCCGGCGCCGCCCTCGCCGCCCTGGAGAAGCTGGGTGCTGGTGTGCGCCTGCCGCGGGCGATCGCCGCCTGGAAGTCCGCCGCCGAGGAGTCCGAAGCCGCCGAGCAGGCCCTGCGCCAGGGCTACGAGGGTCTCCAGCCCGACGCGACACCGACCGTCGACGATGCCGGCGCGGTCGGAGAAGGCGTGGCTCCCTTGGCCGTCCGGCGTCTGGGCCGCGGTGACACCACCGCCGACGCCCTCCCGGCCTTCTTCGCCAACGTCGGCTCGCTCTACCGCGACGGCCTGACCGACCGGATCTCGGTCGATCCGGCCCTGGCCGTGGCCGCCGTGCCGCCGATGACCTCGGCCTTCGCCGACCTCTCCACCGCTCGCTCGGTCCTGCCGGCCCTCGATCCCGAGGCCTGCACGGGCTGCGGCGCCTGCTGGTCCGCCTGCCCGGACGGGGCCATCGGCGTGGCCTCCTTCACGCCGCGGGCCTTGCTGGACACCGCGACCGCCGAGGCGGTCGCCAGGGGGACCGACCCGGGGGCGCTGCGGCGTCTCTCGGGAGCGATCGCCAAGGCGATGGTCCGCGAGGTCAAGGGCCGCGCAGAGGCCTCGCTCCCCGACGCCGCCAGCCTGCTCGCGGGCGCGGCCCGGACCGCCATCGACAAGGCCAGCCTGGACGAGGCGACGAGCACCGCCGCCCACGCCGCGGCCCTGGCCATCAGCTCACCCCTCGCCGACCTGCCGCTGGTGGCGGCGGCGGCCTGGTTCGACGAAGCGGAGCAGCAGAAGAAGGGCACAGGAGAGCTGCTGACCCTGTCCGTCGACCCCGACACCTGCACCGGCTGCGGCGCCTGCTCGACCTCCTGCGAGCCCCAGGCCCTGACCTCGGTGCCGCAGAGCGCCGAGCGCCTGGACGAAGCCGTGCGGGTCCGCCGGGCCTTCGAGCTGCTCCCGGATGCCCCCGAGGCCACCATCGCCCGGCTCTCCACCCACGCCGAGGTCGGCGTGGCTGCCGCCGTGCTGCTCAGCCACCGCGCCGCGCTGGCCTGCACCGGAGGAGCGGGCGCGGACCCCGGGTCGGGACCCCGGCTGGCGCTGCGCCTGGCCCTGGCCACCGCCGAGAGCGCGCTCCGGCCCCGCCTGGCTCGCCACTTCCAGCAGGTGACGGACCTCGTCGGCGAGATCCGCAGCGCCCTGGAGAGCGAGCTGGCCTCGGCCCTGCCGACCCGCGACCACCCCCCCCGAAAACCCCCCCCCCAAACAGGGCCCCCCCACCCACCCCCCCTGAAACGCCCC
>CAZCVP010000152.1:11098-19783 GCA_964501915.1 uncultured Enterobacterales bacterium
ACGACGGAGGTCGTCCAGGCCGACGTGGAGGCCGCCCTGCCGACGGGCGACCGCGGGGCGCTCAGCCACGCCCTCGATGGGGGCGACGCCTCCCTCGGCGAGTTCCTCGGCCGGGTGAAGGAGGGGGGGACCGCCGCGCGCCTCGGTGCCGGCCGGATGGCCCGCCTGCGCCGCCTCGCCTGGCTGCGGGCCGGGCTCGAAGAGCTCGCTGTGGACCTCGAGCAGTCCGGTGGCGGCCTGGGTCGGGCCCGGGTCGGCCTGGTGCTGGAGCGCTCCGTCGCCGACCAGCTCGGCGTGCGCTTCCCCTACAACCCCTTCCAGGCCCCGGCCGTCGTCGCCGACGGCGAGGGCCTGGCGTCGCTCAGCGAGGGCCTGCTCGAGGGCCAGATCCGCCAGGCGGCCGCCGGCATCGCCCTGGTCCGCGCAGCCCGCCTGGAGCTCGACGATCCGGCCCAGGGCGCCCGCTCCGGGCCACCCTCCCCGCCCACGTGGTCGGAGCTGACCGCGGAGGAGCGGGCGATCTGCCCACCGCTGCTGCTCGTGATCCGGGACGGCTCGCCCGACCTCGGCTCACTCGAGAGCCTCGTGCAGACCGGCCTCCCCCTGAAGGCCCTGGTGCTGGCCGAGCCCGGCGGCGTGGGAGAGCCCGAGCTGGCCGCCCTGGTGCTCGGTGTCGCCGGGGCCCGCGTGACGCAGGGCTCCATCGGTCGCGGGGATGCGCTGACAGCTTCCTGGGTCCAGGCCTGGGACCACGCCGGACCCAGCCTGCACCGGGTCCACGCCCCCAGCCCGGCCAGCCTGGGCCTGGACACCGACCAGGCCATCGCCCACGCCCGGCAGGCTCTCGACGACGGCACCTGGACCCGCTTCCGGTTCGATCCAGGGGCCACGGGCGTGTTCGGCACCCGGGTCACCCTGGAGGCGGACTCCAGCGAGGCCTCTCCGGCGCTCACCCTCCTCCAGGAGCTCTCCGGCGCCCAGACCCCGTTCACGGCGGGTGTGAAGGACCAGGTCCGCTCCGAGCTGGAGGCGGTGCACGCCGCCGAGGTCGCGGAGCTGCAGCGGCGCCACACCGCCGAGCTCGAGGCCCAGCGCCAGGAGCTCGAGGCCGGCATCGCCGGCCGGATCGAGCGCCGGCTCCTGGCCCTCGCCGGCTACCAGGTCCCCGACGGAACCGCCCAGGGCTGACGATGAACGCCGCCCGCAAGCCCTCCACCTTCCCTCGGGGCATCCACCCCGCGGAGTCCAAGGAGCCCGCCTCCTCGCTGGCCATCCAGAGGGTCCCCTTCGCCGAGCGCCTGGTGCTTCCGCTGGGACAGCACATCGGGGCGCCCTCGGTGGCCGTGGTGCGCAAGGGCGAGCGGGTCGTGCGCGGGCAGCTCCTGGCCCGTCCGGGCGGCTTCGTCTCCACGTCGCTCCACAGCCCCGTCACCGGCACGGTCGCCGACATCGCCCCCCGCCGCCACGCCTCCGGCGGCATGGTCCCGGCCATCGAGCTGGAGACCGATGCCTACGCCACCCAGAAGATGGTCACCTCCGAGGTGCCGGACTGGAGCGACCTGGAGCGGAGCGCCTTCGTCGATCTCGTCCAGGAGGGCGGGCTGGTCGGGCTGGGGGGCGCCGCGTTCCCGAGCCACGTCAAGTACGCCCTGAAGCCGGAGCAGCGCTGCCACACCCTGGTGATCAACGGCTGCGAGTGCGAGCCCTTCCTCTGCTGCGACCAGCGGGTCATGGAGGAACAACCCCAGGACGTGCTGCGGGGCTGCGAGATCCTCGGCGCGGTCCTGGAGGTCGAGCGGGTGGTCATCGGCGTGGAGGCGAACAAGCCCGACGCCATCGCCGTGCTGCGCCAGGCCCTCACCCGGCGTGAGCCGGTCGGCTTCGAGATCTCCGTCCGGGCCCTGGAGACCAAGTATCCCCAGGGCGCGGAGAAGGTCCTCATCCGGGCGCTCTTCGGCGACGAGGTCCCGTCGGGTGCCCTGCCCATCGACGTCGGCATGATGGTCAACAACGTCGGCACGATGGCGGCGCTGACCCGCTGGGTGGAGGCCGGCGAGCCGCTGGTGGAGCGGGTGGTGACCGTCGCCGGCTCGGGCATTCCCCGTCCCGCCAACCTCCTGGTCCCGATCGGCACCCCGCTGCGCGAGGTGATGGCCCACTGCGGTGGCCCGACCGACGACACGGTCCTGGTCATCAACGGTGGCCCGATGATGGGGGCGCCGGTGGCCACCCTGGAGGGGCCGCTGCTCAAGGGCACCAGCGGGCTGCTGGCCTTCACCGCCGAAGACGCGCCGGTCGCCGAGATCGCCCCCTGCATCAAGTGCGGTCGCTGCCTCGAGGCCTGCGCCTACGCGCTGAACCCCTCGCGGATGGGCCGCCTGGCCCGCGTCCGTCGCTTCGAGGCCATGGCCGAGCTCAACGTCATGGACTGCATGGAGTGCGGCGCCTGCAGCTTCTCCTGTCCCGCCCGCATCCCCCTCGTGCAGCAGTTCCGGGCCGCCAAGGCCTGGCTGCGCTCCCAGAAGGCCGACAGCTAGCCATGGGACGTTCTCCTCGCCTCGCCGTCCAGACCTCGCCGTACCTGCGCACCGCGGTCGGTGTGCCCGACATCATGCGCGACGTGGTGCTGGCCCTGGTGCCGGTGCTGGTGGCCGCCGTCTGGTTCTTCGGGCCCGCCGCCCTGCTGGTGGTCGGGAGCTGCACCCTCGGCGCCGTGCTCACCGAGTGGGTCTTCACCGCCAAGGGCGAGAGCACCCTCGGCGACTGGTCGGCGATCCTGACCGGGGTGGTGCTGGGGCTGACCCTGCCTCCGGGCCTGCCCCTCTGGATCGCCTTCGTCGGCGGCGCGAGCGGCATCGGCCTCGGCAAGCTGGTCTGGGGTGGCCTGGGCCAGAACCTCTTCAACCCGGCACTGGTCGGTCGGGCCTTCCTCCAGGCCGCGTTCCCCATCGCGCTGACGACCTGGCCGGCCCCGAGCGCCTGGGGCTCCCTGCCGGGCTCGACCCTGGCGATGCCCCTGATGAGCCCGTCGGTCGACGTCGTCACGGCGGCCACGCCGCTGGGCGCCCAGAAGTTCAGCCAGGAGCTCACGGAGCTCTCCTCGCTGGTGGTCGGCAACACCGGGGGGTCCCTCGGCGAGACCAGCGCGGCCCTGCTGGTCGTGTGCGGGCTCTGGCTGGCCTGGCGACGGGCCTTCGAGTGGCGCATCCCCGTGGCGATGCTGGCCAGCGTCTTCGTGATCAGCGCCGTCCTCTACGCCCTCGCCCCGGAGACCGCGCCACCGCCGACCTTCATGCTCGGCGCCGGTGGCCTGCTGTTTGGCGCCGTCTTCATGGCGACCGACCCGGTGACCAGCCCCACGACCCCCAAGGGGGCCTGGATCTTCGGCATCGGCATCGGACTGCTGGTGGTGCTCATCCGACGCTGGGGAGGTCTGCCCGAGGGCGTCATGTACGCCATCCTGCTCATGAACTCGGCCACGCCGCTCGTCGACCGCATCGCCCAGCCCCGCACCTTCGGCCACGGGGTGAAGACGTGAGCCGCGGCGAAGCCAGCGTGGCGAGCATGATCATCACCCTCGGGGTGGCGGGCCTGGTCAGCGGACTGGCCATCGTGGGCATCTACGAGATCACCCTGCCCACCATCACCGCCAACAAGGCCCGCGAGCTGCGCGAGGCGGTGTTCAAGGTGGTGCCGGGGAGCGCGACCCTGGAGCGCATGGCCTTCGCGGACGGTGCGCTGGTCGTCCAGCCCGAAGGCGACGGCGAGGCCATCTTCGCCGCCAGCGACGAGTCCGGGCGACTCGTCGGCTACGCGATCCCCGCCGCCGGTCCGGGCTTCCAGGACACCATCTCCATCCTCTATGGCTTCGACCCCGTGCGGCAGCGGGTGACCGGCATGCGGGTCCTCGACAGCCGCGAGACCCCGGGCCTCGGCGACAAGATCATCAAGGACCTGGACTTCGTCGGCGAATTCGACCATCTCGCCGTCGATCCCGAGATCGTCCTGGTGCCCAACGGCAAGAGCACCGAGGACCACCACGTCGAGTCCATCACCGGGGCGACCATCTCCTCGAGGGCCATCGTGCGCATCATCAACGAGTCGGACCAGACCTGGCTGCCCCGGCTGCCGGAGAACGCCGGAGGCACGCCGTGAGCCGCACGAGCGATCCGGACCGCCTCTACGAGGAGTTCGCCAAGGGGCTCTGGCGGGACAACCCGGTCTTCGTCCAGGTGCTCGGCATGTGCCCGATGCTGGCGGTGACCAACACGGCCATCAACGCCCTGGCCATGGGCGCAGCGACCATCTTCGTGCTGGTGGGATCGAGCACCCTGGTCTCGCTGTTGCGCAACGTCATCCCCAAGCAGGTGCGCATCTCGACCTTCATCGTGGTCATCGCCACCTTCGTGACGGTGGCCGACTACACGCTCCTGGCGCTGCTGCCCGCGGTCCACAAGGAGCTGGGCGCCTTCATCGCGCTGATCGTGGTGAACTGCCTGATCCTCGGGCGCCAGGAGGCCTTCGCCTCCAAGAACAAGACCCGCACGGCCATCGCCGACGCGGTGGGCATGGGGGTCGGCTTCACCTTCGCGCTGTTGTGCCTGGGCGGCGTGCGAGAGATCCTCGGCAACGGCTCGCTCTTCGGGCTGTCGCTCTTCGGCCCGAACTTCGAGCCCTGGGTCGTGATGATCCTCCCGCCGGGCGGCTTCCTGATGCTGGGTCTCATCCTGCTGGGCTTCAACGCCGCCCGGGAGCGCAAGGAGCGCATCCAGGCGGAGCAGGCCGCCGCCGCTGGAGGTGCACGTGGCCGCTGAATTCGTCTGGATCTTCGTCGGCGCGATGCTGGTGAACAACTTCGTGCTGTCCTACTTCCTGGGACTGTGCCCCTTCTTCGGGGTCAGCACCAAGATCGACACCGCCGTGCGGCTCGGACTCGCCACCACCTTCGTGATGTTCGTGACCTCGGCCTGCGCCTCGCTGCTGAACACCTTCGTGCTGCCGCACGCCCCCTACCTCAAGCTCATCTCCTTCATCCTGGTCATCGCCAGCACGGTCCAGTTCGTGGAGATGGTGATCAAGAAGCTCAGCCCGGTGCTCTTCCGGGCCCTGGGCATCTTCCTACCGCTCATCACCACCAACTGCGCCATCCTCGGCCTGGCGCTCTTCCAGACCAACAAGTCCTACACCTTCCTCCAGGGGCTGGTCTACAGCCTCGGCGCCGGCGCCGGCTTCACCCTGGCCATCGTGCTCATGGCCGGCCTGCGTGAGGAGTCGGAGCTGTCCGACATCCCGTCGGCGATGAAGGGCACGGCGATGAGCCTGATCATCGCCGGGCTGTTGTCCCTGGCCTTCATGGGCTTCGCCGGCCTGTTCAGCGAGGCCTGAGGTCTCCGTGCTCACCAAGGTGCTCGCGGTGCTCGCCGTGGCTGCGGGCTGTATGGTCTGGGGGTGGCTCACGTTGCAGCGGGAAGAGGACGACGGCGACTGTGGGGAGTGTCAGCTCTGTGATGGGGACCGCCCTGAGTAGGATCCTGGCGCTCGGTCTGGTCGCCGGAGCAGCCTGGGCCGGGACGCCCGAGCCCGAGACCGTGTTCATCACCACGAGCCGGGAGCTGATGAGCACCCGGATCGACGTCTCGCTGCCCGAGGACCAGGCCGGCGAGGCCGAGCGCGTCTTCGCCGAGTTCGCCCGGGTGGAGGCCACGGCCAACGAGTGGAAGGAGGGCACGGCGCTGACGGCGGTGAACCTCGCGGCGGGCGGGGACCCCGTGACCGTGCCCGCCGAGCTCTTCGCCCTGACCCGGCGTGGCGTCGAGATCGGGGAGCTCACCCACGGGGCCTTCGACGTGACCTGGGCCGCCCTGTGGGGGCTGTGGGACTTCCGCACGCCGGGGCCGGTGCCCTCCGACGCCGACATCGCCGCCCGGACCGCCCTGGTCGACTACCGCCGCCTGGAGCTCGACGAGGCGGCGAGCAGCCTGCGTCTACCGGTGGCCGGCATGAAGATCGGACTCGGCGGCATCGCCAAGGGCTATGCGCTGGACCGCTCGGCCGCAGCGCTGCGAGCGGCTGGCGTCACCGACTTCCTGCTCTCGGCCGGGGGCCAGGTCCAGGCTGGCGGGGACAAGAACGGCCGGCCCTGGCGGGTGGGCATCCGCGACCCCCGCTCGACGCCCGACGACTACTTCGGCCTCGTCGCCGTCTCCGACACCTCCCTGTCCACCAGCGGCGACTACGAGCGCTACTTCGTCGAGGGGGGCGTGCGCTACCACCACATCCTGGACCCCCGGACCGGGAGACCGGCCCGCGGCCTGCGCTCGGCCACGGTGATCTGCGCCGAAGCGACCCTGGCCGACGCGCTGTCGACGGCGGTGATGGTGCTCGGCAAGGAGGCCGGGCTGGGCCTGGTGGCCAGCCTCGAGGGCGTGGAGGCCGTGGTGGTCGACAGCCGCGGCAAGGCGGCGGCGACCCACGGGGTCGACGTGGTCATGGTGCACCCCCCAACCCCCTGACCTCGGCCTCACAGACCCGGCGGTAGGCTGGTCACCTATGTGGATCGCCTGGGCCCTCCTCGGTTGTGCCGAAGACCTGTCCAGCCGTCCCTTTCCGTCCGGACCGCCTCCCGCAGCCGGCGTGGACTCCGCCGACACCGCGCTGGACTCCGGCCCGGTCGAGTCGGACAGCGACACCGACACGGACACCGACACGGACACGGACACCGACACCGACACCGACACCGATGTCGACACGGACGCGGACGCCGACGCCGACCCGGAGGCCTGCTACCCGGGAAGCGACCGGAGCTGGACCACCTGCGTTCCGGTCGCGGACTGGAGCGCGGGCTGGGGCTCGGACTATGACTACCCGGACCCCTACGGCGGCTCGGCCCAGTACCTGGCCCCGGTCCGGTTCATCGATCTGACGAAGGTGGACCCCGGCCTGAAGCTGGCGCCCAACTTCGCGCTGGGCGAGGTCATGCAGGACTACAAGGGCCGCTGGGGCGTCTACCAGGGCCACGCCATGGCCTCGCTGCAGGCCGTCCGCGACGACACCGGGGGGGCGCTCAACATCAACAGCGGCTACCGCAGCCCCGGCTACAACGCGAGCATCAGCGGCTCCGCGTCCTCGTCTCGCCACATGTACGGCGACGCCGCCGACATGTACTCCTCGGTCACCTCGCTCGCCGGCCTGGCCAGTGCCTGCAGCGCCCGCGGCGCCGACTACGTCTCGGAGTACACCAGCCACGTCCACTGCGACTGGCGCAACGAGCCACTGGACCCGGCCTTCTACGACGCCCACGGCTTCGGACCGCTGGAGCAGTCGCCACTCCCGGAACACGACGCGGAGTGGGTGATCGGCGAGACCTGGACCACCACGGCCGAGGGTTTCGACGAGGGAGAGCCGCTGCGGCGCTGGACGGCCTACGGGGCGGACGGCGAGGTGCTGTCGGAGGAGATCGGGGCGACCTGGGAGCCTCCCGTCGGAGCGGTCCGGGTGGAGGTCGTGGTCGGCGGCCAGGTGGTGCTGGAGCGGGGGCTGTAGCGAGCCACGACAGAGGTTCCCCTGATCTGTCCGCCCGACCGCAGAGGTCCCGCCTCTGTGTCCGGCTGTCGACCCGCCCTCGGGCGGCCTCATCCCCAACTCCCTGGAATTGCGTAGCAGCGATCGCCAAGCCCAGCCGAAGACCGCCGCGAGCGGACACATGGAGGGGACCTCTGTGGGTCACCGGACAGATCGGGGGGACCTCTGCTCTGCCCGAGGCCGGTTCCGGGGTCCCCTACCCCTCCTTCTGCGCCGGCCGCGCGAAGTTCCGGTCGTTGATGTGGTTGATCGACATCGACGACGTCAGCACGTCGATCAGCTTCACCATGCCGCAGAGCCCCGTGATCCGGCTGCTCGCCTCCTGGACGCCCAGCACCCCGAAGCCCCCGCTGCCGTCCTCTCGCGCCAGGAAGTCGGGCAGGCCCGGGAAGAGCGCCTCGAGGCTGCCGAACCAGGACCCCATCGAGTTCAGCGCGATGGGATCCGCCGACCAGGTGTCGCCGTCCTCGTTGGCGATCGTGATGACCACGCTGGCACCGCTGGTGCCCAGGTCGAGGGGGATGTGGGCCAGGCCGAGGTAGTTGTAGTAGCGCTGGCTGCCCTCCGGGGTCTCGGCGGTCATGATCCGCGGCCCGACGTAGTCCATGTAGGGACCCTGGCCGAGGGTGTTGAGGAAGTCGAAGATGAGGTGGACGCTGCCCAGGGTGTGGCCCGCCGGTCGGCTGCGATCGACGAAGTCCAGGTCGATGGCCTGGAGGCCGATCGAGCCCTGGGAGTCGTCGCCCTTGGCCCAGACCCAGATGCAGCCCTCGAACGGCAGATCGTCGGGGTCGAACAGGTCCTCCAGGTCGAGGCGCAGGGTCTTGTTGGTGCCCAGGGGGCCCGGTTCGTAGGTCACCACCGTACCTCCGCTCGGTTCGACGAGGAAGAGCTCCAGGACCTGGTTGCCGAGGGTGTTGAAGGCGTTGAAGATGGTGGTGAGGCCCGCGCCCGGGTCGACCTGGACCCAGGACCCGACCGAAGGGAGGTAGCCCTGGTTGTAGAGCTGGCCGAAGCGCTGGAGGGTGGCGAGATCCGCCATGGGGTTCTCCTAGATGACCACGGCGGAAGTAGTGTACCGGTGCGCGAGGCAACTTCCGTCCC
>CAZCVP010000153.1:0-19771 GCA_964501915.1 uncultured Enterobacterales bacterium
TCGAACCTGGAACCTTCGGGGCCAGAACCCGACGTCTTGCCAATTCGACCACGCCCCAGCAGGCGCTCCCCATCTACTCACGTGGATTCGGGGTGTCAAGGTGGCTGAGGTAGGCTTGGAGCTGCACGGTGGACCGGGGGGCAAGGCGGCGGCGGATGGGTGTGCACGTGGCACAGACCGGCAGCGTCATCATCCTGGACCTCGCCGTTCAGAGCGTCCGGGAGGCGGTCGACGAGGTGCTGGCTCGGCTGATCGCCCACGATGGGCTCCCCTCGGCCCATGGGGAGATCATCTGGACGGCGCTCGACGCCGACGACCCGCTGCCGGCGAACCTCGGGCACCAGGTGGCGGTCAAGCGCCTGAGCCACACGGGATCGGGACGGAGTCACACGGCGCTGGTGCGGCTGTCGACGACGTTCTCCGCCTCCGATGGGGCGGCCTTCCGGTGGCTCTGGGTGGTCGTGGGCTCGGCCACCAGCCCCGGTCCCCTCGACGATGACCTGGAGACCTTCGGCTGGATGCTCGTGGACGAGCGCTTCAGCGGCCAGGCGCTCGGCGCCCGCAACACGATGGAGCTGCTCGGCGTCTTCGAGGCCTACCTGGAGGAGCTGCGCACGCCACCGCCCGCCACCCACGGGGACCCCCCCCAGGAGCTGCAGAGGACGGGCCGACCGTTCGGGGGGTTGATCGCTGACATCCAGCGCCGCGCGCCGCACTACCTCTCCGACTTCACCGACGGACTGAACAGCAAGTCCCTCGCCACCGTGCTCTTCCTCTTCTTCGCCTGCATCGCACCGACGGTCGCCTTCGGCGGGCTGCTCTCGGTGCTGACGGGCGGCGAGATCGGTGTGCTGGAGACCCTGCTGGGAACGGCCGTGGCCGGGGTCGTCTACGCCCTCTTCGCCGGACAACCCCTGTCGATCCTCGGCAGCACCGGACCGATCGTGGTCTTCCTCGGCGTGCTCTACCAGGCCTGCCGGGCGCTGGAGCTGCCCTTCCTGCCGACGCTGGCCTGCATCGGGCTCTGGACCGCCGTCTTCCTCGCCGCCCTGGCCGTCCTCGAAGCCTCCCGGTTGATCCACTGGTTCACCCGGTTCACGGACGAGATCTTCGCCGCGCTGATCAGCCTGATCTTCATCGCCGAGGCCCTCCACGACACCCTGAGCGGCTTCAGTGGCGTCGACGTGGAGCACGACTCGGCGCTGCTGGGACTGCTGCTGGCCCTGGGCACCTTCCAGGTCGCGCTGGGGCTCAGCTCACTGCGCCGGCGGCCCTACCTGACGCGCTTCGCGCGGGAGTTCCTGGCGGACTTCGGGCCGGCGATCGCCATCACGGTGATGACCTCCATCGCCTTCGCCCTCCACCCCGTCGACCTGGTGACCCTGACCGTCCCGGAACACTTCGCGCCGACACTGGAGCGGTCCTGGTTCGTGAGTCCCCTCGACGCCCCCCGCTGGGTCCTGCTGGCCTCGGCCGGCCCGGCGCTGCTGGTGACGGTGCTGCTCTACCTGGACCAGAACATCACGGTGCGCCTGGTGAACAACCCCGACCACCGCCTGGTGAAGGGCGGCGCCTACCACCTGGACCTGTTGGTCCTCGCCGCGCTGATCGGCGGCTTCTCCCTGTTCGGACTGCCCTGGGTCGCCGCGGCCACCGTGCGGTCGCTCAACCACGTCCGAGCCCTGGCGGAGACCGAGAACCGCGGCGGCACCGAGCGCATCGTCGAGGTCCGCGAGACCCGGGTCACCGGCCTCGCCGTCCACCTGCTCATCGGGCTCTCGCTGCTCGCCCTGGACCTGCTGCGCCTCGTGCCGATGGCGGTGCTCTTCGGGCTGTTCCTGTTCATGGGCGTGGCGAGCCTGCGGGGCAACCAGTTCGTGGAGCGCATGCGCCTCTGGATCATGGACCCGGCCATGGTCCCACCGACCCACTACCTGCGCCGGGTCCCGCGAGCCATCGTGCACCGCTACACCCTGGTCCAGGCCCTGGCCCTGTTGATCCTCTGGGTGGTCAAGGCCTCGGCGATCGCCGTGCTCTTCCCGCTGGTGATCGCCCTGCTCGTGCCCCTGCGCCTGCTGCTGGACCGGGTCTTCGAGCCCGGACACCTGGCCTTCCTCGACGCCGCCGAGACCCCCGACGAAGAGGCCTTCCAGGAGCTGGACTAGCCACACCTCCGGCGCCCGAGTGTCGCCCAGAGCGACATCCAGGGCCTCACACGGGCGTGTGGACACCCGAGTGTCGCCCAGAGCGACACTCGCGGCGGCGAGGTCTGATCAGATCCGCGCCTTGAGCTGCAACGTCACGTGGTGCTCGATCGCCAGGGCGACGTCCGACGGGATGCGGAGCTCGTAGAGCAGACCGGCGCGGACCGCACCGCCGAAGCCGACGTCGCCGCCCAGCGCCGCGTCCCAGGCGTGGTCCCACTGCGCGTCGCGGTCCGGATCCCAGCGCTCGTAGCGTGCGACGACGTTCACGCCCTCCAGAGGACCGGCGGCCAGGTCGAAGCTGGCCCCGGCGTCGAGCCCATAGCCGAAGCCATCGGGACCGTCGCCGCCGGTTCCCAGCACCTCGCCGAGAAGCCGCAGGTCGAACCTGGCCAGCCGGTAGCCGCCGTAGGCGTGCCAGGCCCCGTGGGTGTGGCCGTCGGGCCGTGACCGGATCAGGCCGCTCAGCCCGGCGAGGACGCCCTCGTCGTTGTGCCAGCGCGCCCGACCCGCCAGGTCGACGGACCAGGGCTGCTCGACCCGCGAGCCCTCGCGGGCCTGGGCCGCGGCGACATCGACCTCGATGCCCAGGGGGAGGTCGGCCTGCCAGGCCACGGCGGTCTGCACCGGATCCGTCACGCCGACCCGCGTGGCCATGTCGAGCCAGGCCTCGGCACCGGGGAGGTAGAACCAGTCGTCCTGGCTGTAGACGAGCCGCAGACCGAAGGGCAGCGCCTGGCTTCCCGCGACCAGCTCACCGGCCTGGCCGAAGTCGATGGAGAGCCAGGTCTCGTGCAGGGTCATCGACAGGGACGGCTCGGTCCTGCCCGCCCTCAGCACGGGGTCCACCACCAGCCAGACGGCCGCGCGTGCCGAGAGTCGCTCGCCGAAGGAGGCGTCGACACCGGGCAGGACCCGGCTCAGGCCCATGCTGATGGTGGGGGACTTGTCCTCCACGCGCCTGTCCAGGTGATCGAGGCGCTCGAAGCGGACCTCGGTGCGCAGCTCCAGGGTGGGGGTGAAGGTCCAGGCCGGGTTCCCGGGGATCGAGAGGTCCGACGGCGGGCGATGCGGGCCGTCCGTGGGCGGGAGCGGCACGGGCTCGGGCTTGCCCTCCGAGGGCGCCACGGGACCGGCGGGCTCGGGAGCAGGCGCCGGGGCCGGCTCCGGACAGGGGGCCGGCTCCGGGCAGGGGGCCGGCTGCGGGCAGGGCACCGGCTCCGGGCAGGGCACCGGCTCCGGGCCGGGCTCCGGCTCCGTGGACGGCGCCTCTTCGGAAGGCACCTCTTCGACCGACGCCTCCTCAGTCGGCGCCTCAGCGGATGGAGCCTCCTGGGCGAGGGCCGCACCCGAGAGTCCCAGGACCGCCAACAACCAAGGTGCGCACACAGTCATCCGACCCTCCACAGCGGCAGGCTGTGTACCACGCCAGCGGACGGGCCGGCGACCCCACGAGATGGGCTATGGACGGACCATGACGCCTCCCCCCACCTACCGCGGCCTGGTGCTCGACCCCTTCCAGGCCGAGGCCATCGACCACGTCGAGGCCGGCCGCTCGGTCCTGGTGGCCGCCCCCACGGGCACCGGCAAGACCCTGATCGCCGACCGGGTCGTCGACCGGGCCCTGGAGCAAGGACGCCAGGTCGTCTACACCGCCCCGGTCAAGGCGCTCTCGAACCAGAAGTACCGGGACTACTGCCGGCTCCACGGCGAGGACCGCATCGGCCTCGTCACCGGCGACCTCGTCGTCCGACGCGACGCCCCCTGCAGGGTCATGACGACCGAGATCCTGCGCAACATGCTCCTGGGCGACGAGGACCTCGGCACCCTGCAGGCCGTCATCCTCGACGAGATCCACTACCTGGCCGATCGGGAGCGGGGCACGGTCTGGGAGGAGGTGCTCATCTACCTCCCCCCCACCGTCCAGATCCTCGGCCTCTCCGCGACCCTGAGCAACCTGGACGACTTCGCCGCCTGGCTCTCCTCGGTGCGCGGCCAGCAGGTGGAGGTCATCCGGGAGGACCGCCGCGCCGTGCCCCTGGAGGTGAGGCTCGCCTGCCGCAGCACCGGCCTGGTGAGCCCGGAGGCCTACGAGGAGCGCTTCCGCCAGTGGGAGCACCGCGACCGCTCCGAGCCACGCCGCCGGGGGCGGGACCACCGCCGGCGTGGACGGGGACCCCGCGAGCGCCGACACCGGGGACCGATCACCCGGCACACCGACCTCTTCGACCTCCTCCACCCGGGCCTCAGCCCCTACCTCTACTTCCTGCCCTCGCGGAAGCAGACCGAGGCCTTCGCCCGCACCCTGGGCCAGCGCCTGGACCAGTCGCTCCTGGGTCGCACCGACCGCCAGCGCCTCCGCGAGGTCCTCGACGAGGCCGCCCGGACGCTGGGACCCGAGGTGCTGGATCGGGAGCTCAAGGCGCTCTACCGCAAGGGCATCGCCTTCCACCACGCGGGACTCCACGTCCAGCTCAAGTCGCTGGTCGAGCGCCTCTACGAGGCCCGCCTGTTGCGCGTGCTCTACACCACCACGACCTTCGCGCTGGGCATCAACATGCCCGCACGCACGGTGGTGATGGACACCATCGAGGAGTTCGACGGCCGCCAGATGGGGCCCGTCTCCGTGCGCCAGTTCATGCAGAAGGCGGGCCGGGCCGGGCGCCGGGGCATGGACGAGGCCGGAAGCGTGGTCCTGCGGGTCGACTTCGAGGACTACGGGCGGACCCGGCCCCACCTGGCCCGCTACCTGGAGGGCGAGAGCGAGCCGGTCCTGAGCGCCTTCTCCCTGAGCTTCCACTCCGTCGTGCGCCTGCTGGACCGCCACGACACGGACGGCATCAAGGACCTGGTGGGACGCTCCTTCCTGGCCTGGCGACTGGAGTCCCGCAGCGAGGACCTGCTGGCCCAGGCCGATCAGCTCGAACAGGGGCTGCGCAGCGCCGGCTGGAGCGAGGAGCTGGAGGTCGTGCCACCGAAGATCCGGCGCAAGCTCAAGGAGCTGCGGCGCCTGCGGCGACGGGCGCACAGCGGCAGCGACCGCGTCTGGCAGGACTTCCAGCGCCGCCGGTTCTTCCTGCGGGACCTCGGCTACCTCGACGAGGACGACGGCTTCGCCGCCGGGGCCCGCGCCCTGGAGCACATCCAGATCGAGGAGATCTTCACCACGGAGCTGATCCTCAGCGGACTGGTGCACGAGCTCCCCGCCGACCTGCTCTTCGGCGTCTGCTGCGCGATGACCAACCGCCTGCCCAAGGACGTCGAGCTGCAGCGACGCCCCACCGGGAGCTGCCGCCAGGCCGCCAAGGCGGTCGGCCGGATCCGCTACTCGGACCCGGTGAAGCGGGCCGAAGACCTGACGGGCCTGGAGGTGAACTGGGACCCGGACCTCATCCCGTTCGGCCTCGCCTGGGCGCAGGGGCGCAGCCTGGCGGAGCTGATGCTGACCTACTGGAGCCGCACGGACTGCTCCGGATCGCTGATCTCGGGCTTCCGCCGGGCCAAGGACCTGGTGGCCCAGATCCGCGACGCCGTGCGGGAGGACGAGGACCTCGCCAAGGCGCTCAAGGGCGTGATCAAGGCCGTCGCCCGCGACGAGGTGGTGGTCGTCGCCTGAGACACTCCTCAGCGGTGCCGCACGTCCTTGCCCTCCACGCGGAACACGATCAGCTCGGACAGGTTCTCCGCGTGACCCCCGATCCGTCCCAGGGCCATGACGAGCTCGGTCATCGACAGGACCCGCGCCACCTGGGTCGGGTGCTCCGCGAGCGCGACGACCCAGCGCTGGACCGCCTGGTCCTTGAGCTCGGCGAAGCGCTGGTTGATCTCCTTGACCCGCCCCAGCACGGTCACGTCGTCCCGGTGCCAGCTCTCGCGGAGCTCCGTCAGCAGGTCGCCGACCTCCCGCCCCATCTCCTGGAGCTCCGGGCCCGGCTGGAGCCCGGGCTGGGGGCTCAGCTCCAGGCTCACCCTCGCGATGCGGCCCGCCAGGTCACCGATGCGCTCCAGGTCGGTGATGGCCTTGGTGCTCGTCGTCACGACGCGCAGGTCGGTGGCGACGGGTCGGTGGAGCGCCAGGATGTGGAGCCCCAGGTGATCGATCTCCACCTCCAGGGCGTCCATGCGGGTGTCGTCTTCCAGCACGCGACGGGCCCGGTCGACGTCGCGCTCCACCACGCTGGCCATGGCCTCCTGCACCATGCTCTCGGCCAGCACGAGGGCCTGGTCGAGGCGATCGGCGATGGCCTCCAGGGCGGCCTCGAAGCGGGCATCGACAGGGCGGACCTTCACGGGGTCCTCCCGGCCAGGTAGTCCTCGGTCTGCTGGAGTCGGGGGCGCGTGAAGACCTCGGAGGTCGGGCCGTGCTCGACGAGCCGCCCCCGATCGAGGAAGGCGACTTCGTCGCTCAGGCGAGCCGCCTGGGACAGGTCGTGGGTCACCAGCACCACCCCACGCTGCTCCGCCATCGCCCGCACGCGGTGCTCGAGTCGCCGCGTGGCCACCGGGTCCAGCAGTCGGGTGACGTGATCCAGCAGCACCACCACCGGGTCCAGGGCCAGGGTGCGCGCGAGGCAGAGGAGCTGGAGCTCTCCGGGGCTCAGCCCGTCGGCCGGACGCTCCAGCTCCTCGGCGTCCTCCGTCCACAGGCCGACCCCCTTCAGGGCCCGCTCGACCAGGCGGTCCCGACGGGTGCGATCGGCGAAGCCTCCCAGGTCGAGGCCATAGGCGACGTTGTCCGCCAGCCCCCCCGGAAAGGGCACCGGGTGCGAGGAGACCAGGCCGACGCGCTGCCGCACCCGCCTCAGGTCCACACCAGCCCCCAGAAGGTCCTCCCCGTCGAGCAGGATCTGGCCCTCCACGGTGGGCCCCGTCGCCGGCCCGAGGCTGCGGTTGAGCAGGCCGAGCAGCGTGGTCTTTCCGCTCCCGGCCGGACCGATCAGGGCCAACACCCCTCGCGCGGGCACGTCGAGGTAGATGCTGTGCAGCAGGACCTCGTCCCCGGCCCGGGCGGACAGGTTGCGCAGGCAGAGCCGGGGCGTGAGGTGGGCCTGGCTCATGGACGGGGCCTCCGCCAGACCGCGTGGGCGTTGGCCGCGAGCACCAGCAGGACGAGGGTCAGAGCGGCCGCGGGCTCGGACAGGGCGCGGTGGCCGAGGGGCTCGACGGCCCCCAGGAGGATCAGCGGGGCCGCCTCGCCCACGCCACGCGCGACCTCGCGCAGTCCCCGAGCCACCAGCGCCGGCCGGGCAGCGGGCAACACCAGCGTGCGCAGGGCGTCCCACGGAGAGGCGCCCAGGGCCTCCGCCGCGCTGCGCAGCCGCGGGTCCACGGAGTCCAGCGCCAGGTCCGTGGCTCGCACGAAGCGGGGTACCAGGACCACCGCCAGCGCCAGGGCCGCCGCCACGCCCGGCCCCAGGCCCAGTCCCATGAAGGCCAGGCCCGCCAGCAGCGGAGAGGCCTCCGCCAGGCCCCGCAGGATCCTGGCGAGAGACCGCCAGGCCCCGTGGGCCGGGGCCAGCTCGCGCAGGTAGATGCCCGCGCCGATGCCGACAGGCCCCGCCAGCCCCACCGCCGGCAGCACGACCAGCAGCGTGCCGCTCATCGGGCCTCCAGGCGACCGGCGAGGAGCGGGGCGCCCAAGGCGACCCCCAGCAGCAGGGCAGCAGCGCCGGCCGAGGACCCCGGCTCCAGGAGCACGGCACCGGACAGGGTGCCCGTCCCCAGCAGGGTGCTCGTCACCAGGGCCTCGCCCACGCCACGCCCCCAGCCGCGCACCAGGGCCGCCGCCACCGGGCCCCGGACCCGGGGCAGACCCAGGCGCACCGCGGCCCGCGCCCGGGGGATGCCGAGGGCGTCGGCGGTGCGGAAGAGCTCCGGGTCCAGACGCTCCAGGGCCTTGGCGGTGCCGAGCGCGACCTGGGGAAGGACCACCAGGCCGACCGCCAGCCCGGCCAGGCCGGGTCCACCACCCAGGACGGCGACCGCGGTCGCCAGGGACACGGTGGGCAGATCCAGCAGCGTGCCCAGGAGCCCCTGGACCCACGGCGTGCGGCGGCGTGCCAGGCGCAGACCGACCCAGACCCCGACCGGGCCCGACCACCCCAGCGCCAGGCCCGACAGCGCCAGGGTCCCCAGGAGCTGCTCGACCAGTCCGGGTCCGACCTCGAGACGCAGCACGCCCGCGACCAGCAGCAGGGGAACCGCGAGCGCCAGCCCGGTGCAGACGACGAGCACCCGCCGGGCAGGGAGGTCGACCGAGACGGGCACCGAGGGGGACAGGGCCACGTCGGCGGCATATCGTGGACCGGTTGGCGGAGCACCGGATGATCCAGCCACCTCCCGTCCTGATCGTGAAGGCGGGCACCACCGATCCACAGACCGTGGCCCTTCACGGCGACTATGACGACTGGTTCATCGCCCGCCTGCCGGGTGGCACCGAGCGCTGCACCGTGGTGTCGATCTTCCAGGGAGAGGCCCTGCCCGATCCGCGGGACTTCGGCGGTGTGATCGTCACCGGATCGCGCTTCTCCGTCCGGGACGAGGCCTCCTGGATGCCGGAGCTCGGTCGCTGGATGCTGGACACCGCCGAGGGTGGTACGCCGGTGCTCGCCGTCTGCTTCGGCCACCAGGTGCTGGGAGAGTCCCTCGGTGGTCGCGTGGGCCCGAACCCCGACGGGCCGGAGGTGGGCACGGTGTCGGTGGACCTCACGGCGGAGGGCCTCGCCGACCCGCTGTTCACCGGCTTCACCGACCGCTTCGAGGCGCAGGCCACCCACTGGGATGGCCTCGTGAGACCGCCGACCGACCCCCGGGCGACGCGGCTGGCCGGCAACGCCAACAGCGCCTGGCAGGCCTTCGCCGTCGGGCCGCTGCTCCGAGCCGTGCAGTTCCACCCCGAGCTGCCGGAGGCCGCGCTGCGCCACCTGGTGGCGCTGCGTGAGAGGCAGGCCGAGGTGCGTTCCTGTCCGGCGGGACCACGGCTGCTGGAGACCTGGGACCGGGTGTGGGTGCGGCAGCGCCGCGGCCTCAGAGCGGCAGGGCCACCGTGAAGACCGAGCCCTCGTCGGGCATGGATCGAACGGCGACCGTGGCCCCGGAGGCCTCGCAGAGGTGCTTGACGATGGCCAACCCCAGGCCCGTGCCACCGACCTCGCGGGAACGTCCCGGGTCGACCCGGTAGAAGCGCTCGAAGATGCGCCCCAGGTGAGCCGGGTCGATGCCGATGCCCTGGTCCTCCACCTCCACGAGCACGGCCGGAGGGACCTCCCGGGTACGCAGGCGGACCTCCACCCGGGCCCCGCGGGCCGCGCCTCCCACGGCGCTGTACTTGATGCCGTTGATCACCAGGTTCGAGAGGATCGTGCGGAAGGCCTCCGGGTTGAGCCGGGCGACCAGCCCGGCGGGCGGCTCACAGACCAGGGCGAGGCCCGCCTGGCGTGCGGTGTCCCGCAGGCCGTCGACGACCTCCCTCGCCAGGCCCCCCACGTCCTGGTGGCCGAGCGGGAGGTCGGCCTTGCGGGCCTCGACACGCGCCAGGTTCAGCAGGTCGTCGAACATCCGCGAGAGCCGCCGGGCGTTGCGGGCCAGGGGCTCGACCATCGACGCCACGTCCTCCGGTAGCTCCTCGTCCTCCAGGGTCTCGGCGTAGCCGAGGACCGAGGTGATCGGCGTGCGCAGCTCGTGGCTGAGGTTGCTGACGAAGGCCGACCGGGAGCGCGAGGCCCGCCGCAGCTCGGTGAGGTCCTGGATGACCACCATCGCCCCCTTGCCCCGACCGATCGGCACCGCCCGGAGCTCGAACTCGAACCGTCCCAGGCTGGCTCCCCGCTCCACCCGGACCCGGCTGCGCTCCACCTCGTCGAGCACCTGGTGCAGCGCCGCGAAGGGGATCGCCGCGCTGGGACGCTTCCCGATGGAGTCGGGCGTCACCGGCAGGTAGCGCCGGACCGCGGGGTTCAGCGCCAGGATGTGCCCCTCGGCGTCGGTCACCAGGACCCCCGAGGGTGACGCCGAGAAGACCGCCATCTGCACGGCGCGATCCCGGCGCAGCTCGTGGGCCTGGTCGCGCTGGCTCTGCTCGTGCTCGCGGAAGCGGCGGTCGAGCTCGGAGATCGGGTCCCGCCGCCGCGGCCAGGCGCCTCCCCGGAGGTGGCGCCCGAGCGCCTCGAGCCGGTCGAGGGTGCCCGCCCTGACCCAGCGCTCCAGGGCCAGGCCCAGGCCGCCCGCCACCGCCCAGGTGGCCGCGGCCACCCAGGGCCCCGCCAGCCAGCCGGCCAGGCCACCGACCACACCCGCGGCCAGGCCCGCGAGGGCCAGCCAGGGCAGTGCATGCCAGGGGGTCATCCAGACTACTGGGTGAAACGGTAGCCGACGCCCCGCACGGTCTCGATGTAGTCGGCGGCCGAGCCCAGCTTCTCCCGCAGGCGCTTCACGTGGGTGTCGACCGTGCGGGTGTTGAGGTCCGGCGGAGCATCCCAGACGTCGCGCAGCAGGGTGCCCCGGCTCTGGACCTTGCCTGCACGCCCCAGCAGCGTCACGAGGAGCTTGAACTCCGTGGCCGTGAGCTGGAGCTCCACCTGTCCGACCCAGGCCCGGTGGGCCGATGGATCGACGGTGAGCTCACCGTGTTCCAGGCTCGCTTCTTCCTCCTCGACGGTCGGCACACCACGCCGCAGGATGGCGCGGACCCGCAGCATCAGCTCCCGCACGGAGAAGGGCTTGGTGACGTAGTCGTCCGCCCCGACCTCGAAGCCGACCACCCGGTCGATCTCCTCGGTGCGGGCGGTGAGCATCAGCACCGGAATGCCCTGGGTCTCGGGATCCGCCCGGAGACGGCGACAGATCTCGGTGCCGGAGATGTCCGGCAGCATCAGGTCGAGGATCACCAGCGCCGGTCGACGCTCCCGCGCCAGCCTCAAGGCCTGGCTGCCGTCAGAGGCCGTCAGGACGCGGTGTCCCTCCTTGCGCAGGTGCAGCGCCACCAGGTTGCGGATGTCGGGCTCGTCGTCGACCACCAGGATGGGTCCCGAGGGAGCGGCCATCTCGTCCTCCGATACCGGCGGCCTAACCCGAAGGCCGCCGAGTGGCGGCGCGGTAGGCTGGCGTCGTGACGCTCTGCTGGTGTTGGCTGTTGATCGGGGCCTGTGGCCCGGCAGACCCCTCCCCGGGGGACGCGGTCTCGGAGCTCGAAGCCGTCCGGCTCGCCAGGTCGCGCCCCCGCGAAGCGGCCGAGCGCTGTGCAGCCCTGGGAGACGCCACCCGCAGCGCCGTCTGCATGGAGCAGGTGGTCCGCGTCCTGGATCCGGAGGGGGCCTTCTCCGCCTGTGATCAGCTCGACGAGATCGTCTCCGGAGAGTGCTTCTTCGTGGTCGCCGAGCGGGCGGATCGACCGGACTGGTGCGGGCGAGCCGGGGAACACGACTTCGACTGCCGGATGCACGTCCTCAGCGGGCGCTTCGCCCGCTGGATCCCGGAGGGCAGCGCCCCTGGCGAGGTCGAGGACCCGGCCCTGGCGCGGATCCGCGAGGCTGGACTGGACCCCGAGGATCCGCGCCCCTGGTCCGCGATCTGGCGCTGGGTCCTCGGCTCCCAGCAGCCGCTGGATCGCACCACCTGTTCCACGGTCCGTGAGCCCATGCGCCGCGAGGCCTGCGAGGCCACCGCCGTGGCCGTCTTCCACGACCGCCTCAGCCAGGCCCGGGACCTCGGTGTGGCGCTGTGCGAGGGCGAGCTGCCGGCCACGCTGTCGGTCCGGCCCGACCCGGTCCTCGAAGAGGCGCTCGCCGAGCGCCGCGCCACCGACCTCTGTGATCCCGAGGCCCGCCGGGCGCCACCCCCCTCCCCCCACCTGCCCGGGTCCGGTCCGTGATCGCGCTCCTCGCCCTGCTGGCCTGCGACGGCCTGACCGACCAGGAGACCTGGGAGGTCTTCGCCATCAACGACGACCTCGCGGTCCTCGACGCCCGCCTCGGCACCACCAACACGGGCCTGCTGAGGGGGCAGGGCCACGTGCGCTTCGACTGGCTCTTCACGGACGAGGTCCCCGTCTACCACGGCCGG
Organism: uncultured Enterobacterales bacterium; assembly: GCA_964501915.1. Lineage (GTDB taxonomy): Bacteria > Myxococcota_A > UBA796 > UBA796 > CAJQPC01 > CAYFPX01. The sequence continues at coordinate 12,264 of CAZCVP010000153.1, forward strand.
GACGGCCTCCCCGAGGAGGTCGAGCACCTCCCGGACGGCGGCCTGCGCGTCGGACCCGACGCCCTGAGCCACGACCCGGAGTCCGGCTTCTGGCAGCTCGAGGTCCGCGACGAGGAGGCCCGTGCCCGCCTGGAGCTGAGGCCCACCCTCGGCGGACCGGCGCCGCTGACCTGGGAGGACGGGGACGGTCACTGGACCGTCGAGGCCCCGGTCGTGCTGGGCGACGTGCGGGGCTACCTCAAGTCCGGCGCCCGGGACGCCCTGGTCGACGGCCACGCGGTGATCTTCCACCGACACGGGGACGCGGCGCCCACCCTGGCCGGGCAGGCGCGGCACGGCGTCTACATCCTCGGCGACGACCTCAGCATCGGCCTGGACCAGACCGGAGCCCGCGCCACCTCCTGGGCGATCGCCGGCGACCTGGCCTTCGACGCCCGGGACGCCCGCCTGGCGATCGGCGAGCGCGGACGGATGGTCATCGACCTGCGCCCCACCGCCGACGTGGTCGCCCACGTGCTGCCCCGGCGCCCCCGCTCGGTGCGCCGGCCCCTGGAGCACCTGGTGTGGCTGGAGCGCTGGCTGCTGAGGATCTGGAGGGGCACTCCCGTGCGCCGGGTCCAGGGCGCCAAGGTGCGCCTGCTGCTCGGGGGCCAGGCGCTGGAGGCCCGGGGGGTGATCGTCGACCTGGGCTGGGAGTAGCTCAGCCCCCGATCGGCAGCGCCGCCGCCTCCAGCCCGGCGCTGCCCACGTCGTCGAAGTACACGGTCACCGAGCGCACGTCGGTGAGGCCCTTGTCGTCCCGGGTGAGGATCGACAGCCGGTTGGTCCCCGGCTCCAGGTCCACCTCGAGGGTGAAGGGCAGCGCACGGACGCCGGGACCGCCACCCTGGTAGTGCACCTTGTCGGTGCCCTGGAAGACGATCACGTCCCGCACGCCGATGTCGTCGTTCACCACCCCGGAGATCACCACGCTGGGCTCGTGGACCAGCAGGTCGGGGACGCGGCTCAGGCGGATGGTCGGCGGCTCCCGGCGGGGGGCGTCGAAGCCGTTGCCCACGGGCACGATGAGCTCGTCCCGCTGGGCGAAGTAGGCGTAGAAGCCCGCCTGGACCACGGCGCCGTAGTCGTAGCGGCCCTGGTCGCCCAGGCTCAGCTCCAGGGGCAGCTCCGGACCCTCGCCGCGGATCTCGAAGGTGAAGACCGCCTCGACGGTCTCCGAGGGCTGCATCACGCCGAGCTCGGCGGTCCCGACCTTCAGGTCGAGGTCCCGGCCGGCCTTGTTCTTGATCTTGGCGAAGGCCTCGGTGGTGGGTCCCGGGCCCAGGTTGGTCACCGAGGCCACCAGGTGCACGGTCTCGCCGATCTCGGGCAGGCCGTCCCCGTCTCCCCCCTCCTCGTCGGAGAGCTCGATCTCCCAGGCGAAGGACGGCAGCGGCTGGCCCACCGTGCGCACCAGCAGGGTGTCCTCGCTGAGCACGTTGCGATCGCCGTCCTGGACGCTGAGGTCGACCTGGCCCACCTGGTCGCGGTAGCCGTCGACGAGGCGCACGCTCATCGGCCAGGCCCGGGTCTCGCCCGGAGCGAGGTGGCCGAAGTAGAACTCCTCCCCGTCGATCCAGTCCAGGTCGGACGACGACACGGCGAGGACCTGGTGGAGGGCCTCGGGTCCGTTGTTGGTGACCCGCAGGGTGAAGGTCTCCTCGTTGTCCTGCCCGGCGACCAGCACCTCGTCCTCCCCCAGGTCGAGGGAGACCGCCAGGTCGACCTCGGCCGGCAGCACGCCCGGGCTCCAGTCCACGCCCACGGTGCGGAAGGCGGTGGCGATGCGCTCCTGCTCGCGGGGCACGTGGCGGGAGACCACCGAGCCGGCGCTGCTGAGCAGCTCGGCACGGCGACCGGACGGCACGGCCAGGATCAGGTCCCGGGCGAACTGGATCTGCCAGTCCTTGGAGGTGTCGGTGCGGTCGCTCCGGGGCGCGTCGTCCTCCTCGAGGGCCTGGTGGTAGTAGACCGAGTACAGTGGCCGCTCGGCTTCGTCTTCGGCCCACTCGAGGTGCTTGTCGAGGTCGGCCTCCCGATCGAGGCGATCGGTCCAGAACACCGCTGCGAAGGGCTCCTCGCGCCCGGTCTTGCTGTCCTCGCGCATCTGGATGTAGACCGGAGCCAGGCGGATGTCCGGGCCGATGCCGATCGACTGGATGCTCCGGTCTCCCGGCGTGAGGTACTTGGCGACCGTGAGCTTGAGCTTGGAGTCGTCGTGGTTCGGGTAGAGGTTCTGGACCGAGCCCTTGCCGAAGGTGCGCTCGCCGACGATCACGGCCCGCCCCTGGTACTTCAGGGCACCGGCCACGATCTCAGACGCCGAGGCGGAGCTGCTGTCCACGAGCACCACGATCGGGTAGCGATCCTCGGTGCCGTTGCCCCGGGCCCGCTTCTCCTCGCGGTTCTTGTCCCCCCGCTCGGCGGTGGAGACGATGACGCCCTCGCTGAGGAACTTGTCGGCGACCTCGATGGCCTGGTGGAGGTAGCCCCCCGGGTTGCCCCGGAGATCCAGGATCAGGCCGCGCACCCCGCGCGGGCTGTTGCGCCGCTTGAAGCCCGCCAGCTCCGCGCCGAGGTCCTGGGCGGTGCGGGCGTGGAAGTTCTTGATGCGGACGTAGCCCACCCCACCCTCGAGGAGCTCGCCCTCGACCGCGTTGATGGCGATGGTGTCGCGCACGATGGTGAAGTCGCGCGGCTCGTCGAAGGTGTCCCGCTCGACCAGGATGGTGACCGGCTCGCCCTTGGGACCGCGGAGCTTGGCCACGGCCTCCTGGAGGTCGAGGTTGATGGTGGACTCGTCGTCGATGCGGAGGATGCGATCCCCGGCCTTGAGCCCCGCCCGCCAGGCCGGAGTGTCCTGGAGGGGGTACTCGACCGTGAGCCAGCCCTCGCGGATCGTGATGGTGATGCCCAGTCCACCGAACTCGCCCTCGTTCTCCACGTCGAGCTCGCGGGAGATCTCCGGCGGCAGGAGCACCGAGTGGGGATCGAGGGTGGAGAGCACGCCGTTGATCAGCGAGTACTCGACCTCGGCCAGGGGGATCTCGTCGCCGAGGTGGTCCTCGAGCAACACCGCGACCCGCTGGAGCTGGCCGTGGAGGTCGTCGAGGGTCTCGATGAGCGGCACGTCCAGGGCCGTGCTGTAGGCGCCGACGTCGACGTGGAGCTGTCGACCGGGCCGCGTGCGCCGGAACAGGACCTCCGGCACCTTCCGCTCGACCGACTCCAGGGCCTCGTCGAACATACGATCGGGGTCGATCCGGCCCGGCTCCACGTAGCGCTCGTCCACGAAGTAGAGGGCGTGCTCCATGAGCTGGAGGTTCCGGAACGAAGCGCCGCGTCCGAGGGCGGCCTCGATGGGATCCGCCAGCGAGTGCCCCGGGCCGGACGCGCTGGAGGAGGCATTGGCCCCGAGCTGGTACGCGGCCAGGCTGAGAGCGGCCGCTGCGGCCATCAGCGAGAGGTGTTTCACCGCTCGAGGCATCCGGTCTCCGAGTGTGCGGACGTGGCATCAACATACCTGTTGGGGGGTCTCATTCCCAGAACAGGGGAGAATCCGGGGCACCCGGTGTGAGAGAATCCCGGGCCGAGGGACTGGGAGAAGCCGCCGCAGATGGCGCTGCGCATCACTTGCCCGCACTGCGGGACAAAGCACCGTCTGTCGGAGCCGTTCCCGCAGCCCGGCAGCGAGCTCCACTGCGCCTGCGGGCGCATCCTGGCGATCTCCTACCCCCCCGGGCGCACCGAGGCCCTGCGCGCCAAGGGCTACCGGTTCCAGGGTGATCTGGAGCCGGTGCCGCTCCCCGGAGGACCGCCGAGCCGCCCCGAGGAGGAGGACGCCCCGACCGTCCTCTCGGGCAACTACCTCGACATCGCCCGGGAGTTCGACTCCCTCATCGACCCGCTGACCGGCAAGCCGCGCCAGCCCGCCGGCGGGCAGAGGTCCACCCCCAGGCCCCCTCCGGCGACCACCGCGGGCATGACCGATCCGCCGGGTCGGAGGAGCGCCCCCCCCCTGGTTCCCGACCCCCCGAAGGCGCCCCGGCGGTCCCGACCGCAGCGGACCGAGAGACCGCCGTGGAACCCCCGTGAGATCTCGGGGCGGCAGGCCGCTGCGCCACCGCCGCCGGACCCGCCCGCGGCGACGCGCTCCCCCCTGCGCCAGGCGATGCCGCACGGCCTGCCGGCCGAGCCGCAGCCTGTGCCGGCCTCACCGGCCCCGTCCAAGGGCGCCCGGGCTGGAGGCCGGGCACGGAAGGTGCCCCCGCCGGAGCCCAAGCCCCCCCCGAGCATGTCCCCCCAGGCCCGCCGAGCCCTGGAGCTCCGCCGTCAGCGTCGCCGACCCCGGGCCCGCCTCAAGCGCTGGGTCATGCGCTTCGCGGTGCTCGGTCTGTTGGGCGTGCTGGCGGGCATCGGCGTCGCCGTGTCGGCGATCGTGGTCTACAGCGAGGATCTGCCCACCATCACCGCCCTGGGCAACTACCGGCCGCCAACGGTCACCCTGGTCGAGGACCGCAACGGCCAGGTCCTGGGCGAGATCTACGAGAAGCGCCGCTACGTGGTGCCCTACGACGACTTCCCCGTGCACCTCCGGGACGCCTTCGTGGCGTCGGAGGACGCCGCGTTCTGGGACCACGAGGGCATCGACCCGATCGGCATCCTGCGGGCGGCCTTCACCAACGTGAAGGAGCGGGGCTTCTCCCAGGGCGCATCCACCATCACCCAGCAGGTGGCCAAGAACTTCCTGCTGACCAGCGAGAAGAAGCTCGCTCGCAAGATCCGCGAGATGATCCTCGCCACCCGCATCGAGGAGGCGTTCGACAAGGAACACATCCTCTATCTCTACCTGAACCAGATCTACCTGGGCTCAGGGGCCTATGGCGTCGAGTCCGCGGCGCGCATCTACTTCGACAAGCACGTCACGGAGCTGACCCTGGCCGAGTCGGCTCTGTTGGCCGGCCTGCCGCAGAGGCCCTCCGACTACTCCCCCCACAAGCACTGGGACAAGGCCCGGACGCGCCAGAAGTACGTGCTCGGACAGATGGCCGACAAGGGCTTCATCACCCGGCAGGAGGCCGACGAGGCCCTCGCCGAAGAGGTCGTCGTGGTGAAGAAGCCCAACCCGATGCGCATCCTCGCGCCCACCTTCACCGAGCACGTGCGGCGGCACCTGGTGGAGACCTACGGGCAGGACCGCGTCTACAACGAGGGCCTGGTCGCCCGCACGACCTGCGATCTCGACCTCCAGCAGCACGGCCAGCAGGCCGTGGTCGACGGCGTCACCCAGCTCGACGCGTCGCTGGGCTGGCGCGGCCCCAAGCAGCGGCTCGAAGACCTGGAGATCTCGCTGACGGAGTTCCGGCAGGAGGCCGAGACCCGGCTCATCGCGGCCCAGCACCTGGCGCTGGACGCGGCGAGGCGGCCCGAGACCCGCCCCGAGCGCAGCGCGCTGACCGTGGGCGAGCGCTACGAAGCCGTGGTCACCGACGTGGAGGCCAAGCACGCCGTGGTGGCCGTCGGCAGCCACGAGCTGATGATCCCGCTGAGCTGGACGAAGTGGGCCTTCGAGCCGAACCCGAACCGCTCCTGGCGTCACCGGAGCCAGAACGACCTGACCAAGGCCCTGGGCGTCGGCGACGTGGTCGATGTCACCGTGGCCCACCTCGACGCCCAGGAGGCCAAGCCGCTCCAGGGCTACGGACCCGCGGAGGACAAGGGCTATGGCGCAGCCCGGCTCTACCAGACCCCCAACCTGCAGGGGGCGCTCTTGTCCTTCGACCTCGAGACCGGCGCCGTGCGGACGATGGTCGGCGGCATCGACATCGAGCGCAGCGAGTTCAACCGCGCGGTCCAGGCCCAACGCCAGGTCGGCTCCACCTTCAAGCCCGTGGTCTACGCCACCGGGATCGAGTCCGAGAAGTTCACCCCCGGCTCGATGCTGCTCGACGCCCCGCTGACCTACAACACCCTCGGCGCCCGCCTGTGGAAGCCCGGCAACTACGGCGAGGAGTACCTGGGCAACATCTCGCTGCGAAAGGCGCTGGCCCTGTCGCGCAACGTCTGCACGGTGCGGGTGCTGGACATCCTCGGCACCGAGGACGTCTACGACATGGCCCGACGCCTCGGCATCACCTCGCCGATGGAGAAGGACCTCGCCATGGGGCTCGGGGCCGCGTCGTTGAGCATGCTGGAGATCTCACGAGCCTACGGCACCTTCGCCTCGGGGGGTCGCCTGGTGCAGCCCTACTTCATCGAGCAGGTCACCGATCGCGACGGCACCGTGCTCGAGCGCCACGAGGTCCCGGTCTTCGACCAGGTGCTCTCGCCGGAGGTCGCGGGCGTGATGACCTGGCTGCTGAACCAGGTCGCCACCAACGGCACCGGCGCCTCCACGAACCGCCTCGGCGTCCACGTGGCCGGCAAGACGGGCACCACCAACGACTACAAGGACGGCTGGTTCGTGGGCTTCAGCCCCGGCATCGTGACCTCGGCCTGGGTCGGCTACGACCAGCCCCGCTCCATGGGCGTGTCGAGCACCGGAGGCCGCACCGCCCTGCCGATCTGGATCGACTACATGGGGCAGGCCTGGCCCAAGGACATCGACCGCCCCTTCGTCGACCCGGCCACCCTGCGGTGGGCGGAGATCGACGAGACCACCGGGCGGGTGGCCAGGGGCGGACGCAACATGCCGTTCCTGCGGGGCACCGTGCCTGTGGGAGTGGCGATCGAAGTGGGCCAGAAGTCCACCCAGGACCTGATGACCGAGGACTTCTGAGCCCCGGGAGGGACCGGCCCGCGCCCGTCGTGGGTTACACACCGCCCCCGCCGAGGCCCTGCCGTGATCCTGCTGCTGACCGCCCTGTTCGCCTGCCAGGACGACACCGTCGCCGATGTCTCCTCCTGCGACATCCTGCTGGAGCAGGCGGAGCCGGCCAGCGCGGAGCCCGGAGAGACCGTCGCCGTCTCCGGCAGCCCGATGACCGTCACCTGGGACACCGCGCTCTTCCTCGGGGGCCAGCGGATCGAGGTGAGCAGCGTCGATCGCCTGGACTGCGACCCCTGCGACACCTGCCGCGAAGAGGCCGCCTGCAATGCCTGCGAGGACTGCGACACCTGCGACATCGAGTGCCGCGTCGACTGCAAGGAGTCCCTGAGCTTCGTCGTGCCCGAGCTGGCCGCGGGGGTCCAGCACATCGTGGTCTACAACGCCCACGGCAGCTCCAACGGCCTGGACTTCACGGTGCTCGCCGCGCCGGACACGGGCGAGGCGGGGGACTCGGGGGACAGCGGGGACTCGGCGTCGACCGACGAGTAGGAAGAAGGGGGGAGAGGGTCCGCGGCGCAGGGTGGCGTGGGTCCGGAAGCCGTCGGCCGTGCTCGGGCTCGGGGGCGGGGGTCGGGGACCGGGGGGGGGGGGGTGGGCGGGGGGGGGGCTCGGGGGGGGGGCCCGGGGGGGGGAGCGCGGG
>CAZCVP010000154.1:0-19751 GCA_964501915.1 uncultured Enterobacterales bacterium
CCGTCTCCGACACCTCCTCCGACACCTCCACGTACTCGGAGACCGACACCGACACCGAGGTCGACCCCGACACCTGCGTGCCCGGCGACGCCAAGGCGGTCGCCGATCTGAGCTGCCAGGCCTTCTGCCAGCCCATCGTCGCCGCCGGCTGCAGCAACGTCCCGGACATGCCGAGCTGTCTGGAGATCTGCCAGACCTACGCCGAGGCCTGCCCCGAGTGGATCGTAGCGCTCGACGACTGCATGGTGGCCGAGGAGCCGGAGTGGATCTGCGACGAGGAAGACGAGGTCGACCTCGTCGGCACCTGCAGGAAGGAGCTCGACTGCATGGTGATCTGCCTCGACGGTGACGACGGCCCCGAGACGGGCGGAGGGGGCTGACCGTCACTCGAAGCGAGCCACCAGCTCCTGGGCGCTGGAGAGCGTCAGCGTGCGCTTGGGCTCCGAAGCACCGTCCGACCAGCCGACGAAGGTCCAGCCCGCGCCCGCATGAGCGGTCACCGTCACCGGGATGCCGGTCCAGAACCGCCCGCTGAAGGGCGGCTCGACCTCGACCGCCGTGAGCTGGAAGCTGCCCGCGCCTTCGGGCTCGACGTCCAGCGACAGGTCGGCGAGGCCGTCCAGCCCGAGCCCCCGGCGCACGTGACCCCAGACCGCGTCGGGCCGTGCCTGCACGAAGTCGCGGGCATAGTCGACCGAGGCGTACCAGGACGACACCGGCGCTCCGCACCAGAGGGCGTACTGGTCCTCGATCACCGGCTCGATGCGGGCGTGCATGCCGTCGAGCACCGACAGGGCGTGCTCGGCCGACATCACGGTGTTCAGGTAGTCGCTCGCCTGGTTGGCCAGCAGCACCCGGAAGGCCTCGTTCTCCAGCGCGTCGGCGATCGGCAGGCCCGGTCCGGAGAACCCCACGCTGTAGCCGAAGTGGTCGTAGGTCGCGGTCCCCCAGCCGTGGCCGAGGTCGAAGACCATGTGGCGGAAGGGTCCCGGGTCCACCCGCTCGCGCCAGAGCTTGAGGTTGTTCGCCCACCAGTCCCGGTTGGCCATGAAGCCGACGGCGAGGATCGAAGTGGCCATGTTCTCGACGTCGATCATCGACGTGAAGGTCTCCCAGGCCTCTGCATCCGAGAGGTCGTGGGAGGCCACGAAGGCGTTCAGCTCGTCGAAGCGCTCCCAGTCCCCCTGGTTGACCCGCCACCAGTCGCTGGTGCCGTCGGCGGTGCACTCGATCCGGTCCAGGTTGTCGCGATCGGCACCGTGGTGGCGGGCGATGTAGTGCTCGTCGAGCTTCTCCCGGAAGCTGTAGAGCCCCCAGAACTCGCCGTTGAGGTAGACGACGGTCGGCTCCCAGGCCTGGGAGTCGATCCAGGGGAGCCGCACGCCCTCGGCGTCCCGGAAGAGCTGGTCGACCAGGGAGTTCTCGGTGTGGGTGGGGCACCAGTCGCCAGCTCCTTCGAGCACCATCACGTCGAAGCTCGTCTGGGCCATGTTGGGAAAGAACTTGTGGTCCAGGGTCTCGGGGCCGTAGGCGCCGCGCGGGATCACCCGCCAGTTCTTCTGCTCGAAGGCCCGGGTGTAGCCCCCGTGGACCTTGATGCCCGCGTCCTGGTCGATGACCACCTCGCCGTCGGTGTCGAACACGGTGATGTGCAGGTCCCGCTCCCAGTCCTCCCAGAAATTGGCGCCGAAGTAGGGGTAGCCGGGCGTGTAGTCGGGGGGGCCGTAGGCCGCGATGCCGGTCTCCTCGTCGTAGAGGTCGTAGGGGTCGACGACGAGCGAGACGATCTTCAGGCCGGCGTCGAGCACACCCGGGTCCTGGCTCCAGGTCGACGTGGCCACCCGAGAGGGCCAGAGACCCTCCTCGTAGGCCCGGGCCCGCACCACGGCGAAGTCCGGCCTGGCCTGGACTTCGAAGGGACCCTCGTAGAGGTCGTCGCGCTCGTCCGGGGCCGAGCCGTCCAGGGTCACGCGGACCGCGTCGGCCGTGGACTCCACCACGACCGTCACCGCGTCGGTGGAGAACCCCGGGTCCGGGGAGAGCGCCGGGACCTCGGCGAAGCCCGGGCGGGACTCGGTCGTGTTCGGAGCCCCCGGCGTGGGCTCCAGGAAGTACGCCCACCGGTCGCTGTCGGCCTCGGTCCGACCCCAGGCCACGTCCCGGTAGAGCCGGGGGGTCTCGACCTCGTCCACGACGCAGCCGTCGGGAGCCGTGAGCACCACGGCGTCACCGGTGGCCGACAGCCCGAAGGGTGCGTAGAGGTCGCCCTCGACCTCGCGGCCGGCCGCCCAGACCACCAGGACCTCGCCCGGCGCCAGGGCCCCCTCGGGGAAGGTCCAGGCTGCCCGCCCCTCGGCGTCGTCCGACAGGCCCCAGCCGCCGAGGTCCACCGGCACCTGGCCCCGGTTGAGCACCTCGATCCAGTCCAGGGACTGGCCTTCTTCGTCCAGCAGCCCCCTCACGTTCGCCGTGACCACCTCGTTCACGACCAGGTCGGGGTGGTCCAGGTCGGGACAGACCTCCCCGAGGCCCTCCACGTCCGCCGAGTCGTGCACGACGGGCTCCGTCTCCTCGGTCGACGAGGCGATCCCCGTGGGAGCGCACCCGAGCCAGCCCGGCAGCAGGAGGAGAGCCAGGTCCATGGGGCTACGGTAGCAGCGGCAGCTACCCGCGGCGGCGTCTCAGCACCCCGGCGAGCCCCAGGAGGGCCACCGCCCAGCCACGAGCCGGCGCTGTGTGGCAGCCCGGCGACTCACCGGCCTCGTCGCCGTCCTCGTGCCCGTGCCCGTCCGGATCGGCGTCCGCGCAGTCCGGATCCGGCTCTCCGCAGGCGGAGTCACAAGCGCCGTCGCCGTAGAAGCCGTTCACCTCGCACAGGTCGGAGGAGCCGTAGAGGTCCTCGACCTGCTCCAGGATCCAGCTCGCTCCCACCTCGACGGGGGTGCTCTGGGTCTCGCGGTAGCAGTGGGCGTCGGTCCAGGAGGCGATCGCCCACTGGACCTCGGTGCCGTCCTCGGTGAGCCCGAACAGAGGGGCACCCACGTCCCCCCAGCACATGTTGCCGCCGGTGGGGTTGGTCTCGTCGTCGGAGAAGATGTGCTCGCCGAGGAAGTCGTCGATGTAGAGCTTCGTCGCCCGCCGGCGGCCCCAGTCCTCGATGTTGTGCACGGTCTTGCCGTAGCCGACCGCGAGCAGGTCCTGGCCGAGGTGCTCGGTGGTGACAGCGTCGGTGCGCAGCAGCGAGGGCCGCACGTCGACAGCCTCCGACAGCACCAGGAGGCCGACGTCGTTGGAGGCCGTGCCTTCGTCGTGGAGGTCGCCGGTCCGGGTGTCGAAGTAGTCGGGGTGCAGCAGCACCTCGTCGACGCCCACCACCGCCTCGGGATCCTCGGCGTCCGGACCGAAGTACACGCCACCGACGGCCTCGACGAAGTCGAAGGTGATCTCGGTGTCGCAGTGGGCGGCCGCGAGCACCAGCCGCGGTGCGATGAGCGTGCCGGAGCAGCGGATGTAGGTGATGCCGTCCAGGGTCGCCCCGATGCCGACCACGGCGTCGTGGGTGTGGTCCTCCTCGCCGCCCATGATCGCGTGGGCTTCGGTCGAGGTGAAGAACGCCAGGCCGAGCAGGACGAGGCCGCGGGTCGCAGTCATGGACCACCTCCGCTGCTGGTTTAGATCATTCTCGTCCGTTTCGCATCCGTCAGACGTCGACAAGGCCGCCCCGGAGGGCCGCGAGGAAGGCGTCGTCGCGGGGGTCCCAGGTGGTGGGGGCCGAGGTGTCCTCCGGTTCGGCCGTGTCCGCGGAGTCCAGGAGGGGGGTCATGGGCGGGCCTCCAGGGGCTGCAGGTGGCACGGACCCCGCCCAGGGTAGACCCCGAGCCGCGGGATCGGCCGCGAACCGGTCCGGGGACGGGGACTACACTCCCCGCCGTGACGCTGGTCCTCCAGGCGGCGCTGCTCGTCGCGATCGCCCTCGCCCTCGGGCGCGGCGCCGTGGCCCTGGGGTTGCCGTCGCTGCTGGGCATGCTGGTGGGCGGCACGGTGGCGGCCACGCTCTGGCCCTCCTCTCCCGAGGTCTTCGACCTCGCCGACGTGGCGGGTCCGGTGCGGCTGGCGGTGCTCACGGTGGTGCTGCTCCGAGCCGGTGTCGGCCTCAGCCGGCACGACCTGCGGGCCGCCGGTCCCCTGGCGCTGCGCCTGGGGCTCTTGCCGGTGCTCGGGGACGCGCTGCTGGCGACCCTGGGCGCGGCCTGGCTGCTGGGCCTGGACTGGCCGGCTGCAGCCGTGCTCGGGCTCCTGGTGGCGGCGATCTCCCCGGCGATCGTCATCCCCGGGATGCTGGAGCTGCTGGAGCGCCGCACCGGGCCCGACCGCCGCGTGCCCACGGCGCTGCTGGCAGGCGCTCCGCTGGACAACCTCGTGGCCGTGGTCGGACTCGGCGTGGCCCTGGACCTGGCCCTGGCGGGCGGATCCTCCTGGACGGCCACGCTGCTGGAGCTTCCCAGGCGGATCGGCGGGGGGCTGCTGGTCGGAGTGGTGGCCGGCTGGGCGCTGTCGCGGCTGGGGCCTCGCCTGGGGCGGCCGGCGGGGTGGCTGTCGACCTGGGGGATCGGCGGCGCCCTGGTGGTCGCCGGCCAGGCCTGGGACCTCTCCTTCGTGCTGGCGTTGCTGGCGCTGGGGTTCGTGCTCCGGGACCGGCTGGGCACCCAGGCCGACGGCCTGGCGCAGGGGCTGGCGAGGGTCTGGCGCGTCGTGCAGGTGGCACTCTTCGGCCTCATCGGGGCGGGGGGCGCCCCCGCGCCGCGGGGCGGCCGGGGGCGCGCCCCGGGCGGGGGGGGGCCCCGCGGCGCCGGGGGGGGCCGGGGGCGGCGCGGCGGGGGGGGGGCGCCGCGGGGCCCCGGGCGGCCGCGCCACGGTGGCCGTGCTGGCCTCCAGCGGCGCCGGCCTGGACCGCCGGGAGCGCCTCGCCTGCGTGCTCGGCTATGTGCCGAAGGCCTCCATCCAGGCCGCCTTCGCCAGCCTGGCCCTGGACCGGGGCCTGCCGGAGGGACCCCTCGTGCTGGCGGTCGCCGTGCTGGCGATCGTGGTCACGGCACCCCCCGGCGTCGTGCTGATGCTGAAGGGGGTGGACCGGCTCCTGCCGGGCGGGTCCGACTGACAGCGACCATCGAGCCGACAGGCGACCCGGAGCAGGTCCCGGCCACGACGCGCTGGGATACGACCACCGAAGGTCCCTCGGAGGCGGAATGTCCGGCACAAGGCCCCCTCTCTACGCCCGTCCACGCCACGCGCTGGCCGTGCTCTTCGGCCTCGCCGTGCTGATGAACCTCCCCTACCTCTGGGGCGGCTTCCAGGCCGACGACATCCTCTTCCTGGACCTGCTGGCCCAGGACCCGCTGCCCTTCTCCCGCTGGCTGGGCATCTGGTCGGCTGACGACCTGCCGGCGTTCACCAACCTGTGGTGGGCCGACCCGGACTTCTCGGGCGCCTTCTGGAGGCCGATCCCCAGCCTGGTCATCGAGGGGTCCCTGGCGCTGTTCGGCGAGACCGCCGTCCCCCTGCACCTCCTGTCGCTGGTGCTGCACGGGCTCGTGACGAGCCTGCTCTACCTGCTGGTCCGCCGGCTGACGTCCCAGGACCGCCTGGCCTTCCTCGCTGCCCTGTTGTTCGTGGTCTGCGAGGACCACAGCATGGGGGTCGGCTGGATCGCCACCATCACCGACCTGATGTGCGTGGCCGCCATCCTCGGGGCGCTGCTCGCCCACACCGCCTGGCTCCAGCACCGGAGGCTCGGCTCGCTGCTGGCCTCGGTCGGCCTGCTGGCTGTGGCCTTTCCCTGCAAGGAGACCGCCGCGGTGGCCCCCGCCGCGCTGGTGGCCCTGAGCTTCTTCCTGCCGGACGGGACCGAGAGCCAGCCGGTCAGGTGGAGCCTTCGAGCCCTCTGGGAGCGCGGGTGGCGGCTGCTGCGCGACCCGCTGAGCTGGGTCCCGGCCGTCGCGGCCCTGGCCGTCTTCCTGGGTGGCTACCGGGCCTTCGAGCTGGGGGGCATGAACAACCTGCTCTACCTGGATCCGATGGTCCAGCCGGCCGCCTACGCAGCCGTGGCCCTGCCTCGGATGGCGGTCCTCTGGCTCGCCACCCTCACGCCGATCCCGCCCAGCCTGACGATGTTCACCCCCTGGACCCTGGTGCCCCTGGCGATCGCCGGCGGGGTCTTGCTGGTCGCGTTCGGCTGGGCGCTGTGGCCCTCGCGCTCCCGCGGGGTCATCGCCTGGGCCGGGGTGCTCTACCTGGTCGCCCTGCTGCCCCAGGTGGGCACCGACGCCAGCGAGCGGGCGCTCTACTTCCCCTACCTGTTCGCCGCCGTGTTGTTGGCCTCGCTGCTGGTGCCGCTGCGTGTCCCCTTCGCTCGCTGGCGCGGAGACCGCCCGGCTCCGTCGCGCCGCGAGTTCTGGGTGGGCTGGAACGTGGCCGCAGCGGTGCTCATCCCGGGCCTGCTGCTGTCGGCGACGATGCCGGCGGCCTACGTCGGCAGCCTCCAGAAGCCGGAGCAGGACGCGCTCACGGCCCTGCCGATCGTCGAGGACCGGGACCCGGACCCCCTCTACGTGCTCGCCACGGCCGGGCTCTTCTCCACCTTCTACACCGGCGGCGTGCTCTCCCACCACCACGGCGAGCTGGTCGACGTGTACACGCTGTTCTCCGGCAACGCCGTGGTCAGCGTCGAGCGGACCGGGCCCCGCGAGCTCCTGCTGCGGGCGGACCGGGGGAGCTGGATGTCGAACCCGTTCGCCCGCATCGTGCGCACCGACCCCGTCCTCCACCTCAGCCGGACCTACGAGACCCCGCGCTTCACCGCGACGCTGGAGCAGCTCACGCAGGAGGGCGACGACGTGCTCGCGGTCCGCTTCGTGTTCGTGGACGCTCTGGACGCCCCGGGCCAGGTGTTCGTGGCCTGGGGAGAGGAGGGCTACGAGCTCGTCGACGTGGCGGGGCTGGCGGTGGGCGTGCTGACACCGCTGTCCGACACCTCGGACGTGTGGGGATCGATGATGTAGGGGGGCTCCGAACCGGCTGCCCCGGGGCAGGTATTGGCCGCTTGGCCACCATCCTCAACCGATCAAGGCGTATCCTCTCTTCGACGGGTCTCCCTCCCCCCGCCAACGCGACCACGAGGAGTCCAACGATGCCTTCCCTCCTTCGCCTCTCGGCGATCGCCGCCGTCTTGTCCTTCGCGACCCCGGCTGCGGCGACCACCTACGAGCTCTCCTTCGAGTCCGGCGACTCGGCCGACGTCACCCTCCAGGTCGGCGACGTGGTCAGTGTGGCTCTGGACACGCCGGAGCTGGACACCACCATCTACGGCAACGTCCAGATCGCCTACGACACGGCGGCCCTGCGGGCCGTCTACGTCGACGAGACCCCGGACTACTACGGCTTCTGGAATGCCTGGGTCTCCACCCCCGCCGATCCGTCGATCTGCGGCAGCGGCGACCTCTACCTGTATGAGACCGGCGCCGGCAGCGACTGGGGGGACACCTGGGCGGCGGACTACGGCGAGGGCAACGCGGGCCCCAGCGCCGCGATCGACACCAGCGACGGGCTCATCAACTTCTACCACTTCAACTACCTCTACAGCGGCTCCTATGCGCCCCTGCGGATCGGCTTCGAGGTCCTGGCCACCGGCACGACGACCGTGGCCGTCTACAGCCAGTCGGAGACCTCCTACGACTGGTGCGACTTCGACACCTCCGACGCCTACGACCTGACCTTCGGGGGTGACCGGGAGCTCGCCGAGGTCTTCGACGAGCTCCGAGCTGCCGTGATCGCGAGCTGCACGGATCCGGCGGGCCTCGCGATCAACCTGGCCTACAAGCTCCGGCAGATCGAGCGGCAGTACGACGCGGGCATGGAGATCGCGGCGATCACCCGCCTCGAGAAGGCCCGGAACCACCTGCGCCGGGCCATGCAGAACGGCGGGGTCTCCACCGAGTGCGGGGCGGCCGCCCTGCCGCTGATGAACGAGCTGCTCAGCCTGATGGCTCCCTGAGCCTCAGGCTTCCGACCGTCGCGCCTTCCGTCGGCGCAGCACCGCCACCAGCACCACGACGAAGAGGCCCGGCAGGACGAGCCAGGGTGTGAGCGCGACCAGCGCCAGCGCCAGGCCTCGCCCGGTGCGAACGAACGCCGAGACCGAGCGGCCGAAGACCTCTGCAGCCTCCTCTCCGAACGAGGGCGCCACGGTCGCGACGTACTCGCTCTGGACCGAGACCTGGATGTCCAGCGTCGAGAGCCCCACCCGGTCCTTCAAGACCCGCATCCGGCCCTCGGCGCTCTCGATCTCGCCCCGCACCCGCGCCAGCTCCCGCTCGACGGCGAGCACGTCGGCGAGGGTGCCCGTCCGCTCGGCCAGCAGCTCCTGGAGCCGAACCTCGGCGCGGCGACCGTTGTCGATGCGAGCCTCGACGTCGACCCACTCCGCCGTCACGTCCGAGGACGACAGGGAGAGCTGCTGCACCTGGACCCGTTCCTCGATCCAGCTCACGAGCACGTCGAGGTGCTCGGCCGGCACCCGCACCGTCAGCGACCCCCAGCTCACGGACCCCTCGAGGTGCTGGAGGTTCGCGTCGGCCACGTAGCCCTTGGCGTTGTGCAGCCACGCCTCGAGCTCACCCTGGAAGGGGTCGAAGGACTCGACCACGATCGACACGCTGCCGGTGCGGATCAGCTTCGGCGTGACGCCATCCCGGGTGTCGTCGGCGCGAGAGCCGTCCTCTTCGGCCCCTCCGGCGGCCCACTCGCTCTTGGAGCGACGTGGGGCCTCGGCCTCCGGAGCCATGGTGGCGTCCTGGGCGAGCATCACAGGAGGCTCGCTGGCGCTGTACTGGCCACAGGAGGTGAGCAGCAAGACCGAGAGCAGGAGGAGGGCGCGTCGCATGGAGGTCTCCGGGCTGGGTGGCGTACAACGCCGTCCCACCCGGCATGCTTACACCTCCTGCCCGCGCGTCCGGGGGGCGACCGGCGTCGCACTCCGCAGGCGACGAGCCACCCGCGGCAGCAGGAACAGCGCCCCACCCAGCAGGGCCAGGCCGAGCAGCCCGGCGCGGAGGGCGGAGCCGGTCGTGCCGGTCATCACCTCTCGACCGGCGTGGCCGAGGTAGCTGTAGGCCGCCGCCCCCGGGACCATGCACAGCGCCGACGCGACCACGTAGGTGCCCAGGGAGATGCGGGTCAGCCCCAGGGCGTAGTTCAGCAGGTTGAAGGGGAAGAGCGGCACCAGGCGGACGAAGGCGACGAAGCGCCAGCCGTCGTCTTCGACACCCCGCACGAGCTCGGCGAGCCGACCCGAGAGCCGGCGCTCGACCCACTCGCCACCGGTCGCCCGGGCGATCAGGAAGGCCAGGGCGGCGCCCACCGTGGCCCCGGCCAGGCTGAGGGCGGCACCGGCGACGGGGCCGAAGAGGGCTCCCCCGGTGAGGGTGAGGGCGGACCCCGGCAGGAAGAGGAGCGCCCCGACCGCGTAGACCGCGACGAAGGCCGGCGCCGCCCAGGCACCCAGGCCGTCCAGGCTCGCCGCCAGGGCGGAGGCATCGAGCGCGGCCCGGTGGCTCAGCGTCCAGGCGATTCCCACCACCAGGGCGGCGAGGGCGAGGGTCTTCGCCAGTCGACGTCGACTCACGACGCCCTCCTGGAGTCGATGGCGTGGTCGCCGGTCCGGACGCCGAAGGGTGCCCACAGCATCCAGACCAGGCCGACCGGCGCCTCCCCCAGGCGCGCCAGGCCGATGCGCATCTCCTGGTGGCCCGCGGCGGGCTGGTCGGTGTAGGTGCCGAGCAGGCGATCCCACCAGGGCAGGTTGAAGCCGAAGTTGCTGTTCGCCTCGGCGACGAGGACGGAGTGGTGCACCCGGTGCATGTCCGGCGTGACCACCAGCCAGCGCAGGACGCGGTCCAGGGCCCGGGGCAGCCGGACGTTGCCGTGGTTGAACATCGCCGTGGCGTTGAGCAGGACCTCGAACAGCAGCACCGCCACCACCGGCGGCCCGAGGGCCACCACCAGGGCCAGCTTGATGCCCATGGACAGGAGGATCTCGACCGGGTGGAAGCGGGCGCCCGTGGTGACGTCGAAGTCCGGGTCGGCGTGGTGGACCAGGTGCAGGCGCCACAAGCGCGGCACCGCGTGGAACATCACGTGCTGGAGGTAGATGGCCAGGTCCAGCACCACCACGGCCAGCAGGACCTCGACGGCGACGGGCAGCTCCACCAGCGCCAGGCCTCCCCAGCCACGGGTCGCGGCGAAGGCCGCCGCACCCACGGCCGCCGTCGGGAACAGCAGGCGCAGGACCACCGTGTTCAGCACGACCAGCCCCAGGTTGGCGGCCCAGCGGCGGGCCTTGGACTGCGTGAGCCGGCGGCGTGCGGCCAACACCTCCCAGACCGCCACCAGGAGGAACACCCCGGCGAAGGCGCCCAGGCGCACGGTGGGCTCGTTCTCGGTGATCCAGGCGATCAAGCGGCCTCCTCGGCGACCGGGCCCCTGCCCCCCGCAGGCGAGGAGCGCCGATCCAGTCAAACCGTGGAACCCAGATGATGGAGGTGGCTGTTGGTTGCAGCTCAGGCCAGCCCGCCAGCTCGCCCCCCGAGGCGCCTCCTCACCACGGAGCGATCGAGGGGCGTGGCGGGCTGAAGGGGCGACGAAACGGGGTGACGAACGTCCGTACTCCGGACCTTCGTCGCCCTTTGGTGACCGAGCAGGGACGAACGTCCGGAGTAGGGAGGTTCGTCACAGGGGCCCTCGGGTAGCGTCGCCCCATGGACCGCCTCCCCCTCTACCAGCAGCTCGGCCCCGCCACCCGCATCGACGGGGTCCTCGTCACCGTCAACCCCGGCCTCCACCCCCTGGGCACCATCGGCGAGGCGAGCGACGTGGCCTCCATCCGCGCCGCCGAGGCCTGGCTCCGCGACCAGGGCTGCACCGCCGCGCTGGGCCCGATGGAGCACGCGACCTGGTTCTCCTACCGGGCGAACCTGGGGCCCCACGTCGATCCCCCCTTCGTCGGCGAGCCCTCCGCCCCGGCCGGCCCCTGGCGGGACGCCGGCTACGCCGAGGTCGCCCGCTACGCCTCGGCGCTCTGCCCCAACGCCGACGCGACCGCCTACGGCGGGTCCCTGGGCGTCACCGGCGTCGAGCTGCGCCCGATGGCCGACTTCGACACCACCCTGGCCGACATCCACCGGATCAGCCACGCCGCCTTCGCCCGGGCCCACGCCTTCACGCCCCTGCCCCTGGCGGCGCTGGAGGCGCTCTACCGGCCGCTGCTGAGCGTGGTCGACCCGCGCATGGTGCTCTTCGCCGAGCGAGCCGGCGAGACCGTCGGCTTCGTGTTCGGCCTGCCGGACCTGGCCAACCCCGGCAGCGGCCGGATGATCGTCAAGTCCCTGGCGGTCCATCCCGACGGCCAGCGGGCCGGGCTCGGGGGCTGGCTGGTGGGCGAGCTCCAGCGGGTGGCGACCGGCCTCGGCTTCACCCACGGCATCCACGCCCTGATGTGGGCCGGCTCCAGGTCCCGCCGCATCTCGGCCCACGGCGGGCGCATCTTCCGGGAGTACGGCCTGTTCCGGCGGGAGCTCGGCCCGCCTCAGGGGTAGAAGCTCTCGAGCCACTCCACCCGGTAGGAGATGTAGCCCTGGGGCTCCACCTCCTCCGGGGCGCTGAAGCGCACGTCGAGCACCACCTCGCCGTCCTCGGGGGCGACCTCGACGAGCCGCACCGAGAGCTTGCCGAGCCCGGCCTCGCCGTTGGACCGCTCCCCCTCCCCCTCCAGGCGCCCGTAGTCGACGAGCACGTTGCCGGTGGTCGGCAGGGGATCGGCGTCGCTCAGCGCCGGGGCGTAGAGCGGCCCGGTCGTGGTCTCCTCGAAGGTCCAGGCCTGGCGCACGGTGCCGGCCTCGGCGTCGACCTCGAAGCGCACCGCCCGGGAGGTGACCTCGGCCGGGCAGCTCGCCGCATAGGGCGTGCAGCCGTAGTTGCCGTTGTCGAACATCAGCAGCGAGCCGTCGTCGGTCAGCACCACGGCGTGCTGCTGGTAGGGCCAGCGGAAGGGCTCGCCCACCGGCTCCAGCAGGTAGGGCTGCCAGGCCTCTCCCCAGCCGTCGGGGTCGGCCAGGATCCAGTCCAGCTCACCGGTGGGGCTCATCCGGAAGACCGCGCCCTGGTGGCGGGAGGAGACCACCAGGTGACCGTCCTCCGGATCGCGCACCACGGCGTTGGCGTGCACCCAGTCCTTGCCGTCGCCGGTGGCCCCCAGCGAGCCGTAGCCGATGCGGGCGGTGTCGAGCACGTCGGACAGCGCGACGCTGGAGAGCTCCCGGCCCTCGCCGGTGAAGTGGACCACCTCGGTGTCCAGCACCTCCTCCGGTCCGCCGAGGTTCTCCGGGTCGCCGTAGTCCACCGGGTAGGCGTCCACCGGCGTCATCGGCGCATAGGCCAGGGACACGAAGCTGCCGTCCGCCTGCTCCTCCAGCTCGTGGTGGAGGTAGTCCCAGGGGATCTCGACGTCATCGAGGCCACCCAGCCCGTCCTGCCAGGTCCGCAGGGTCCGTCCCAACAGGTCCATCTCCCGGGCCAGCCCGCCCCCCAGGCCGACCAGGGTGCCGCGGGGGCTCAGGCCCAGGTCCCCCCAGCGGGTGCCCTCGGCCCACCAGACCGGCTCCAGCTCCTCGTCGAAGGCCACCAGCAGCACGGAGTCGTCGTCGGGGCGCTTGAAGGTCATCAGCCGGTAGCCGGGCTCGATGTGCTCGGGGACCGATCGCAGCACCTCGACCGTCGGGAAGCGCTCGGGCAGCGGATCGGCGTCGAAGAGGATCGGCGGCAGCTCCAGGCTCCCCCCGGCCCGGCTGTGCAGGGTCAC
The DNA here is from genome assembly GCA_964501915.1 of uncultured Enterobacterales bacterium. GTDB lineage: Bacteria > Myxococcota_A > UBA796 > UBA796 > CAJQPC01 > CAYFPX01. Next base: position 12,911 of record CAZCVP010000154.1, read on the forward strand.
GGTGAGGCTGTGCTCCTGCTCGGGCCTCAGGCCCACCACGATCACGTCGTGGGAGGTGGCGAAGGCCTCGAAGACCTGCTCGGTCCGCCCGCCGTCCCGCTCCAGCACGTAGGAGAGGCAGGTCTCTCCGATCGTGGACACCGACAGGGCCCGGGCGCCGCCGACGTCGGGGCTCTCGCTGAGGGTGGGGCCCAGGAGCAGCACCGGCGGCTGGACGCCGGCGACGTCCTCGCAGCCAGCGAGCCAGGGGATCAACAACCACGACACGAGCCCACCATGCCACGCGCCTCGGCGACCGTCTCCGGATAGCGTCGAGCCGTGGCCACCGTCCCCAACGTCACCCGCCGCCTCGCCGAGCACGCCACCCGCTTCGGAGACCGCACGGCGATCCTGGAGCCCGGCGGTCAGCGCCTCGACTTCGCCGGGCTGGAGTGCCAGACGGCGAGCCTGGCCGGGGGCCTGCGCCGACGGGGGCTCTCCGCCGGTGACCGCCTGCTGCTGCTCGCCCCGATGGGCATCCCGCTGTACCTGGCCCTGGTGGCCTGCTTCCGCAGCCTGCTCACGGTGGTGCTGGTCGATCCCTCCGCGCCCCGGGTCGACGAGACCCTGTCGCGGCTGGACCTCGCCGGCTTCATCGGCTCGCCCCTGGCGCAGCTGCTGCGGCTGACCCATCGCCCCCTGCGCGGCCTGGACCACTACCTCTCCACCGGCTTCGCCTGGCTGCCCCATCGGCGGCTCGATCGGCTCGCGGGTCCCTTCGAGGGCTACGAAGAGGCTCCCGAGGACCTGCCCGCCCTGCTCACCTTCACCACCGGCACCACCGGGCGACCCAAGGTCATCGGGCGCTCCCACGCCTTCCTCGAGGCCCAGCACCGGGTCCTGACGGACCACATGGGCCTGGGCCCCGACGACATCGACCTGCCCACCCTGCCCGTCTTCCTGCTCAACAGCCTCGCCGCCGGGGCCACCTGTGTCCTGCCGGACGCCGACCTGCGGGCGGTGGGCTCGGTCGTGCCGGACAAGGTGATCCGCCAGCTCCGCGAGCACCGCTGCACGAGCACCTCCGGCTCGCCGGCCTTCTACGCGCCCCTGGCCCGGGCCCTGCGGGAGGCCGGCGAGACCCTGCCGGACCTGCGCAAGGTCTTCACCGGAGGAGCGAGGGTGCCGGCGGCCCTGCTGGAGGACCTGGTGGCCGTGGCCCCCAACGCCCGGGTCGAGGTCGTCTACGGCTCCACCGAGGCCGAGCCGATCGCCACCCTCGACGCCCGCGAGGTCCTCGACGACACGGCCGCTGGGGAGCGCGAGGGTCGCGGGAGCTGCGTCGGTCGTCCCGTGCCCGGCCTCGCCCTGCACGTCGCCGCCCCGGGCACCCACGTCGAGCTGCCCGCGGGGGAGATCGGCGAGCTCGTGGTGAGCGGCGCCCACGTGAACCCGGGCTACTTCGAGGACCCCGGGGCCGACGCCGAGAACAAGCTGCCCGACGGGGACCGCACCTGGCACCGCACCGGCGACACGGGCTACCGCGACGACCGGGGGCGGATCTGGCTGGTGGGGCGGGTCTCGACGATGGTCGGGGACCTGCACCCCTTCCTGGTCGAGGCCCCGGCCGAGTCCGAGGACTGGGTGGTGCGGGCCGCGCTGGTCGGTCTCGACGGCGAGGCGGTGCTGGCCTGCGAGGTCCTGGACCCGCCGGGTGGCTGGCAGGACGCGCTCGCCGAGCGCTCGGGGGTGGACCGGGTGGTGGAGGTGCCGCGGGTGCCCACGGACGCGCGCCACAACGCCAAGGTCGACGTGGCCGCCCTGAGAGACCTGCTAAGGGCCCGACCGCGCACTTGACCCCGGCCCGTCACCCGGGAAGCATGATTCCCGTCATAGAATGGGATCTCCTGCTCAGCCGGGGGTCGCCATGAGCACCGTTCGTCGACTGCTGACACGCAAGGGTCCCGAGGTCCACACCATCACCCGCTCGGAGTCGGTCTATGCGGCCGTCGAGCGCATGGCCGAGCACCACATGGGCTCGCTGGTCGTCGTCGACGGCGGCACCGTCTGCGGCATCGTGACGGAGCGGGACTACCTCCGCCGCGTCATCCTGCGCGGGCGGGCCTCGAAGACGACCCGGGTCGAGGAGATCATGTCCAGTCCGGTGACCTGCGGCTCGCCGAGCGACGACATCGACGCCTGCATGACGCGGATGTCCGAGGGTCGGTTCCGTCACCTGCCCATCGTCGAGGACGGTGCGCTGGTGGGCGTCATCTCGATGGGCGACATCGTCAAGCTGCTCGTCGAGCTCAAGGCCGACGAGATCAAGCAGCTCGAGGGCTACATCTCCGGAGGGTACTGAGGGGCAGCCGCTCCTGGAATAGGATGCCCCCATGACCCTGGTGCTGCTCTTCGCCGCCTGCACCGACCCCCCGCTGGACTCGGGAGGCCAGGGCGTCTTCGTAGCCGGCGACTACCAGTTCTACACGGTCCAGGCCAAGGACGACTGCCTGGACGGGGCCATGGAGGCCCTGTTCATGCCCGAGGGCCCGGAGACGCCGCACCCCTTCGAGGACCTGATCTACGTGCCGGCCCTCGAGGAGCTGCCCCTGACCTACGAGGTCAGCTTCCGCGAGCCCTTCGTCGGCATGGAGGTCACGGCCGTGGACGGAGGCGACGGGGCCATCGCCTTCGCGGAGTCGCTGATGGAGGCCGTGCTGCTCAACGAGGCGCTCTACGGCGACTGCACCGCGGACATGACCGTCTCCGGGCGCATGGTGGCCGACGCCAGCGGAGAGGCTGGCACCGGCACGGCCACCGTCGACCTCGCCAACACCCTCGGCGACGAAGGGCGCTGCCCGGTGCTGGACGCCGATCCCTGCCGTGTCGAGCTGAGCCTCGCCCTGGAGCTGTCATCGGCCTCCCGCTGACCCGACGCCAGCTCATGGGTGGCGGGCTGCTGCTCGGGGCGGCCTACGTCAGCGCCCACCTCCTGGGTCACCGGCCCCTGGCCGACGAGGCCAGCCCCTACCTCGGCTCGGGGCCGCGGCAGACCCTGCGCGCTGCCTTCGAGGCGCTGCTGCCCACCGCCGAAGACGCCGCCTGGGCCGCGGACGCCGTGGACGGCTTCCTGGCCGACACCGACCCGATCATGGCCGAGCAGCTCCGCCTGGCGCTCAAGGTCCTGGAGCACTGGCCCAGCGGCCTGCGCTTCTCCCGGTTCTCGCGGCTCTCCGTGCAGGCCCGCCAGCAGGTGCTGGCCGACTGGACCGCCTCGGGCCTGACCCCCAAGCGCCAGATCGCGGTGGCGGTCTCCAAGACCGCGCTCTTCACCCACTACGCCCGACCCCAGGTCTGGCCGGCCATCGGCTACGACGGCCCGATGTTGCCCGGATGATCCGTCGCGCCAGCGAGTTCCCGGAGGGCTTCGAGGTCCGCACCGACGTCTGCGTGGTCGGCTCCGGCGCCGGTGGGGGCGTGGCGACCGGTGTGCTCGCCGAGCTGGGCCGCGAGGTCCTGGTGCTCGAGGAGGGCCCTTCGGTCACGGCCGCGGACCTGAACCAGCGCGAGGAGCAGATGTACCCCCTGCTCTACCGGGACGGGGGCAACCAGCTCACCGCCGACGGCGGCATCACCGTGGTCCAGGGCCGCGTCGTGGGCGGGTCCACGATGGTGAACATGGCCGACGTGGTGCCGATGCACCGCGAGGTGGTCGAGCACTGGCAGCGGGACTTCGGCGTCGATCGCTACAGCCCCGAGCGCGTGCTCGAGGTCGGCGAGGCCTGTGCCCGGTCCCTGGGGGCCAACCCGATCCTGGAGGCCTCGCTCAACCGCAACAACGCCCTGATGCTGGAGGGCGCCCGCAAGCTGGGCCTGTCCACGGGGGTCTTCCGCCACAACCGGGTCAACTGCGTCGGCGCCGGCGCCTGCATGATCGGCTGTTCCTTCGACGCCAAGCGCTCGATCGCCCACACCTGGATCCCCGACGCCATCGCGACCGGCCGGGTCACGGTCCAGGCCGACGCCCGCGTCGAGCGCTTCGAGGTCTCCGGGGGTCGGGTGACCGCAGCGGTCGGCCACCTGGTGCGGCAGCAGGACCAGGCTCCCCTCGCGCCCTTCCGGGTCGAGGCCGAGCGCTTCGTGCTGGCCGCGGGCACCATCTACTCGCCGGTGATCCTGCTGGCGAGCGGGCTCGGCGGCACCCAGGTGGGCCACAACCTCAGCCTGCAGCCCCAGACTCCGGTGGCGGCGGTGATGCCCGACCTCGTGCGGGGCTTCCGCGGCGTGCCCCAGGCGACCTTCGTCGACGACGGCGAGACGATCACCGCCACAGGCGGCCTGGGCGGCTTCCGCCTGGAGAGCATCTTCGCGACGCCGGCGATGACCGCCGCCACCTGGGGCATGCACGGTCCCCAGGTCCACGCGCTGATGACCCGCTACCAGGACACCGTCGGCTGCCTGTGCCTGGCGCCGGACCGGCCCCGGGGCCAGGTCACTCGGCTGGACAACGGCCGGGCGAAGATCACCTACACCCCCGACCCGGCCTGGGCGAAGACCCTCGTCGAGGCGGTGCGCACGGCGGCCCGGGTCTACCTGGCGGCCGGTGCCGAGCTGGTGCTGCTGCCCTTCGCCGGCACCACCCCCGCGCGCAGCGAGGCCGACCTCGACCAGCTCCAGCGGGTGGAGATCCGGGCCAACAGCCTGCCGCTGCTGGCGCCCCACCCCCAGGGCACCTGCCGCATGGGCCCCGATCCGGCGACCAGCGTGGTCGGCCTCGACCTGCGGGTCCACGGGGTCGAGAACCTCCAGGTGCTCGACGCCAGCGTGTTCCCGACCAGCGCCAGCAGCCACACGATGATCCCGGTGATGACCTTTGCCTGGCTGGGGGCGGCCGAGGCGATCTGACACTGCTGACCGGTCAGGTCGATGGCATCTCGCTTGCCCTCCGCCGCCCTGCCGACCCCGCCTCGCCTCGACGTGACTCGGCCACGCCAGCGGCTCCGCGTGGCCAACAGGACGGCGGATCGCGGCCCGATCCACTCGATCGACCTGACCGGTCAGCAGTGTGAGCCACCCGAGCAGCCCGGGGGTTAGGAGGCGGCCCCCTCTGGGAGGCTCCCCATGTTCGTCGGCATCTGCGGCTACCCCGGCTCCGGCAAGACCACCGTCTTCGGTGCCCTGGCGCCCGGCGCGGCCGCGGGTCGCGGGGTCACCTACGGCAACATCAAGGTCCCCGACACCCGGGTGGACGCCCTGGCGGAGATCTTCTCCCCCAAGAAGAGGATCTACGCCGAGATCACCTTCCTCGACGTCGGCGGCACCGGCGGCATGCGCCCCGGCAGCGGCGCCTTCCCGCCAGACACCATCCAGCACATGCGCAACGCCGACGTGCTGGTCCACGTGGTCCGGGTCTTCGACAACCCGATGCTGCTGGAGGAACAGGACCCGGACCGCGACGTCTCCCGCTTCGACGATGAGCTCCTGCTGCTGGACCTCGGCGTGATCGAGAAGCGCCACGAGCGCTACCGCAAGTCCAACGACAGGTCCATCGACGCCCAGGTCACCGCGAAGTGCCTCGCCCACCTCGAGGAGGGCGAGCCGCTGCGCACCCTGGCGCTCACCGACGACGAGCAGGCCACCCTGTCCGGGCTGCAGCTCCTCAGCCAGAAGCCCCTGATCGTGCTCCACAACCTCGACGAGGAGGCCTGGGAGGACGACACCCACGCCGCGCTGCGCCAGCGGACCGCGGAGGCGGGCAACCGGCTGTCGATGGGCATCTGCGGGCAGCTCGAGGCCGAGATCGCCACCATGGACCCCGAGGACCAGGGCGAGTTCCTGGAGACCCTGGGCCTCGACGTGCCGGCCCGGGACAGCTTCGTCCAGGCGGCCTACGTGCTGCTGGACCTGATCTCGTTCCTGACCGCCGGCCCCGACGAGTGCCGGGCGTGGCCGGTGCGCCGGGGCTCCGTGGCCCGCAAGGCCGCGGGCAAGGTCCACAGCGACATCGAGCGGGGGTTCATCCGGGCGGAGATCTACCGGCTGGAGGAGCTGCTGGAGTACGGGAGCGAGGCGGAGCTGAAGAGGGCGGGGAAGCTGCGGGTGGAGGGGAAGGAGTACGTGATGGTGGATGGGGATGTGGTGAACTACCGGTTCAATGTGTAGTTGTAGGTTGTAAGCCCGTTTTCGCGGTTGCGAACTTCTTCGAGACACACTCCGAGACACAAACGCGTAGCTTCAGGGTCGTCCGAGACACGGAGGACCCATGGCCAGCATCGCGGGCATCAAGGGCATCAGCTACGCGCCGTACCGCGGTGGCTGGAAGCTTCGATGGCGTGAGCTCCACCAGACCGAGAGCGGCGTCGTGCGCAAGGCGCGGTCGTACACGGTGGTCGACGAGGCCGAGGTGCCCATCGTCGCGGTGGACATCCGGCGGGCGCTAGACCGTCAGGGGTGGTGGGAGCCGCCTCGGGACGACGAGGTGCTGGCGCGGCCGCGGTTCGTGGACCTGGAGGCGCTGTCCGCCGAGTGGCTGGTCCGGAAGGTCGGGCGACGGCGGCTGGCGGCGTCGACGAAGGCGAACCTCAAGGGCAGCATGAAGCGGTTCTTCGAGGGCGTGCGGGCGGTGACCGGGATCACAGAGGGGCCGCTGCCGCCGACGGTGCTGACCCGCGACGTGGTCGAGCAGGTCACGGTGTGGCTCGGGGAGCGCTACGCCGAGGGGACCGTGTACCAGACGCTGCATCCGGTGTTGCGGGAGTTCTGGCCGTGGGCGAGCGACCGGGACGTGGTGGGGCGCGGGGCCCCCCCCACGGGCCCGAACGCGCGGCGGCCGCGGCCCCCGGGGTTCGCGCCGCCCCCCCGG
>CAZCVP010000155.1:0-10486 GCA_964501915.1 uncultured Enterobacterales bacterium
GAGGCGGTGGACGGGGTCCTGCGGGCAGATCAGCCGGGGGTCGGGCGTGTCTACCACGGCGAGACCGTGGACGCCCACCAGCGCGACGGCCTTGCCCGGCGCGTGCACGACGCAGCCGCCGGCGTCGATGCCCACGGCGGCGTCGACGAGGGCGTGACCGAGGGGGGAGTCCGGGAGGTGCTCGGACAGCGCGTTCCAGCTCCCCACGTCGGACCAGCCGAAGTCCCCCCGCACGGTGAGCACGTTGCCCGCCCGCTCCATGATCCCGTAGTCCAGGGACGTGCGCTCGAGCTGCGGGAAGAGCTCGTCGAGGCGCTCGGGACTGTGACGCAGGTTCTCCAGGACCGCCCAGCTGTCCGGCAGGTGTGCCCGGAAGGCATCGCGGATGGCGGCGACCTTGAACACGAACATGCCGGCGTTCCAGAGGTGGACGCCGCTGGCGAGGTAGGTCCGGGCGGTGGCCAGGTCGGGCTTCTCGACGAATCGATCGACCCGGAGGAAGGACCGATCCCCCCAGCGACCGAGCTCGCCGCCGACCTCCAGGTAGCCGAACCCCGTCTCCGGTCGGGTGGGCTCGATGCCGATGGTGACCAGTGAATTGGTGGCCTGGGCGGCCTGGGCGCAGCCCAGCAGCAGGTCGCGGAACTCCTCCTCGTCCTCGATCAGGTGATCCGCCGGCAGGACCACCATCACGGCGTCGGGGGAGCGGGCGCGGCGGGCGATCTCTACGGAGCCCCAGCCCACGCAGGGGGCCGTGTTGCGACCCTCCGGCTCCACCAGCACGTTGCCCGGCGGCAGCTCCGGGAGCTGCTCCACGACGGCGTCCGCCATCTCGGCGGCGGTCACCACCAGGACGCGCTCGGGGTCGATCACCGGCACGACGCGTCGGATCGTGCGCTGGAGCAGCGTGTCCTGCCCATCGAGCGAGATGCACTGCTTGGGCATCGCCCTGCGGGACCTCGGCCAGAAGCGGGTCCCCCGACCCCCGGCGATCACCAGCACATAGACGTTCTTGGAGCGATCCATGGTCAGCGTGTCTCCCGAAACAGCTCCGGCCGCAGGGTGGCCAGGGCCCCGTAGGCGGCCACAGCTACCGCGTTGGAGAGGTTGAGGCTACGGACCGGGCCCGGCGTGGGCATGCGGTAGGTCGCCCGCGCGGCCACCAGCTCGCGGGGCAGGCCCACGCTCTCACAGCCGAACAGCGCCACGTCCCCCTCCCTCCAGGGCACCTGGGCGACGGTCTTGCGTCCCGCGGCGGCGAAGAGATGCACGGTCCGGTCGGCGGCCCAGCTCCAGAAGGCCTCGGCGTCCCGATGTTCGACCCGATCGACCCGCGACCAGTGATCGATGCCCGCACGGCGAGCTGCCTTGTTCGAGCAGTCGAAGCCCAGCGGGTGCACGAGGTGGAGCCGGACACCCAGGCCGAGGGTCAGGCGTCCGATGTTGCCCGTGTTGCCCGGGATCTCCGGGTGCAGCAGGGCCACGTGGAGCCAGGGGCGGGCCACCTGGTTCGGGCTCAGGAGGCACCGAAGAGCAGGCTGTCCACCTGGGCCAGCAGGTCTCCCAGGCGGAAGGGCTTCTGGAGGAAGGCGTCCAGGCCGGGCCGGATCTGCTCGCGGACCTCCTCCCCCACGGCCGCACCGGACATGAACACCACCCGGGGGTGGGCCCAGCGCTGGCGCAGGGCAGCCACCAGGCCCGGGCCGTCGAGTCTCGGCAGCACGACGTCGGTGACCACCAGGTCCACCTGTCCGCCCACGGCCTCCAGGCGGGCCAGACCCTCCTCGCCGTCTTCGGCGCTGAGGATGCTGCCGAAGCGGGTCTCCAGCGCCCGTGCGACCAGCTCCCGGAGATCGTCGTTGTCCTCGACCACCAGGGCTCGGTCGAAGCGGCTGCCTCCGGCGGTGTCGAAGGTCTCCTCCTCGGCGGGCAGGGCGAAGACCAGCGGCCCCGAGACCACCAGCTCCACCTGGTTGCCCCCGTCCTCCACCAGCTCGAGGCTCAGCCCCGCCTCCAGGGCCCGTCGCAAGAGCGCGTTGCCGGCCACCGAGAGCACCGGACCGCCCGGCAGCAGGCGCCGAAGGCGCTCCCGCTCCGTGGCGTCGGCGGCGTACCTCAGCCGCAGTCCCCCCACCTCGGCCTCGGTCTCGAAGACCTCGATCGTGATCGCCCGGCGGGCGTCGAGGGTCTCGACGGCGCGCGTGCCGAGGAGCTGGGCGACCGAGCACAGGGCCGAAGGTTCGACGTCGGCGTAGGGTCCCGGCCCCACGGCCTCCAGGCGGATCGGGCGGGCGCCCCGAGAGAGGCGGGTCAGGGTCCAGGCGACGTCGCGTGCCACCTCGGCGAGATCGGCCGGACCGCTGTCGGACTGCTCGCCGGCCAGGCGCAGGAGCTGGAGCCCGAGCTGCCCGAGCGCCAGGCCCAAGGCCTGCTCGCGCTCCAGGGCGGAGCGCAGGGCTGTGCCGTCCGACCGGTCCCCGCTGAGGGCCTCCTCGGCCCAGGCCAGCACCTCGTTGGCGAGGTTGTTGACCTCGTGGGCGATGCCCGCCGCCACCAGGCTGCTGGCGCTGGACAGGGACTCGGCCAGGGCCAGCGCCTCGCTCTCGGCGTCTTCGCTGTGGTCCTGGTAGAAGCCGACGTAGTGGGTCACGAAGGGGTCGCGGACAGCGGTGATCGAGGCGCGCAACGGGATGGCGCGACCGGAGCTGTGGCGCACCTTCACCACGCCCGTCCAGCTCCCCCCTCCGGCGAGACCGAGCTCCAGCCCCTCCCAGTCCTCCGACCCGCTGGACGGCCTCAGGGCGCTGAAGTCCACCCCTTGCAGCTCTCCCGGTTCGAAGCCCACGAGTCGGCAGAAGGCCGGGTTGGCGTGGAGCATGCACCCGTCGGCGCTGACGATCAGCACCCCGTTCGGCCCCTGATCGGCCCAGGCCGCCAGCAGGCGGGTGGGGTCGTCCTCGTCGCCTTCCGGGGGGCTCAGGGCGAGGTGGACGAGGCCGCCACGGCCCGGGGACACGGTCGCGTGGAAGGCGACCCGCTCGGTCCCGCGGCCCAGGTCGAGGCGGAGCTGCCCGGCCTTGCGATCCAGGGCACCGGCGAGGTCCACCCGTCTCTCGACGGCCGGTGCCAGGGTCTCGATGGGGGGGTTGAAGGCCTGTAGCAGTCCCCGCGCGTCGTCGGAGGCACGACGGATCGCGCCCTGGGCAGTGACCTCCAGCCAGATCGCGGAGGGGGGGTGCTCGGTCACCTCGTCATGCCTCGCCCGCCGCCTCGTCGTGGTGTTGGCCGATGATGACCCGGGCCGGCCGAATGAGGCGGCTTCCGACCCGGTAGCCGGTGTTGAAGACCTGCACGACCACGCCGTCGAGTCCGGCATCGGTCACGGGCAACGTGGAGAGGGCCTCGTGCAGATCGGGGTCGAAGGGCAGCCCCTCGGGGTTGATCTCCTGGAGACCGAGGTCGTTGAACCCGGCGAGGAAGTCCCGGTAGACCATCTCCAGCCCGCCCGCGGCCTCGGGCTCCAGCCCGCCCTTGAGCAGCGCGTCGATGCTCCGGCGGAGGTTCTCCAGGGGCTCGAAGAGCCGCGTGACGGTGTCGCCCTTGAGGAGCTCCCGCTTGGACTCGTTCAGGCGGGCCTGGCGCTCCCGGAAGCCGCCGAACTCCTCTTGCAGCTTCACGTAGGCCGCCGAGACCGTGCGCAGCTTGGCCGTCACGTCGCGCAGCTCGCCCTCCAGCGCGGTGATGTACTGCTCCACTTCGCTGAGGACGGGCTCCCCTTCGGTGTCGGGGGTCTCGGCCTCGGCGCCGCTCTCCACCTCGACCTCGTCGGTGGGGGTGGCCTCGGTCTCGGCGGTGTCGCGCTCCGACATGCAAACTCCTGGGGAAGGCTCTCTGATAAGCACTCGTGGGGTTGCATCCAAGTCGGCTTCGGACAAAACAGGGTCACTCCAGTCGGGATCCTGCGATGCACCCCTCCCAGAAGCGCCTTCTGACCCTCCTCGCCCTGGTCCTGGCGGCCCTGGTCGCCGTGGTTCTGTGGGTTGAACCCCCGGATCCAGATGCCGCCGAGACCGAGGACCTCGTCGCCGTGAGTCCGGACCAGGTGGCGCTGCTCCACCTCCGCACGGCCGAGGGCGTGCTGACGGCCGAGCGGACGGCGGCGGGATGGCTCCTGATCGAGCCCCTGCGAGCCCGCGGCAGCGATCGCGACCTGGACGACCTGGTCGGGCTGCTGGATCGGCTGCGGGTCGGTCCGGCGCTCGAAGGCGTCGAACCGGCCGACTACGGCCTCGCCGATCCGGAGGCCGTGCTCACCCTGACCCGCGTGGACGGAGGGGAGCACCTGTTGCGGGTCGGCGGCGACGCGCCGGTGGGGTACCACACCTACGTGCAGGTGGACGGGGGCGGTGTCCGGCTCGCGGACGGTCAGCCGATGACGACCCTGGGCCGACCCTTCGAGCTGCTGCGCGATCGCCGCGTCCACAGCTTCGCCATCTCCGCCGTGACGGGCCTGCGCTTCGAGGAGGGCGAGCGGAGCTGGGGGGTCCAGCGCCGGGGTGATCACTGGGTGTTGGCCGGTGACGGTCGGCGGGCGTCCACGCCGCGGATCGAGGGCCTGCTCGGCACCTTCTCCGACCTGCGGATCGAGACCTTCCACGACGAGCTCCTGGGGGGAGACCTGGCCGCAGCGGGCCTCGATCCTGCCAACGCCCGGGTGATCCTGGACGAGCCCGGTGGCGCGGCGACGCTGGCCATCGGCGGCGAGCGCGGTGGCGGGGTGCTGGTCGGCACCCCGGACGGGCTCGTGGGCACCGTCGCCGAGGTCGCCGAGCTGCTCCCCCCACCCGGGCTGTTGCTGGAGGGACGCCTGGTGCCGCTGCCCCTGACGGCTTCCGTGAGCCTGGAGCTGAGGGTCGGCGAGGCCGGGGTGTTGCTGGAGCACGGACCGGAGGGCTGGACGCGCGACGGGGCACCGGCGCCCGGCGCAGAGGCCCAGGCCATGGACCTGCTCACCCAGTGCCCGGTGGACCGGGCGGCCGAGGTGCCCGCCGGCGTGCCGACGACCGACGAGCTGCGGGGCCGGGCCGATGACCGCACCGTGGTGGTGAAGCTCGGCCAGGCCGTCGAGGGAGGACGGGTGGGCTGGATCGAGGGCGAGCCGCCCTTCCTCGTGCCTGGCGGCACCCTCACCGTGCTGGAGGAGGTCCTCCTGATGTCCCAGTCGCCCTGATCAGCAGGCCACGGGGCGCGGCAGCGGCGAACCCAGGCGGATCGCGCCTCGCACGGCCTCGTCCAGCTCCAGCACCAGCGGCCCTTGCCGGGTCAGGGCGACGGCGCCGAGCAGCACCTCCGCCAGCCGCGACGAGAGCTCGCCCTCCCGGTGGCGTCCGAACAGCGAGCAGAACCAGGGCACGGCCCGGCTCGGGTCCGGGGCCGGCACGCCGGCCAGGATCGTCTGTCCGCTCTCCGCGGCCCGCAGGGCCAGCTCGGCCACCTCCACGTCGGGCAGGTCTCCCAGGACCACCAGGTCCGGGTCCTGGCGCACGGCGCTGCGGAGCCCGCTCAGCCAGTCGTCCGTGTCGATGCCCACCTCACGCTGGCTGATCGACGCGGTCTCGTCGCTGTGGAGGAACTCCATCATCTCCTCGATGACGACCACGTGGCCACGCCGGGAGTGGTTGTAGCCGTGGACCATGGCGGCGAGCAGGTCACGCCGGAGGGCCCCGGAGCAGAGCACCAGCCCCGGACCCGCGACGAGGTCGAGCCACGTCGACGGGGCCCCCAGGTCGTCCAGGTGGGGCACCGTGCCGGCCATCCGGTGGATCAGGATGCCGATGCTGCCGCGCTGCCGGAAGATGTGGACCCGGAAGCGTCCCACGCCGCCGATGCCGAAGGCGAACTCCGCCTCGCGGGAGCGGGCCAGCGGGATCTCGACGCCGGCCAGGCTCATCAGCACACCCGCGGCCCGGTGGGTGTCGTCGGGCAGCAGCTTGGGGTGGGCTGTGGGCACGAGGTCGCGCCCGACGCGCAGACAGGGTCGTCCCGGGACCTTCAGGTGGACGTCGGTGGCCCCTGCATCTCGGGCCTCACGGAGGAGTCGGGTGATGCTGTCCCTGTCGATGCGCACGGTGAGCCCCGTCCGATGGAGGTCCACCTGATCCATCGGCCGCAGAGCGACCGACCTGAAGGCCGCTCGGGCTCAGCGTCGTCGGTTCTTCTTCCTCGCTCGCCGGGCGTCCCGGGCCTTGCGCTTGCGGGACAGCTTCTCCTCGGCCGAGACCTGGGGCTTGACCTTCTTGGGCTTGCCTCCGCCCATGCCGGGCATGCCCGGCATGCCGCCGCCGCCACCGAGGGCGCCCAGCAGGCCGCCGGCCCCGCCGAGGTTCTTCATCATGTCCCGGGCCATGCCGAAGCGCTCATAGACATCGCGCACGTCCTGCTCGCTGTGGCCGCTGCCGCGAGCGATGCGACGGACCCGCCCCAGGCTGGACAGCAGGTCCGGCTCGCGACGCTCCTGGTTCGTCATCGACTGGATCATCGCCTTGACCCGGGTGAGTTCGCCGTCGTCGAGGGCGTCGTCGGGGATCTGCATGTCGCCGAAGAACGGCAGCTTGCCAATCAGGTCCTTGAGCGACCCCATCTTCTGGATCATCTCGAGTTGCTTGAGGAAGTCGTCGAAGGTGAACTGGCCCGACAGCATCTTGCGGGCGTCGGCCTCGGCCTCCTCGGCGGTGACGTGCTCCTCGAAGTCCTTCACCAGGCCGACCACGTCGCCCATGCCGAGGATGCGGGAGGCCAGCCCGTCGGGGCGGAATTCCTCCAGCTTGTCGAGGCCCTCGCCGATGCCCAGGAAGCGGATCGGCTTGCCGGTGACCTCCTTGATCGACAGGGCGGCGCCGCCGCGGGCGTCGCCGTCGAGCTTGGTGAGCACGAAGCCGGTGAAGTCGAGCAGGCGGTCGAACTCCGCCGCGGTGCGCACGGCGTCCTGGCCGATCATCGCGTCACAGACGAAGAGGATCTCGTCGGGTGTGGTCCGCTTGCGGATCTGGACCAGCTCGTCCATCAGGGCGTTGTCGATGGCCAGGCGGCCGGCGGTGTCGAAGATCACCACGTCGCGGCCGACGTTGCGGGCCTGGGACACGGCCAGGTTGCACAGGTCGACGGGCTTCATGCCCTTGATCGAGAACACCGGCACGCCGAGCTTGCGGCCGAGGGTCATGAGCTGGTCGATCGCCGCAGGCCGGTAGATGTCGGCGGCCACCAGCAGCGGCTTGCGGCCCTCCTTCATCAGCTTGCGGGCCAGCTTGCCGGCGGTGGTGGTCTTGCCCGAGCCCTGCAGGCCGCACATCATGATCACGGCGGGGTGGCCGCGCGGATCGAAGGTCTCGTCGACCGGCCCCATCAGGGCGACCAGCTCGTCGTGGCAGATCTTCACGAAGTGGTCGCCCGCGGTGACCTCGAAGCCTGGCGGCATGCCGGGGAGGGTCTTGGGGGCCTTGACCTTGACCACCTCGCCGACGGACCGCTCCCGCACCCGGGAGAGGAAGGTCTTCAGGACGGCCAGGTCGACGTCGGCTTCCAGCAACGAGACCCGGACGTCCCGCAGGGCCTCGGAGATGTTGTCCTCGGACAGCACCGTCCGGCCCTGGAGCTTGAGCCGGGCGTTGCGGAAGCCTTGGGTCAGCGTCTCGAACATCGTCGCCTCTTCGCGGTCTGGCAGCGGCGCCCCTGGTAACCACCGACCCCTTCCGGGCGCTACGCTTCCCCGTTCTCGTGGCGGGCCAGGCCCTGCGCGGCCCAGGTCAGCTCCGGGTCCAGTTCCAGGGCACGCCGCCAGGCCGCCTGGGCCTCGTCGAGCCGCTCCAGCCCTTCGAGGGCGTTGCCGCGTCCGAGCAGCGACACCGGCAGCTCCGGCAGGCGCTGCAGGGCCTGATCATAGGCGTCGAGGGCCCCGGCGAAGTCGCCCGAGAGCTGCAGGACGTCGCCGCGGCCGTGCCAGGGCCAGGGATCCCGGGGGGCCATGTCAGCGGCGCGGGCGAACTGCACCAGCGCCTCGCCGTACTGGCCATGGTCCAGCGCCCGTCGTCCGAGCTCCAGGGCCTTGCCTCCTTCCCAGAGCGAGGAGGCGGGCGGTCCACCGCGAGACCGCCCGGTCACGCCCATCAGCAGGCTCTCCGAGGGCCGGGCCAGGACCTGACCGGCGAGGGCCAGTACCCGCGTCAGGAGACGGTCCACGCGGCGGGCCGTCGGGTGACGTCTCCGCAGGATCGGTTCCACCACCACCCGCTCGCGGCCGTCGGACATGGTCCTCCACTACCCCGTCGCCGATGTCCGCGGGGCCGCGCTCAGGTGTGAACAAAGGGAAAGCGCAGCTTGACAACCCCCCGACTGTCGGCCAATACAGATCCCCTAGGAGGAGAGATGGGCCCCGTTTCCTTGCTCCTGGCGCTCCTCGGGCCG
This sequence comes from uncultured Enterobacterales bacterium, assembly GCA_964501915.1. Taxonomy (GTDB): domain Bacteria; phylum Myxococcota_A; class UBA796; order UBA796; family CAJQPC01; genus CAYFPX01. The sequence goes on from CAZCVP010000155.1 coordinate 8,461, forward strand.
TCTTGTGTCGACTACGAGATCGTGCGACACGACGCCACGGACGTCTTCTACCAGGATCCATCCGCCGAGGTGGACATCCTGCTCGTCGTCGACAACTCGTGCTCGATGCAGCCCTACCAGGAGAAGCTCTCCCAGAACTTCGCCCAGTTCATCAGCTTCTTCGAGGCCGCCGCTGTCGACTACCAGATCGGTGTCGTGACCACGGGTGTCACGACCGCGTTCGCCAACCCCGACGCCGGCTGTCCACAGCAGGTCATCAACAACCTGCCGGGGGCCGGGGAGCTCGTCGACCAGGTCATCCTCACCCCGGAGACCGACGGGGCCGACGCCCTCTTCACGGAGGTCGTCAACGTCGGCATCTGCGGCAGCGGGGCCGAGATGGGTCTCGAGGCGGCCTACCTCGCCCTGACGGCGCCGCTGATCAACAACCACAACCAGGGCTTCTTGCGGGAGGAGGCCGGACTCTCCCTGATCTTCGTCTCCGACGAGCAGGACCTCTCTCCGCGCGGTGTCAACGACTACACCAACGCCTTCCGCGAGATCAAGGGACAGCGGGAGCGCGACATCTACAACTCCTCGGCCCTGGTCATGACCGACATGTCGGTCTGCACCCAGGAGCAGCGCACCTACGGCTCCCGCGGCACCCGCTACCTCGACGTGGCCGACCAGAGCAGCGGCATCACGGGCAACATCTGCGACTCGGACTTCGAGAGCATCGTCACCGAGCTCTCGCTCAACAGCTCGCGGCTGCTCAACACCTTCTTCCTCTCGGCGACCCCCGATCCCTCCACGCTGATGGTCACCGTCGACGACGAGGAGATCCCCTGCGACGCCGGGGTCTGGACCTACCAGGAGCTGGAGGGCGAAGGGGTGTCGACCCTGGACACCGGTGGCGGCCCCACGGACTCCGGCACGGGCGGCAACCTCCGGCCAGCGGTCGTCTTCGACATCACCCAGGTCCCGCCGGCCAACTCCCAGATCGCCATCCGCTACGACAGCGGCTTCGGGGGCACCGAGGACTGGTGCAACCCGACCGACGACACCACCACCGACACGGCCGCGGGAGAGTAGCCATGCCCAGCACCTCCGTGGTCTTGTTCCTGCTCGCCTGCTCCGCCGGCACCACCGAGGTGCCCGAGTGCATCGACCACGGCGAGTGCGCCGAGGGTCAGGCCTGCATCGCCGACGTCTGCCTGGACGTGGACTGCATGGCCTCGGCCGAGTGCGACATCGGCCAGTACTGCAACCCCGAGACCTTCGCCTGCATCGACGGCTGCCTGGCCGACGACGACTGCAAGGCCGGCGAGACCTGCCAGACCGACACCCGCACCTGCGAGGCCTACGGCTGCCGCAGCACCGAGCTGGACTGCCCGGCGGGCAGCAACTGTGACGAGGTCACCGGGGAGTGCAACCCCGTCGACATCTGCGGGAGCTGCAACGTCAACAACGTGAACTCCTGCCAGGGTGGCCCGGGCAACAAGCAGTACTGCCTGCCCTATGACGACATGACCGAGGGCAACTGCTACAACGAGTGCGGCCAGGGCGGTGACTGTCCGTCGGGCTTCACCTGCATCCCTGACGTCATGATCTCCCTGCTCCAGTATGCCGACATCTGCTACGCCGACTGCCCCTGGCTGATGGAGAACGGGTATCTCTGACGTCTGAGGGGAGAGCCCGGGTGAGCGGGGGGTGGGAAGACGGCGTCGACCGCGGACCGATGACGTCTGCGGGGAGACTGTCACCAACCCGGGTCGAGCGGTGGGCGGGGAGACAGCGTCGACCGGGGACCCTGGGTCGTTGGGGGGGAGAGGGCCTCGGTGCGTTCGACAGGTCGGGTGGTGAGGTTCGCCTGCGTGGTTCGGGGTCCCCTCTTGGAGGGCCAGCGCCGAGTGGAGGAGACGGGAGGGTGGTGAGGCGGGTCGCGCAGATGGCGTTGGCGCGGTGCCAACCCGATCTGTGGCACGCCCAGCGCGCGCAGATGGCGTTGGCGCGGTGCCAACCCGATCTGTGGCACGCCCAGCGCGCG
>CAZCVP010000155.1:10586-19738 GCA_964501915.1 uncultured Enterobacterales bacterium
CAGATGGCGTTGGCGCGGTGCGAACCCGATCTGTGGCACGCCCAGCGCGCGCAGATGGCGTTGGCGCGGTGCCGGGTGCAGTGCGCGGACCGGGGGGCGCCCTCCCGCGAGCAGCGACGACTCGGCTCCTCGCTCTTGATGGCCCCCCGTCCCGTTGCGCCGAGTGCCTTCCTCGGCCCCAGGTGGACCTCTGAGCCACACGCACCGACGGGATTCCCGCTACCTGGCCGCGGCCGGTCCCAGGTCCACCGCGCAAGGCGGCGAAGTCGAGGGACTCGGTGTGCCGGGTCGGCGAAGTGAGGCGACCCGGTGTGCCAGGCAAGGAGTCCCGAGGACACCTGGACGGGGACCGGGTAGCTGGGGCGCGATGACCTCGTCACCTCGACGGCGGCCACGCTGGCCGACAGCAGAACCAGCGGCCAAGGGCACGCGCTCGGGCCCGGGAGAGGACAGCGTGGGACGCAATTGGGGTCGGGTCCACGCGTCGAGACCCTCCCCACCCGACGCCCCGCAGCGCGTAGGTGCTTCGCCAGACCTCAGAGGCCGGTGGAGCCGAAGCCCCCCTGCCCCCGCTCGGTCGAGTCCAGGTCCTCCACCGCGACCACCCTCGCCTGGACCACCGGCGCGATGACGAGCTGGGCGATGCGGTCGCCGCGGTGCAGGGTCACCGGGTCCTGGCCGAGGTTGGCGAGGATGACCCGCAGCTCACCGCGGTAGTCGGCGTCGATGGTGCCGGGGGCGTTGAGCACGGCGAGGCCCTGGCGCAAGGCCAGGCCGCTGCGGGCGCGCACCTGGCCCTCGTGGCCGGCCGGAATCGCGATGCGCAGGCCCGTGGGGACCAGGGCACGCTGCCCGGGTCCCAGGGTCATGGACTCGTCCAGGGCCGCGCGCAGGTCCATGCCCGCCGCTCCCTCGCTCTCGTAGGCGGGGAGCGGCAGGTCCTGCCCGTGGGACAGGACCTGGAAGTGCACGGTGAGCACGACCCGGACCTCTCGGCTTCGGCTAGAAGTCGAGGGAGGCGTCCAGGGCCTCCTTGCGGGACAGGCGGACCTTGCCGGAGCGGTCGACGTCGATGACGCGAACCAGGACCTCGTCGCCCTCGCTGAGCACGTCGGTGACCTTGTTGACCCGCTCCTTGGAGATGTGGCTGATGTGGATGAGGCCGTCGGTGCCGGGGAAGATCTCCACGAAGGCGCCGAAGTCCACGATCCGCTTCACCACGCCGACGTAGAGCTTGCCGACCTCGGCCTCCTGGGTGATCTCCTCGATCATCGCCCGGGCCTTGGCCGCACCCTCGGCGTCGACCGCCGCGATGGTGACCTTGCCGGTGTCATCGACGTTGACGTCGGTGCCGGTCTTCTCCTGGATGCCGCGGATGACCTTGCCACCGGGGCCGATGATGTCGCGGATCTTGTCGGGCTTGATCTGGATCGAGGTGATCCGGGGGGCGTAGTCGGAGAGGTCGTCGCGAGGGGCCTCGATGGACTTGGCCATCTCGTCCAGGATGTGGATACGGCCTTGGCGGGCCTGGCTGAGCGCCTTGGTCATGACCTCGGTGCTCACGCCGGCGACCTTGACGTCCATCTGGAAGGCGGTGATGCCCTCGCGGGTGCCGGTGACCTTGAAGTCCATGTCGCGGTGGTGGTCCTCGTCGCCCTGTATGTCGGACAGCACGGCTAAGCCGTCGTCCTCGACGATGAGACCCATCGCGATGCCGGCCACGGGGGCACTGATCGGCACGCCGGCGTCCATCAGCGACAGGGTGGCGCCGCAGACGGTGGCCATGGAGCTGGAGCCGTTGGACTCCAGGATGTCGGCGCTGCAGCGCAGGACATAGGGGAAGTCCTCGAAGCTGGGCAGCACGGGCTTCAGGGCCCGCCAGGCCAGGGCGCCGTGGCCGACCTCACGCCGCTTCGGCGCACGGAGGGGACGGGCCTCGCCGGTGCAGAAGGGCGGGAACACGTAGGTCAGCATCCAGTTGCGGAACGCGTCGTGGGCGCCGGCCCAGTCGATGCGCTGGTTGTCCCGCTGCACGCCGAGGGCGGCCGAGACGAAGGACTGGGTCTCACCCCGGGTGAAGAAGGCGGAGCCGTGGGCGCGCGGCGCGGTGCCGACCTCGCACCAGATACCCCGGATCTCGTCGGGAGCGCGACCGTCGAGGCGCACACCCTCGGCCACGACCTTGGACCGGATGAGCTTGGTCTGAAACCTGCCGTAGGCCTCCTTGACCCGGTCGGTGAGGTCCTCGATGGCGGCCTCGTCTTCGAGACCCTCGACCGCGGCGGCGACCAGCGTGTTGCGGAGCTCCTTGAGGACCGCCTTGCGCTCGTGCTTGCCGGGGGTGGCCAGGGCGGCCACGATCTGGTCCTTGACAGCCTCGACCTGCGCCATGACGGAGGCGGGGATCTCGGGCGCCGGAGTGACCTCCAGCTTGGCGACGCCAGCCATCTCCTGGAGCTCGTCCAGGGCGACGATGATGTTCTTGATGTTGTCGTGCGCCAGGGCCAGGGCCTCCAGCATGACCTCCTCGGAGACCTCCTGGGCGCCACCCTCGACCATGATGACGGCGCTCTTGGTGCCGGCCACGATGACGTTCAAGGTCGCGTTGCCGCGGTCCTCGAAGCTCGGGTTGACCTTGAGCTCACCGTCGACCTGGCAGACCCGGACGCCTGCGACGGCCTCGGCCACCGGCGCGTCGGAGATGTGCAGGGCCGCGGAGGCACCGCACAGCGAGAGCACGTCGGTCTCGTTGTCCGCGTCGTAGGAGAGCACGGTGCAGATGACCTGCGTCTCCTTGCGGAAGGTCTTGGGGAAGAGCGGCCGCACGGGGCGGTCGATCAGGCGGGAGATGAGGGTGGTGCGCTCGTTGCCGCGGCCCTCGCGCTTGAGGAAGCCGCCGGGGATCTTGCCCCGGGAGCCGTCGCGGTCCTGGTAGTCGACCGTGAGCGGCATGAAGTCGAAGCGGGTGTCGTGGCCGCAGACGGCGGTGCAGAGGATCTGGGAGTGACCGGCCTCGACGACGACGGCGCCGCTGGCCTGCTTGGCGTAGCGGCCGGTGGAGAAGGTGAGGGTGGTTCCGCCGACTTCGACGGAGACAGAGCGATCGGTGACACCGTGCATGGTGTGTTTCTCTTTGACGGTGCGCATACCGGAGACTGACCGTCCTCGTGGCCGGGCACGCGCGGGGGTTGGGATCCACCAGGGAGGACGCACCTGAGAGATCGGCATCCACGCCGATTCCCGTAGACCTTCTCGGAGTGAGCCAGATGGCTCAGTCCGCGGAGATTGACGGAAGACGTCGGGTAGCCGGGTGCTGGGCCCGGTAGGAGTTGGAACTGTAAAGAGCGGCTGTCCCGGAGGACATCGGGCCGGGAGTTCCCGGCCCGAAGACGATTCCTAGCGACGGAGTCCCAGGGACTTGATGAGGGCCTTGTAGCGGTCCTCGTCCTCGTTCTTCACGTAGCGCAAGAGCCGACGACGCTGGCCGACCAGCTTGAGCAGACCACGACGGGAGTGGTGGTCCTTCTTGTGGGTGTTGAAGTGCTCGGTGAGCTGAGAAATGCGGGTCGTGAGCAGCGCCACCTGGACCTCGGGAGAGCCGGTGTCTCCCTCGTGGGTGGCGTACTTGGCGATGATGTCGGACTTCTCTGCGGGACGGAGCGCCATGGGATTCCTCAGGGTGTCACGAGCGTCTCAGTGCCTGGCGGGGGGCGCACCCACGGGGCCAGGACCGACGACGCCGTCGGTTGGAGGCGGCAAGTAGCCGGTGGCCGGCCGGGAGTCAACCGCCCCGGACGGTGAGCAGCGCCCGGCCCGCAGCCCCTCGACGCTCGACGAGGGCCACCACCTCCTCGCCGTGCACCACGAGGTAGCGCCCCCCCTCTTCGAGGTCGGCGGGGGGTCGAGCAGGCGCCCCGCCGCGCACGATGGCGTCCCGAAGCCCCCGCCCGACGCTCACGGTCGGGAGGTGGCTCAGGGCCTCCACCAGGGACACGCTGCGCGGCGCGAGGTCGGCGGCCACGTCCGACCGTGGACGCCACGGGACGCGGTCGGCACCCCGGGCGGGGCGCAGGGCCCGCCGCCAGTCCTCGGTGCCGGCCGCGATGACCCCGAGCTCCTTCAGGCTCAGGGCTCCGGGCAGCGTGAACGGTCCCGACTGGAGTCGCCGCAGGGCCCGGAGGTGCCCCGCCGTGCCGAGGGCCGTGGCGATGTCGTCGGCCAGGACCCGCGCGTAGGTCCCCCGACTGCAGCGGAGGTGGACCCGAAGCCAGTCCTCCCCGTGCTCGATGGCCTCCAGACCGAAGATCTCCACCGGCCGCGCGTCGACCTTCACTTCCTTGCCCTGCCGGGCATAGCGGTAGAGCGGCTTGCCCTTGACCTTCACCGCCGAGTAGGCCGGCGGGACCTGCATCTGGGGGCCGACGAAGCCGGCGAGGACCTCGTCGAGCCGGCCGAAGTCCGCAGGCGGGCCCTCGCGGCTCACCTCGCCCTCGGGATCCCCGGTGGTGGTCGCGGCGCCGAGAGCGATGGTGGCGTCGTAGACCTTGAGGCGCTCGTCCAGGTACTGGATGAAGCGGGTCGCTCCACCGAGGGCGAGCACGAGCACGCCACTGGCGAAGGGGTCCAGGGTCCCGGTGTGGCCCACCTTCTTGAGCCCCGTGACGGCGCGCACCATCGCGACCACGTCGTGGGAGGTCAGGCCCGGGGCCTTGTCGACGACCAGGAAACAGGGTCTCACTCCTCGCCCTCCTCCTCGGCGAATCGGCCCAGCAGCTCGGTCATGCGCATCGCCTCGACGAAGTGCTCGTCCCGGTAGAAGCGGAGCTCGGGGGTGTAGCGGAGCTGCAGCCTCTGGGCGAGGCGGGACCGCAGGAAGCCACGGGTCCGGTCCAGGGCCTCCAGCAGCTCGGGGGCAGCCTCCTGGTTGCCCAGCGGCAGGACGTAGACCTTGGCGTGGCGCAGGTCGTCCGAGAGCTTCACGTCGGTGACCGACGTGGCGATCACGCGGGGGTCCCGGACCTCCTCCCGCAGCAGGCGGCTCAGCTCGACGTGGACCAGCTCGGCCACCCGCGAAGCGCGCTTGAAGCCCTGGGACATGCCGGCTCCTCGGTTGGAGGCGGTGCCGGGTATGCCGTCTCCGGAGGGCCGGCCAGCCGCCCGATCCCGGTCGGGCCACCTCCCCTCACGGGCTCCGGACCGGTGTCCCCTGCCACAGCGCGACGTCGGCGAGGGTCTCCAGGTGGGCCGGGATGTCGGTCTCCACGCCCTCGACCTTCATCTCCTTGAGGGCCGCGATGGCACGGACCACGGCCGCCTGCCGGGTCTGGGCCTCGACGACCATCACCCCCAGGAGTCCTTCGGCCGGCATGCCGACCGCCATGCTGCTCTCCATCACCACCCCGGCTGGGGGCTCCCAGCGTGTCACCAGCCCCGGTGCTCGGGCCCGGATCCTCAGGCCCAGGGCGACACCCGTGGCGTCGAGGTGCTCCGCCGACCAGCCCAGGGCCTCGCCCAGGGCCAGGCGCACCTGCATCTCGACGGAGTTGATCCCGTGGAGGGTGTCGGCCAGGAGGTCGCCGACCTGCAGCCGCGGCCGCAGCCCGAGGCAGCGCAGTCCCCCGGCGGTGTCGGCCAGGAAGCCCACGCTGGCGATGCCCACGTAGCCCATGGTCGAGGCCAGGGTCACCGCCGCCGTGCCGGCTGCGATGCGCAGGTCGTCGCTCACCGGCGCCGGGGCCATGTCCATGTTCATGGTGTCGCCGCTGCGCACGATGCGCTCCCGCTCCCCGAGCGACAGGGTCTGGCCGGACTCGTCGCCCACCACCGACACGACCAGGTGGCGCACGTCGGGGATGTGCGCCTCCAGCCAGACCTTCGAGACCCCCGTGCCCAGGCGCAGGCCCACCATGCGGGCCGCCGCTTCGGGCGAGTCCAGGGGCACCGCCCGCCAGCCTCGCGAGTCCTTCACCCAGACCGGCGAGCCGAGCTCCTCGAACCACCTCTCGACCTCGGACGGGTCCTCGATGGGCGGGCTCCCCTGGACGACGGGGATCGAGCAACCGACCGCGACCTCCCGCGTCGTCCAGCGGTCGGCGGTGGCATGGATGAGCATCGGCCGCGGGCCGATGAAGACCATGCCGACCATCTCGACGGCGTTGGCGAAGCTGGCGTCCTCGGCGAGGGGACCTGCACCGGGATGGACGCCGGCGCAGCGGTCGGCCATCGCCAGGGCCACCATCTGCTCCTGGATGGTGCCCGAGCTCTGGGGCATCGGGACCCCGAAGGCCACGTCCACCAGGTAGGACGCACACTCCTCGTCGTGTCGGAAGGGGGCCACCGCTTCGATGCCCATGCGTCGCAGGGCCTGCACGATGTAGCCCGCCATCGGTCCTCGCTCGCAGACCAGCACGCGCTCCAGCTTCACAGCTACCTCCCCTTCCACTCGGGCGGACGTCGTTCGAAGAAGGCGGTGATGCCCTCCGCGGCGTCCTCGGTCATCAGCAGGAGCTCCAGTCGAGACAGCAGCCAGGCCTCCGCGGCCTCCAGGGGTAGCTCCTCGGCGCGGCGCCAGGCCGCCTTGCCGAGCCCGATGGCGGTCGGGGAGTTCCCGGCGATGGTCCGCGCGAGCTCGGTGGCGACTTCGACGGCGGTGCCGGCCGGGGCGACGCGGTTCACGATGTGCAACGCGTGGGCCTCCTCCGCCGTCAGCTTGCGTCCCGTGTAGATCAGCTCGGCCAGCAGCTTGCGGGGCAGGTTTCGCGTCAGCTCGGCGACGATGATCATCGGGAAGAGGCCCAGGCGGACCTCGGGAGTGCCCAGCCTGGCCCTGGAGTCCGCCACCACCAGGTCGCAGGCGAGGGCCAGGCCGAAGCCACCGCCCAGGGCGTCCCCGTTGCAGGCCGCGATGATCGGACGCGGACAGGCGCGGAGCGCCTCGAAGAGCTCGCAGAAGCGCCCCCGCTGGGCGTGCGCCGCCAGGGCGCCGTCCCCGCCCTGGAGCCCACCGGCGAGATCTCCGCCGGCACAGAAGGCCTTCTGGCCACTGCCGGTCAGGATGACGGCGCGCACGTCCGGATCGGCGGCCGCACGATCCACGGCCGCCATCAGGGCCTCGATCAGATCGGCACCGAGTGCGTTCCGGCGCTCGGGCCGATTCAAGGTCACGGTGGCCACGCGGTCCTGGACCGCGTACAGCAAGACCTGCTCGCTCACGACACCTCCAACGGGTTGTCAGCCCAGAGGGTAGGCCATGGACATCGCTCTGTTGGGACTCGGGCGACTGGGGAGGACACTGGTGCCGGCGCTGGAGGCGGCCGGGCACCGCGTGCAGACCTGGCGCCGAGGCCAGTCCTTCCCGATCGCCGACGTGGCCTGGATCACCGTTGCGGACGATGCCGTGGCGGAGGTGGCTCGGGCCCTGCCACCCGGACCGGTCGTGCTCCATGCCTCGGGTGTGCTGGACGTCGACGTGCTGCGGCCCCACCGCCCCGCGGGGTCACTGCACCCCCTCCAGAGCTTCCCTGGTCCGGAGGTGGCGACCCCTCCCCTCGCCGGCGTCCCGGCCGCGGTGGCGGGCGACCCCGAAGCGATCGCCGTGGCGCGGAAGCTGGCCGCCGACCTGGGCTTCGAGGCGGTGGAGGTCCCCGGCGACCGGCGCCTCTACCACGCGGCGGCGGTGGTGGCGGGCAACTTCACCACCACGCTGCTGGCCGAAGGCGCGGCCCTGCTGGAGGCGGCCGGGGTCGAACCCACCCAGAGCGTGGCGATGCTCGTGCCGTTGGCCCGGGCGTCGCTGGAGCAGGCCCTCGCGCGGGGACCGATGGCTTCGCTCACCGGTCCCTACCCGCGCGGCGATCGGTCGACGATCGCGGGGCACCTCGAGGCGATTGTTGACGTTGACCCGGGGCTCTTGGGCCTCTACCGCGCGCTGGCCCGGCGGACGGTGGATCACCTCCACCGACAAGATCGCCTCACGACTGAAACCTCCGACGATCTGATCCGTACCATAGGGTAGGAGAGACACCCACCAACCCACTCGAGGAGCCTCACAGCGCCGGTCTTGTCCCCCCGGGAGCCGGTGCTATATTCAAGACCTGGGTCCGCTCAGGTCCGCCAAGAAGAGGACAGGCCCATGCTCGACGCCTTCATCATCGAGAAGATCACAAGCGAACGCGAGCAAGCGGACCACGGCCGGCGTCTCCAGATCGAGAAGCGCCCGCCGCCCTCCCCCGACCCGTGGCCCGACAAGCGCCAACAGCGGGACGAGGACCCCAAGCCGCAGCGTGGCGTGGTCGTCATCGACTTCAGCGTCTGACCCGATCTGGCTGACCCGCTCAGCCGTTCAGCCGCGCGAGGCAGCGGCACGCCTGGAGGGCTGAGCGCACCAGGAGCGAGGCGTCCTGGGGATCTGGAAGCGAGAGCAGGACCTCGACGCCATCGGCGTCGTGGCGGATGGCCCGGACCTGGGGCCGGGACATCAGGCGGTTCATCTCCTCCACGAACGGCACTTCGTCCAGGAGTCCCCGCGCTGTCGCTGGCGTCTGGGCCCTCAGCTCCCACCGCCCGCGGCGACCCACCTGGCGCCAGGCGAAGGACTCGCCACCGGTGCCGTCGTGTGCCACGACGGTGATCAGCAGGTCCTGCTGAGCCGGCTGCCCGTACCAGACCGTGATGACCTGCTCGTCCTGCGGCTGGACGCTGACCTCCAGCCGAACCCCGTCGGTGGTCGTCGTCAGGCTGACCCCCCCGTGTGAGGTCGGACTCAGCGAGGCCCCGTACTCCGTGGCCACGTCCGCCAGGGCCTCCAGCCACTTCGCCCGCTCGTCCCCTCCGTCGAGGGCGACCCACGAGGTCCAGAGGCCCCAGGCGAAGAGCCCGGCTCCCGTCACCGCCATGCCGATGGGCAGCAAGGCGGTGGCCCACGGGGGCGGCGCCACACCGAGTCCCGTCAGCACCACGAAGACCACGTCGGGCCACAGCGCCGAGAGCCCGAGCAGGGTCCCGGCGACCAGACGCATCAGCGGCCCCGACAGCCTCACCCGGTCAGCCTCCCGATGGCTCCGCTGGACTTCGACGAACGGTCTGGGGATATCACCATCGCTACCGCGTCAGGACGCGGTTGGGTGATGCAACCACTTGATATCGCGTAGTAT
>CAZCVP010000156.1:0-19707 GCA_964501915.1 uncultured Enterobacterales bacterium
CGTCGCAGTCCTCGGCGTTGGAGACGTGGTCGGTCGGCACCTCGCAGGCGACCTCGTCGTCGTCCGGGTCGCCGTAGCCGTCCCCGTCGCCGTCGTGGTACCAGGTCGGCGCGTCGGCGGAGCCGGAATCGTCGCTCTTGCCGTCGCAGTCGTTGTCGATCTCGTCGCAGACCTCGGTGGCGGCGGGGTTGACCGCCGCGGCGTCGTCGTCGCAGTCGGTCCTGTCGGCGACGTAGCCGAGGGGCACGGAGCAGTCGTCCAGGGTCTCGTCCGCGTCGCCGTAGCCGTCCCCGTCCGCGTCCAGGTACCAGGTCACCGCGTCGGTCGCCGACTCGCCGTCGACCTCCCCGTCGCAGTCGTTGTCGGCCCCGTCACAGACCTCGGTGCCGTCGGGGTGGATGTCGGCGTTGTTGTCGTTGCAGTCGTCGCCGTTGTCGACGAAGCCGGAGGGCGCCTCGCAGGCGATGACGCTCTGCTTGGGGTCGCCGAAGCCGTCGTCGTCGTCGTCCTCGTAGAACCGGGCGGAGTCGCCGGCGTCCTCGTCGTACTGGCCGTCGCAGTCGTTGTCGACGCCGTCGCAGAGCTCGGTGGCCCCGGGGTGGATCGACGGGCTGGTGTCGTCGCAGTCCTTGCCGCCGAAGGCCTCGTCGTCGTAGCCGTCGCCGTCGGCGTCGGTCTCCACCACCTCGAACCAGGTGCTGGTGCTGGCCTCGCCGCCCAGAGCATCGGTCACGGTGGCCGAGACCACGTAGTTGCCGGTCTCCAGCCCGACGAGGAAGGCCTCGGCCTGGCCGCTGGAGTCGGGGCTGGTGGGGGCGTCCGTGGAGCCCTCGAGCTCGCCGCCCCAGGCGATGGTGAGCGCCCGCAGATCCGCCGTGTCCTCGTCGTCGACCTCGAGCCGCACGGTGACGACCTTGCCCGACCCGTAGCGCCCGCCCTCCTCGGGGGAGGTGAACGCCGCCGTGGGCAGGTCGTTGTCGGCCACCGTGAAGGTGACCTGGTCGACCCCGGTCGCCCCCCCCAGATCGGTGGCCTCCAGGGCGAGCACGTGCTCTCCCAGAGGCAAGGCGGTGGTGACCGCCAGGGTGACGCTGCCGTCGCCCCGGGTCTGCTCGCCGTCCAGCGGACCGAGGCCCTCGATGCTCCAGGTGAGCACCAGGTCCTCCAGCGGGTCCTCGTCGTCGACGACGATGGCGCTGAAGGTGGTGTCGAAGAGCCCCTCCGGCAGCACCTGGCCCTCGGTCGGAGCGGTCAGGGTGACGTTCGGAGGGGCCGTGTGACGGGTGAGGCCCTGGTCGTTGCAGCCGACGACGAACAGCAGGCTGAACAGGGGGCCCACGACCGAGTGCTTGGACATGGAAGGATCCGGGTCGAAGGGCCACAGCGTACCCCATCCATCGGATGGGCTACAAGCCGTCTCTTTCGGTCTCGGCGGCGGACGGGAAGAACGGGCTGGTCTCGATCCGATCGCTGATGTCCTTCTTCTCGTCGCCTCCCGAGACCACCCGGACCCCCTGCCCAGACTCGGTGTCGGGCACCGGCAGGGCGTCGGCGCAGGGCAGCGGCAGCCCCCAGGGAGAGTAGATCGCGAGCCTGGCGTCCTCGTAGATCGGGTGGCTGCCCAGCTTGGCGAGGTCGAAGCGCATGCGCCGCAGCCGGGTCCGCCGGGCGTTGTCCACGAGGCCCACCTGGTTCATGCCCGCGACGACGTAGGCGTCCTTCTGCAGGACGATGAATCCATAGCCCAGGTCACCCAGTTCCCGGAGGTCCTCCAGCGTCCAGCCTTCGACGTCCGTCTCCTCCGACGCCAGGGTCATCATCGCCACGATGAAGCTGTTCTCGGTGCGCAGGGCGACGGTCTCGGGGGGGCTGAAGACCTCGCTGTTCTCCAGCATGCCGCCGAAGATCGGGCGGCCGTGGTGGACCTGGTAGTAGAGGTGGGCCTGGGTCCAGGACCAGGGCAGCTCCAGCAGGGCTTCGTCGCCGCCGTGGGCCAGGCACTCGTAGCCGGCGGGGATGTCGGCCTCCCAGGTCCCGAGGGGCAAGAGCCCGTTGCCCAGGAGGTGACCGAACCAGGCGCCGCCGCCGAGCAGCAGGGTGGCTGCGCGGGTCCGCGGCCCCCGGCGTCCGGCGGCCTCCAGGGCCAGCACCCCGACCAGCACCACCAGGACCGTCATCCAGGCCATCGCCCGCGACGGCCACCACAGCCGCCTCAGGAAGGCCAGGCCGTGGAGCATGGCGCCCCAGATCGGGTCCACCAGGTACTGCGCCCCGAGGACCAGGACCGGGCCGGTGGCCAGGCCGACGAGCGGGATCAACAGGGCGAGCCCGAAGCGGCGGGGCAGCGCACCCGGCCGGGCCAGCCAGCCGAGCAGCCCCAGCCAGGCCACCCAGGGCAGGACGTGGTGGAAGGGCGAGAACGTGGTGGTGCCGTCGGTGTCGGTGCTGAAGGCTCCGGTGGTGCCGTGCAGCGGCTGCCAGGTGAACACGCCGACGGTGGCGCCCTGCTCGGTGAGCGGAGTGAAGCTGGTCCAGGTCCAGCTCGCCAGGTCGAGCAGCCCGGGCACGGTCTCGTCCTGGGCGGCGGTCTCCAGCACCAGGGGCAGGGCGACGGGGGCGCACAGGGCCAGGGCGACGATGCCCATCAGGGCGAAGCGTCCGAGGACCCGGTGACGGGGGCCGGCTCGGGGCCCGGGGAGTGCTGTCGCCACCCCGCCGAGCACCAGGAGCGCCAGCCCGCCGAAGAAGCCGTAGAACCAGTACTGGTAGGCGGACAGCGCCAGCAGGACGCCGCCGAGCAGGGGTGCTCTGAGGCCGGGCCCCCGGGCCGTGCGCAGGGCCTGGAGCAGGACCAGCGGCAGCAGGAAGAGCAGGGCCTGGGTCGGGCGCCCCTCGCGCAGCTCGTAGATCACGAAGGGGCAGGCGGCGAAGGCGACGGCGCCCAGGCCCGTGGCGAGCCGGTCCTGGCAGAACTCCCGCGCCAGGCGGTGGAAGCTCCAGCCGGCCAGGGCGGCGAAGAACAGGCAGAAGAGGTTGTAGCCGAGCACCCGGCCGAAGAGCAGGCGGAAGGGGACCGCGACCAGGGCGTCGAGCACGTTGGCGCCGGTGTGGCGGTAGATGTCCTTGCCGAAGGGGAAGAAGAAGAGGTCGGTCCAAGCGAGGGAGTGGCCCTCGAGCACGGCCCGCTCGGTGAACCAGTAGAACCACTGGGTGCCGTACTGGTCGACGTGGATGGCGCCGAGGAAGCCGGAGAGGAGGTGGTCGGGGCGGAAGCCGACGGCGGCGAGGAGGACGGTGGCGGCGAGCAGCGTGGTGGTTCGGGCCGGGTGGGCGGCGACGGCGCGAGCGACTCGGGTCAGGGCTTCCACAGGTCGGGACTGTACGTCGAGGGGGCCGTGTGGCGGGAGGGCACCGGTCTCATGGCACGCCAGGCTTGCGCGCCGAGTCCCCTCACTTCGCCGCCCCCGCGCACCGAGTCGCCTGAGATCGCCGCCTCGGGGGACAGCCCGCGGATCGGCGTCGGCCAAGTGGTTGAAATCCCGTCGACCGCCGCCTGCGAGGAGGCCCACCGGGGGTCGAGGCGGCAATGTGAGGGGACTCGGTGCGGTCGACTCCCGTGATCGACCCGGTCAGATCAGGTGTTCCTCTCCCGCCGCGCACATCGCCTTCACCGCCGCCGGGTTCCCCGCCCGGGCCTGGCCCACCGTCGAGTAGTAGGCCTTCAGCTCCCGGGGCATCAGCAGCTTGAACGCCATCGTGAGCAGTGGGATGACCACCGCGATGACGAAGGCCGCCCAGTAGGTCAGGCGGAAGGTCATCGCCGCGTCGGCGGTGCGGGCCTGGGTGACGGGGTCCTCGCTGGCCGCCTCGTCGCAGAGGCCGAACAGGTCACAGGCCGCCAGCCGGGTCTCGGTGTCCGAGGCCGGCCAGCGTGCGGGGCGACCGGCCCGCAGGTCGGCGAGGATGGCCAGGCGCTGGGTGAAGTCCGCGTGCTGCATCTGGAGCGGGGCCAGGCGTTCGTCCAGGACACGGGTCGGGATGGCACGGTGGTTGCCCGCCATGACCTGGTCGATCCAGGCCGTGCGGGTCTCGAGGTCGTCCCGAGCCCGCTCCGCCTGGGTGGCCATGCCGGTCTCGATGCTCTCCCGGTAGATGCGCTTCTCCTCCATGCGCCGGTCCAGGGTGCTGCGGGCGGCCCCGGCCGCGGCCTGGGCTGCGGCCAGCTCGGCCTGGGCTTCGTCCTGGGCACGCTCGGCCTTGCGCAGGGCCCAGCTATTGCCCTTGTAGTAGCGGTCCGCCGTGGCCACGGCTTCGGCCAGGGCCGAGTCCGAGGGGTCGAGGTCCGCCAGGGCCTGGCGCCTGGTCTTCTGAGACCTCCAGTAGCCCTTTGCACCGCTGTACTTGTCCACGTCGGCCGAGGCCTGGGCCAGGGCGGCCTCGCCGGAGGCGAGCCTCACCGAGGAGGTGGCGGCCGCCTCGTCGGCCTCCCGCCAGTCCTGGTACTCCCGGGTCTCCGAGGTGGCCTCGCTCAGGGCGACGGCCACCGCCTGCACGTCGGAGCGCTCCCGGGCCTCGATCACGTCGGCGGCCTCCCGCAGGACCTCGGCCCGGACCGTCTCCTCGTAGATGCGGGCGTCGATGGCGTCTCCGAAGACCATCAGCTCCACCGGCTGGGACGTGGCCAGGGCGGAGGCGAGGATGATGCCCAGGCGAATGAAGTAGCCAGCGACCTTCGAGGAGGTCCCGGTGCTGAAGTCCGCCGTGACGAAGCTCTTCTCGAAGATGAAGATCACCGTGGCGAACAACAACGCCACGACCACGGCGATCCAGCTCAGAGGGCTGACCTCCCAGGTCGACCCGTGGATGATGACGTTGAACAGCAGCCCCCAGGCCATCAGCTCGAAGGCATAGACCGCCAGGAGCATCACCGCGGCGGACTCCATCTCGATGGCGGCGCGGCGGTTGAGGCCCCACCAGCCCCACACGTCCAGCTTGAGCGCCCTGACGACGATCATCAACAGCGAGCGGTGGGGCTCCTCGGGACCCGGCTCGAAGGACAGCACCGGAGCTTCGAAGCGAGGCCGTGGGGGAGGATCCTCCCAGGCCACGGGTCCCGGCACCACCACCGACGGCTCGACGGGGACGGGATCGGGGGGGCTCCAGGTGGGCTCCGTCGCGGCTTCACCGAGGTCGGAGGGGCTCTCTTCGACAGGAGACTGCATCGGAACGGCCATGCCCGCTGGAGTCGGATCATCGGTCGCCACACTCAAGTCACCAGGCCTCATCTCCGCTCTCGGTGCCCTCGCCCCTGGCGCATGCCGGGACTTGCAGTTGAGTGCGAACGCACACGGACAGGGGCCGCCGGTTTCACCGAGCTGGCGCTGGACTTCCACCGGCGGGCAGACGCCATCGGCGAGGCGGCGGCAGATGAAGACGTCGCGGGGGTCCTGGCCGCGACGGCGAGCACCCTCTCGGCCTGCACGGCCTGCCACGCGGCCTACCGCCAGGAGGTGGTCGACGCCAGGACCTGGCAGGAGCGCACGGGGCGGGTCCACGGTCCGATGTGAGGGAGCGCTCCGTCCGCACGCCCTGGGACACCTCCCGGTCGACCCGGGTGGCTCCGCCCTCGGCCCGCTCCTGGCCAGCCCCGCGAGCCACTGCCTCTCGGCGGTGGTCGGCGGCGCCCTCCTCGCTTAACCGACCCGTCCAGCCATCCGATGGGCGAGGAGCCGAGCCGAGAGTTGAGACATCTCCTCGCCGGAACGTTGATCCTGGCGGTGACCTGGCTCCTCTGGTCAGGCCACTACACCGGCTTGATCCTCGCTCTCGGCGCCGGCAGCGTCGCACTGGTCGTGTGGCTGAGCGCCCGCCTGGGGCTGCTCGACGAGGAGGGCGCTCCGATCCACCTCGCCCTGGGCCTGGTGACCTACCTGCCCTGGCTGCTCAAGGAGATCGTGGTCGCCAACCTCGACGTGGCTCGGCGGATCATCGATCCGGCGCTGCCCATCCAGCCCCAGTGGGTCGTGACCCACGGCGACCAGCGCACGGCGATCGGGCTGGTGCTCTACGCCAACAGCATCACCCTCACCCCGGGCACCGTGACCGTCGACGTGCAGGGCCACGCCCTGCTCGTGCACGCCGTGTGTGACGTGGCGGCGACTGGACTCGAGACCGACGACATGAACCGCCGCTGCGCCCGGGTGGAGGCCCACCCGGAAGAAGACGAGGAGGTCTTCGCCGGCGACGACCCGACCCAGGAAGTGGACGGCGAGGTCTAGATGTACATCCTCGCCACCACCGGCGTCCTGGTGACCATGGGGCTCGCCCTGATGCGGGCCGCCCGGGGTCCCACGGTCTGGGACCGCATCCTGGCCGTCAACATGATGGGCACGATGACGGTGCTGCTCATCGCCCTGCTCGGGTTCCTCAACGGACGGCCCGAGTGGCTGGACCTGGCTCTGGTCTACGCCCTGATGAACTTCATCGGGACCCTGGCGGTGCTCAAGTTCGCCAGGTTCGGCGAGCTGGCCTCCACGGAGGAGGACTGAGCATGGAGGTCGCGCTCGACGTGCTGAGCTGGGTGCTGCTCGCCAGCGGAGCGGGGTTGTGCGTCATCGCCGGCATCGGCATGCACCGCTTCCCCGACTTCTACGCCCGCCTCCACGCCTCGGGCATCTCCGACACCCTCGGCGCCGGCCTGATCCTGCTCGGGCTCTTCCTCCAGTGCGACCTCGTCGCCCTGTTCAGCCTCCACCCGGACCTCACCTCGGTGAAGCTGGTGATGGTGCTGGTCTTCCTGCTGCTGACCAGCCCCACCGCGACCCACGCCCTGGCCCAGTCCGCCTACGGCCACGGCCTGGAGCCGGTGCTGGCCAGGACGAAGCCCGTCGACCCCGAGGTGGCGCGCCTGCCCGCCGATCCGGTCCACACCGAGGCCGCCGACGCCTACCGCGAAGCCGCGGACACCGACCCCGGGGTCGAGAAGTGACCGAGGGCATCACCCTGGTGCTCCTGTTGTTCATGGCCGGCGTGGCCCTGATCATCACGCGGCTGCGCAGCCTCTTCGCGGTGGTCATGCTCACGGGCTTCTTCAGCTTCCTCAGCGCCAGCCTCTTCGTGGTCATGGACGCCGTCGACGTCGCCTTCACCGAGGCCGCCGTCGGCGCCGGCATCTCCACCGTGTTGATGCTCGGTGCCCTGGCCCTGACCACCCGCGAGGAGAAGGTGCCGGTCCACACGCCGCTGTTGCCGCTGCTGGTGGCCACCGTGACCGGGGCGTTCCTGATCTACGGCACCCTGGACATGCCCCACTTCGGCGATCCCGACGCCGCCATCCACCAGCACGTGGCGCCACGCTACCTCCAACAGAGCGGCACCGAGATCGGCGTGCCCAACGTCGTCACCAGCGTGCTCGCCTCCTACCGGGGCTACGACACCTTCGGCGAGACCACGGTCATCTTCACGGCCGGCATCGCCGTGATGTTCCTGCTCACCGGACGCCGCCGGCGCCGCGACGAGGAGGAGACCCCGTGACCGGCAACGGCATCGTGCGCGTGGTCAGCAAGGTGCTCTTGCCCTTCATCCTGCTCTTCGCCCTCTACGTGCAGTTCCACGGGGACTATGGGCCCGGTGGCGGCTTCCAGGCCGGGGTGATCTTCGGCGCCGGCTTCATCCTGCACGCCCTGGTCTTCGGCCTGGAGCACACGAAGAAGCTCCTGCCTCGGCGGGTGCTCGAGATCGGCATCAGCGCCGGCGTGCTGCTCTACGGGGGCGTCGGCGTGGCCTCGATGCTGCTCGGGGGCACCTTCCTCGACTACGGCGTGCTGGACTCCCACGACCCGGTCCACGGCCAGCACCTCGGCATCCTGTTGGTGGAGCTCGGGGTGGGCATCACCGTGACGATGGTGATGGCGTCGATCTTCTTCGATTTTGCCGGTCGGGGCGCTCCGGGGGCCTCGGAGTGACCATCGGCCTGCTCAACTACTGGCTGGTCATCTTCCTGATGATGGTCGGGCTCTACGTGGTCATCGCCCGCGGCAACCTCATCAAGAAGATCGTCGGCCTGAACATCTTCCAGGTCTCGGTCTTCATGCTCTACATCTCGATGGGCAAGGTGACCGGCGGCACGGCGCCGATCCTGGCCGAGGGCATCGAGGTCTACAGCAACCCGCTCCCCCACGTGCTGATCCTCACGGCCATCGTGGTCGGCGTCGCCACCACCGCGGTGGGCCTGGCCCTCGCCGTGCGCATCCACGAGGCCTACGGCACCCTGGAGGAAGACGAGATCCTGGCCCTGGAGGAGGGGTGATCGACCCCCACCTCCCGGCGCTGATCGTCGTGCTGCCGCTGATGGCGGCGCCGCTGTGCGTGCTCATCCGGCACCGGGTGGCGGTGTGGGGCTGCGCCACGGCCGTGTCCTGGGCCGCCGCGGCCCTGGCCTTCCGGCTCCTGAAGCAGGTGATGGACCAGGGCGTGGTGAGCTACCACCTCGGCGGCTGGGAGCCGCCCTGGGGCATCGAGTACCGGATCGACGCCGCCAATGCCTTCGTGCTCGTGCTGCTCACCTCGGTCGCCGCGGTCATGCTGCCCTATACCCGCAGGAGCGTGGAGCAGGAGGTCCGCCAGGACCAGCACCACACCTTCTACGGGCTGCTGCTGCTGTGCCTCACGGGGCTCGTCGGCATGACCGTGACGGGCGACGCCTTCAACGTCTTCGTCTTCCTCGAGATCTCCTCGCTCTCGACCTATGGCCTGGTGGCCGCCGGACGGTCCAAGAGAGCCCTGACCTCGGCCTTCCGCTACCTGGTGCTCGGCACCATCGGCGGCACCTTCGTGCTCATCGGCATCGGCCTGATGTACATGGCCACCGGCACGCTGAACATGATGGACCTCTCGGTCCGGCTGGCCGAGGTCGGCGCCACCCGCACGGTCCAGACCGCCTTCGCCTTCCTGACCGTCGGCCTGAGCATCAAGCTGGCGGTCTTCCCGCTCCACATCTGGCTGCCCAACGCCTACGCCTACGCGCCCTCGGTGGTGACGGCCTTCGTGGCGGCGACCGCCACCAAGGTCAGCTTCTACGTGCTGATCCGCATGGTCTTCACCATCTTCGGTGTCGAGCTGGCCTTTGGGGAGCTGGACCTGGCCGAGGTGCTCTTGCCCCTCGCGCTGGTGGGCATCTACGTCGGCTCGCTGGTGGCCTGCTTCGAGCGGGACCTGAAGCGCCTGCTCGCCTACAGCAGCGTGGCCCAGGTCGGCTACATGGTGCTCGGGCTGGCCCTGGGCAACCACACCGGCCTCACCGGCGGCATCGTCCACCTCTTCAACCACGCGCTGATGAAGGGCGGACTGTTCCTGGCCGTGGGCTGCGTGGTGTACCGGCTCGGATCGGTGAAGCTCGACGACTGGGCCGGGCTCGGCCGGCGCATGCCGATCACCATGGCGGCCTTCGTCATCGGCGGGCTGAGCCTCATCGGCGTGCCGCTGACGGTGGGCTTCATCAGCAAGTGGTACTTCGTGCTGGGGGCGCTCGAAGCCGGGCGGATGGGGGTCGCGGCGGCGCTGCTGGTCAGCTCTCTCTTGGCCGTGATCTACATCTGGCGGGTCCTGGAGGTCGTCTACTTCCAGCCGGTCCCGGAGGGCGCTCCAGACCTGGAAGAGGCCCCGATGAGCCTGCTGGTGCCCACCTGGGTGCTCGTCGCCGGCACCGTGGCCTGCGGCCAGACCACCGACCAGACCGCCGGCGTGGCGAGCCCTATGAGCCGGGTGGGGCCCACGGGGGTGCGGGGCGCCGCCACGGGGGCCTTGGGCCTGACCACCGCCCTGACCGCGGGGGGCGGCGGCACCGCCGCGGCCGTGTTGATGGGGGCCCCGTGAACCCCGTCGGCCTGGCGCTGCTGATCCCTCTGATCGGGGCCCTGGCGGTCCTCGCGGCCGGACGCTGGCCCAACGTGAGGGACGGCCTGACGGTGCTCACCTCGGTGGCGCTGTTCTCGGTCGTGCTCTCGATCCTGCCGCTGGTGGAGGCCGGCGGGCGCCCGACCTTCGAGGTGGTGGAGGTCCTGCCACACCTGGTGCTCGGCTTCGAGGTCGAGCCCCTGGGCATGCTCTTCGCCCTGGTGGCAAGCGGCCTCTGGATCGTGACCAGCCTCTACGGCTTCGGCTACATGCGCGGGCACCACGAGGAGAACCAGACCCGCTTCTTCGCCTGCTTCGCGATCGCGATCTTCGCGGCGATCGGGGTGGCGTTCTCCCGCAACCTGTTCACCCTCTTCGTCTTCTACGAGGTGCTGACCTTCAGCACCTACCCCCTGGTGACCCACGCCGGCACCGAGGCGGCGAAGAAGGCCGGGCGGGTCTACCTGGGCATCCTGGTGAGCACCTCGGTGTGCCTGCTGCTGCTGGCCATCATCTGGACCTGGCAGCTCACGGGCACCACCGAGTTCCGGCCCGGCGGCATCCTCGCCGGCCACGTCGACGAAGGCACCGTGGCCATCCTGCTGGCGCTCTTCGTCTTCGGCACCGGCAAGGCGGCGGTGATGCCGTTCCATCGCTGGCTGCCGGCGGCGATGGTCGCCCCGACGCCGGTCTCGGCGCTGCTGCACGCCGTGGCGGTGGTCAAGGCCGGGGTCTTCACCGTGCTGAAGATCGTGGTCTACGTCTTCGGGCTCGATCTGCTGGCCACGACCCACGCCAGCACCTGGCTGATGTGGGCGGCCTCGATCACCATCCTCGTCGCCTCGGTCGTGGCCCTGACCAAGGACAACCTCAAGGCGAGGCTCGCCTACTCCACCGTGAGCCAGCTCTCCTACATCGTGCTCGGAGCGGCCTTCGCGACCACGGCCGGGGTCATCGGCGGCGGCATGCACATCGCCATGCACGCGATGGGCAAGATCACCCTCTTCTTCTGCGCCGGCGCGGTGATGGTCTGCGCCCACAAGACCGAGATCTCCACCATGGACGGCCTCGGTCGCCGCATGCCCTGGACCTTCGCCGCCTTCGCGGTGGGCTCGATGAGCATCATCGGCCTGCCGTTGTCCGGCGGCATGTGGTCCAAGTGGTTCCTCGGCGTGGGTGCCTTCGACAGCGGCCACGGGGCCTTCGCCGCGGTGCTGATGGTCAGCTCGCTGCTCAGCATCGGCTACCTGGTGCCGGTCTTCGGTCGTGCCTTCCTGGCGGAGCCGGCCTCACAGGAGGGGGGCAACCTCGAGCGGGCCCACCCGCTGGTGGTGCTCCCACCCGTGCTGACGGCGATCGGCTGCGTGGTCCTGTTCTTCGGCGCCGAGCGCCTGCACACGCTGCTGGCGGGGATCTGAGATGAGCGCACCCGGAACCGACAAGCGCTGGCTGGACGAGCCCCGCAACGTGACGCTGCTCTGGCGGATCCTGATCGGCGCCTGCGTGGCCCTGGTGGTGTGGGAGCTCTTCGTGCACGGCCACCCCCACTTCGGCTTCGACAGCTGGCCGGCCTTCTACGGCGTGTTCGGCTTCGTCGCCTTCGTGGCGGTGGTCAAGGCCGGGGAGCAGCTCCGCAGGCTCGTCAAGCGGCCCGAGGACTACTACGAGAGCGGGGAGGACCGGCGATGAGCATGGTCCTGCCTCCCGGCGTGATCCTGGTGGCCGGCGGCCTGCTGCTGCCGCTGTTGCGTGGTCGGACCCAGGCCCTGGCGGCCCTGGGGCTGACCGTGCTCTCGGCGCTCCAGATGTGGACCCTGCCCGAGGGCTCGACCGCGACCCTGGCGCTCTTCGACCTGGAGCTGATGCCGATCCGGGTCGACGCCCTGTCCCGCGTCTTCGGCACCATCTTCCACCTCGCCGCCTTCGTCGCCGCGCTCTATGCCCTGCACGTGCGCGACGGCCTGCAGCACACGGCGGCCATCGTCTACGCCGGCGCCGCCATCGCAGCGGTCTTCGCCGGCGACCTGGTCACGCTCTTCGTCTGGTGGGAGCTCACCGCCATCGCCTCGGTGTTCCTGATCTGGGCGTCGGACCACGCCGATGCCTGGCGCTGCGGCCTGCGCTACCTCGTCATCCAGGTCGGCAGCGGCGTGCTGCTGCTGGCCGGCATGATGCAGCGCTGGGCGGCGACGGGGGACATCTCGTTCGGTCACATCGGGCTGGAGTCGGCCGGCGGGCTGTTGATCCTGCTCGCCTTCGGCATCAAGGCGGCCTTCCCGCTGCTGCACAACTGGCTCCAGGACGCCTACCCCAAGGCCACCATCACCGGCACGGTCTTCCTGAGCGCCTTCACCACCAAGCTCGCCATCTACGCCCTCGCCCGGGGCTACGCCGGCACGTCGATCCTGATCTGGGTCGGCGTGATCATGACCCTCTTCCCGATCTTCTTCGCCGTCATCGAGAACGACCTGCGCCGGGTGTTGGCCTACAGCCTCAACAACCAGCTCGGCTTCATGGTGGTCGGCGTCGGCATCGGCACCGAGCTGGCGATCAACGGCACCGTGGCCCACGCCTTCTGCCACATCCTCTACAAGGCGCTGTTGTTCATGGGCATGGGCGCCGTGCTGTACAGGACCGGCACCTGCAAGGCCACGGAGCTGGGCGGGCTCTACAAGTCGATGCCGCTCACCGCGCTGTTCACCATCGTCGGCGCGATGAGCATCTCGGCCTTCCCGTTCTTCTCGGGCTTCGTGAGCAAGTCGCTCATCCAGAGCGCCGCGGCGGACCTGCACCTCACCTGGGTGTGGGTGGGGCTCTTGGTCGCTTCGGCCGGCGTGATGGAGCACTCGGGCATCAAGATCCCGTTCTTCGCCTTCTTCGCCCACGACGGCGGCCACCGCGTGAAGGAGGCCCCCTGGAACATGCTGCTGGCGATGGGCATCGCCGCGGCCTTCTGCATCGGCCTCGGCGTCTACCCGGATCCGCTCTACCGCTTCCTGCCGTACGCGGTCGACTACCAGCCCTACACCGGCGACCACGTGGTCTCGCAGCTCCAGCTCCTGCTCTTCGCCACCCTGGCCTTTGGCTGGCTGATCCGCAGCGGTCGCTACCCCGACGAGCTGCGGGCCACGAACCTGGACACGGACTGGGTGTACCGGCGCTGGCTGCCGTCGGCGGTGAGCGACCTCCGCATCGTCGGCGGTCCGGCCTGGGCGCGGCTGACCGGCGGCACGGTCGGGTTCCTCCGCTCGGTGCTCGACGTGCTCGTCGTGCGGCCCCACGGCCCCCGCGGCCCGCTGTCGCGGACCTGGCCGGCCGGCAGCACGGCGATGTGGGCCGCCCTGATGTTGGGCGCCTACCTGCTGCTCTACCTGTTCTGACTCCAGCCGCGGCCCCGCCGCATCCGTGGCAGACTGGTCGGCCCCAATGCCCGACCTCGATCGCCTCCTCAATCCCCACCCGGCCCGCCACTACCGCCGCACCTACCTCCGCGGCGAGGCCGCGGCGGGTGCGGCTGTGCTCCTGGTGCTCGCCCTGGTGGCGGCCTGGGTGGCCTGGCGCGGTGCCCACCCGGACCCAGCGCTCTTCGCTCCGGCCCCCGAGCTGACCTGGCGCGGCCCGGGCACCGTCGACCGCGGACCCCTGCCCGCCGACCTGGCCCCAGCGGGCTGGACCGAGCTCGGGCTCGCGCACTTCGGCCCCGACGACCTCTACGAGAAGATCAACGGCCGCGAGGGCTTCTACAAGTCCTACGGCTTCCAGCGGCTCACGGCGGTCCGCTACCTGGACCCCGACGACGAGACCCGCAGCATCGACGTCGAGGCCTACGACCTGGGCGAGGCCGCCAACGCGGTGGGCTGCCTGTCGGCCGAGGCCGGGCCGGAACGCCCGCCCACACCGATCCCGGGCGGCCTGGTGAGCGCCGACGTCAACGCCCGCTTCCTCGCGCGGGGCCCCTACTACCTGCGCCTCGTGGCCCCGGACGCCCAGGCGCAGGAGGCCCTCGACCACCTCCAGGATCGCCTCGTGGCCGGACTTGCGGGCGAGGAGCTGCCCTGGTCCTTCGTGCTCTTCGCCAGCCTGGGCATCCCCGCGGAGCGCCTGGCCTACTACGCCGAGGACGCCTTCTCGCTGGCCGGGGCGACCCGGGTGCACGCCGGAGAGGTGGACGACGAGGGCACCACGCTCTTCGTCTCCGAGGTCGGCGAGGGCGCCGCGGCGACCTCTGAGAGCTGGCTCGCCGGCTTCGAGCGCCTGGGAGATCGGATCGCAGAGCGCTGGGTCCAGGACCGCTACCTCGACCGGGTCTCGACCGCCGTGGCGGCGGGGCCGTTCGTGGCCGGGGTCTACAGCGCCGAGGACGTGGCACAGGGCGAGCAGCTCCTCCAGCGCCTGCTCGCAGCGCTGCCCGGGGAGACCGGGGGGGCGGAGGCGGCACCGGTCGACACCGCGGAGGTCTACCAGTGAGCCGCGAGCGCCAGGGCGAGCTGCACCGCCGCGGGCTGCTACGGGGCGCCGCTGCGGCCGCCGGTCTCGGAGCCGCCGCGGGCTGGGCCGCCCTCGCTCCACCCGACTGGCCCGGATCGCTCAAGGACCCCGACGGCGAGCGGGGCAAGCCCCGCAGGCGCACACTCTCGCTGCCCGAAGGCGGCTACGCCGTGGCCGCCGCGCCGGTGCCGGACCTGGGCATCGCCCGGGGGCGGGACCCCGACGCCCTGGTGCGGGCCGCCATCGACGCCATCGGGGGCATCGGTCGCTTCGTGCAGCGCGGCGAGGTGGTCCTGGTGAAGCCCAACGTGGCCTTCGACCGGGCTCCGCCCCTCGGCGCCACGACCAACCCCGCCGTGCTGGCCGCCCTGGTGCGCCTGCTCCACGACGCCGGGGCGGCGGAGGTCCGGGTCTGCGACAACCCGATCGAGTCCCCGGAGAGCTGTTTCGTGCGCAGCGGCATCCGCCGCGCCGCGGTCGACACCGGGGCCCGCGTCTACCTGCCCACGCCCGGCGACTTCGAGGAGCTGCACACCCCGGGGGCGACCTGGATCGAGACCTGGCCCTTCTTCTGGCGCCCCTTCGTGGGCGTGGACAGGGTGATCGGGCTCGCCCCGGTCAAGGACCACAACCTGTGCCGGGCCTCGATGAGCACCAAGAACTGGTACGGCCTGCTCGGTGGCCGCCGCAACCAGTTCCACCAGGACATCCACGGCATCATCGCCGACCTGGCCCTGATGCTGCGGCCGACCCTCGTGCTGCTCGACGGCACCCGCGTCCTGATGCGCAGTGGACCGACCGGCGGCAGCCTCTCCGACGTGGTCGCAGCCGACACGGTGGTCGCCTCCACCGACTCCCTGGCGGCCGATGCCTGGGGCTGGGACGAGCTGCTCGGCCGCTCCGGCGAGGCCCGGCCGGCGTACTTCGGGCTGGCCGCGGCCCGGGGCCTGGGCCAGCCGGACTGGCGAGAGCTCCGCACCGAGGAGGTCCAGCTCGGATGAGCGGTCTCTTCGATGCCAGCCGTGACGGCAGCCCCTGGTGGGTCCGCACCCTACGGCTCACCAACGTGCGGGTGCTCTCCCAGGTCTTCTTCTTCGGCCTCTTCGCCTTCCTGCTGTGGGCCACCTGGTTCTCGCGGATGGGCGGCTACCCGGTGAGCCTCTTGCTGGAGCTGGACCCCCTGGTCGGCCTGGCGACGGCGCTCTCGACCCACACCGTGTACCGCTGGCTGTGGCGTGGCCTCCTCGTCTTGATCCCCACCCTGGTCCTGGGCCGCTTCTTCTGCAACTGGATCTGCCCCTTCGGCACGCTGCACCAGGTCGTGGGCTGGCTGTTCGACGTGCGCAGCAACCGGGAGCACCTGGACAGCAACCGCTACCGGGGCGCCCAGCAGCTCAAGTACCTGGTCCTGGTGGGGATGCTGACCCTGGCAGCCCTGGGCTCGCTCCAGATCGGGCTGCTGGATCCCATCTGCCTGCTGGTGCGCGGCTTCACCGTCTTCCTCTTCCCAGCCAGCGACCTGGCGGCGGCGAACCTGGCCGAGGTGCTGCGCGCACAGCTCGGCCTGGACCCCGAGGCGCTGCTGTGGCTGTCCACCAGCCCCGGGACCACCGACCAGAGGCTCTTCTCCGGCGCCTGGTTCGTCGGCGTGCTGCTGGTGGGCCTGGTGGGCATGAACCTGGTCATCCCCCGCTTCTTCTGCCGCTTCCTCTGTCCGCTGGGAGCCCTGCTCGGCTGGCTGTCGCGCTTCGCGCTGTTCCGCATCGACCGGGACCCGACCCGGTGCACCGACTGCGATCTCTGCCTGAGGAGCTGCGAGGGCGCCGCCGACCCCCAGGCCGCCCTGCGCAAGAGCGAGTGCTTCGTCTGCTTCAACTGCATCGACGACTGCCCCGAGGACGCCCTGCGCTTCGCCCTGGCGCCGGTCTCGCCCCTGGAGCTGCTCCAGGGCACCGTGAGGGACGTGCGAGCCGGCACGGCGACGCTCTTCGGCGAGGTCCTGACCTCCAGGGTGGCCGAGACCGAGGTCAGGGGGCCCGACGTGCCCCGGCGCCGGGTCTTCTTCGCCGCCGTGGGGGGTGTGCTCGCCTTCCCCTTGCTCCGTCTCGGCACGGCCATCGGCGACAAGAGCCACTCCCCCGAGGCGATCCGGCCTCCGGGAAGCGTGGAAGAGACCGAATTCCTGGAGCGTTGCATCCGCTGTGAGATGTGCCTGAACGTCTGTCCCACCAACGTGCTCCAGCCCGCGACCCTGGCCGAGTCGGGTCTGGAGGGCCTGTGGACGCCGGTGATGGACTTCGAGACGGGCTTCTGCCAGCTCGGCTGCACCCTGTGCAGCGAGGTCTGCCCGACGGGGGCGATCCAGAAGATCTCGGTGGAGGAGAAGCTCGGCGTGGGCGACCACGAAGAGGAGGGCCCGATCAGCCTGGGCACGGCCTTCTTCGATCGCGGGCGCTGCCTGCCCTGGGCGATGGAGACCCCCTGCGTGGTCTGCGAGGAGGTCTGCCCCACCACGCCCAAGGCCATCGGCACGACCGACGAAGAGGTCCTGCGCTGGGACGGCACCACCGTGGTGCTCAACCGGCCCCATGTGCGTCCGGAACTGTGCATCGGGTGTGGCATCTGTGAGCACGAGTGCCCGGTCATCGGGCTGCGGGCCGTGCGCGTGAGCGCGGTCGGCGAGACCCGGTCGAGGGAGCGATCCCTGCTGTTGAGAGCCCCGAAGAAGGAGGGAGCATGAACAAGCCCACGCGGCGCGAAGTCCTGGTCGCTGGAGCCGCGATCTCCGTGGCCGCACCCGGTGCCGCCCTGGCGGCCGGAGACGAGCCGGTGCCGATGCCCCGGCGCGTGCTGGGCAAGACAGGCCGCGAGATCCCGGTGCTGCTGTTTGGCGCCGGCGTGGACCTGGACCCCCGCTTCGATCCCAAGCTGGCCGAGGCCGTGCGGCTGGGGGTGGACTACTTCGACACCGCCGACTGCTACAGCTTCGGCAAGAGCGAGTCCGCCATCGGCGCCTTCCTGGAGCGCTCGGGGCTCCGGGACGAGGTCTGGCTCACCTCCAAGAGCGATGACTGGACCCCGGCCGGCTTCGAGCGCACCGTCGATCAGAGCCTGGCGCGGCTGAAGGTCAGCACCATCGAGCTCTACTTCCTCCACAAGCTCAACGATGCCGACGTCTTCACCCCGGCCCTGAGGGCCACCGTGGAGCGGCTCAAGGCCGCCGGCAGGATCCAGCACTTCGGCTTCTCCTGCCACGGCGGCAACGTGCCAGAGCTCCTGCACAAGGCCGCCGAGGTGCCCTGGGTCGAAGCCGTCATGTTCCGCTACAACTTCCGCAAGTACGGCGACGCGGAGCTCAACGCGGCGATGGACGCCGCCCACGCCGCCGGTGTCGGCCTGATCGCCATGAAGACCCAGGGTGCCGAGGCGAGCTTCGCCGACGCCTGGAAGGCCTGGGAGCGGACCGGGAGGTGGACCAAGCACCAGGCCGTCATCAAGGCCGTGCTGGACGACAAGCGCATCACCGCCGCCGTGTCCCACATGAAGAACCTGGAGATGCTCGCCGAGAACGCCGCCGCCGCCGCCGACCGCAGCTCGCTGGGCTGGCTCGATCGCGAGGATCTGAAGCGCTACGCCGCCATCACCCGCCCCTGGGCCTGCGACGGCTGCGAGCACCTCTGCAACCCCTCCGTCGACGCCCCCGTGCGCATCGGCACGACCCTGCGAGCGCTGATGTACCACGACGCCTATGGCGAGCCGGAGAAAGGGCGACGTGTCTTCGCGGCGCTGCCACCCGCGGCCCGACAGCTCGCCGGGGTGGACTTCGGGCCCGCGAAGGTGGCCTGTCCCCACGGCGTCGACGTCGTGGCGGCGATGCGCCGCGCGGCCGAGGTCCTCGTCTAGCGAATGCCCCTCGCCCGCCGCCTGGCGGACCTCGGGGCCTGGCTGCACGCCACCCGGCTGCTCTGGAACGCCCAGCCCTTCAAGGTCCTCCCCGCCCCCTGGGAAGAGACCCTGCCCGAGGTGTCGCGCTGGGCCCGGTCGCTGACGCCAGACGACCTGGAGCGCTGGGAGAGCCGGCCCACCGAGCACCCGGACTGTCCCCCGGTGATGCGCCGCTGGGTCGAGACGGCCCAAGAGCTGGCGGCCGTGCCGGAGCTCGATGCGGCCCCCCTGCCCTCCCGCGCCGAGGATCGGCGCTGGATCGGCGGCCGCAAGTGGAGCCAGCTCGAGGCCTTCTGCGGCGTGGTCCTGCCGGAGCTGCAGGGCCTGGACCGGGTCGTGGAGTGGTGCAGTGGCAAGGGCCACCTCGCCCGGGTCCTGGCCCGCTGGGGGGGCTGCGAGGTGGTCGGCGTCGAGCGCCGGGCTGCGCTGTGCCACGAAGGGGAGCGCCTGGCCCGGAAGCGGGACCTGCCGGTGACCCTGCTGGAGGCCGACGTGGTCGGCCAGCCCGAGCGCCTGCCGGACGTCGCCGGTGGCGGGCTCGTGGCCCTGCACGCCTGCGGTTCCCTCACCGACGCCGCCCTGGACCACGCCCACGACGGCCAGGCCCGACTGGTGGCGGTGGCGGCCTGCTGCCTGATGTCCCGCAGCGAGCCCGTCTACCCGGTGCGGTCGGCGATCGGGCGGGCCTGCGGGCTCGAGCTGGAGCGCTCCGACCTCTACCTGGCGATGGCCGCGGAGGTCGTCGCCAACCCGCGCCTCCGCCAACGCCGGAGACGGGAGCTGGCCTGGCGCCACGCCCTGGACCTCGCCCTGCGGGAGGCCAACGGACTCCAGGACTACACCCGCATGCCCTCGGTCACCGGCAGCACCTTCGACGGCGCCTTCCGGGACTTCGCCGAGCTGCTCGCAGCTCGGGAGGGCCTGGCGCTGCCGCGACCCTTCGACGCCGACGCCTGGGAGGCACGCGGCCGGCAGCGGAGCCTGCTCGCCCGGGCCCTGGGCACGGTCCGGGGGGTGTTCGGCCGCGCCCTGGAGGTCTGGGTCGCCCTGGACCGGGCCCAGGGGCTCGTCGAAGGGGGGTGGGAGGTGCGTCTGGGGACCTTCTGCCCGGTCGAGGTCACCCCGCGCAACCTGCTGCTGCTCGGACGGCGCTGAGGACCGCGACCCGGAGCCCGCTATTCCACCACCCGCCGCCGCCCGCAGGCGTCCCAGGCGACCTCCACGCCGTCCACCACGAGCCGCTGCCAGTCCCCCGGAGGCGGCTCGACCACCAGCGCCCCCTGGAGGGCCGGCGCGCCGGCCCCCCCCTCCCCGGCCGCCCCCCGCCCCCGGCTCACCCCGGAGCCGGGGCGGGGCACCGCCAGGCCCGCGGCGGCCCCC
>CAZCVP010000157.1:0-17440 GCA_964501915.1 uncultured Enterobacterales bacterium
CGACCAGCCGGTTCGCCGCCTCCCGGACCAGGCGTCCGGTTCAGCCGGTCACAGGCCTCTGTGAGGCCCCGGACCGGACCAGGCTCGTCCTTGGGGTCGAGGATCTCCCACCGGGCCGCCTGGCCGGCTCAGTCCGGGATCCACACCCGACGCTGTTCGTTGATGGCCCGCTCGAACTGTCGGCCAACCCGATCGGTGCCGGGGAGGGCGCCCCCACCGGCCCGGAGCGCCGCTGTCAGCCGCAGGGGTCGTTCGCCGCGCCCGGTGTGCCGAAGTCGCCCGACGACATCTGTGTCGTGGCCGGGCACCAGGCCGAGCCCCGGTCGTTGTCGTCCGCCGACTCCCGCGACGGATCGACCTGCATCGAGGCACCGGGCTCGAGGTCCCACACCGGCGTCCAGGAGACCTCGTCGACCACCAGGTCGTCCTGGGACAGGACGACCTGGTCCAGGTCGGTGAGGTCGAGCACGCCGGACCAGCTCATGTCACACGCCAGGTCGCCGTTCAGCGCCGGATCGTCGTCGGCGCACAGCAGCAGGCGCCCGCCGGGCTCGACCACGAGGCCCTCGCCGACGCTCACGGAGGCGTCGTCGTCCCCGACCTCCCAGGCGGTGAGGTCCAGGGTGCGCGGGGAGACGTTGACCACCTCCACGAACTCGCCGTAGCGGTCGTAGGAAGCCACCGGTTCCAGCATCACCTCGGAGATGACGAGGTCGCCGGCGGTGAGGAAGTCCTCGTCGACCCAGGCGTCGCAGTCGTCGTCGACCCCGTTGTCCTCCTCGGCCAGGCCCGGCGCGACGGTGGGGTCGTGGTCGTCGCAGTCGCTGCCACCGTGGGCGGCGGCGTCCACGCCGTCGTAGTCGGCGTCGTCGTCCGAGAGGCCGTCGCAGTCCTGGTCGACGCCGTCGTACCAGAGCTCCTGGGCGTCCGGACCCACCAGCGGGCTGTCGTCGTCGCAGTCGGGGCCCAGCGGCTCGCTGTCGGCGCCGTCGAAGTCGGCGTCGTGGTCCGAGTGCCCGTCGCAGTCCTGGTCGACGTCGTCGTACCAGACCTCGTCGACGCCGGGGTGGATGTCGGGGGCGTCGTCGTCGCAGTCCTGGCCCCGGGGCTGGACGTCCCAGCCGTCGAGGTCGGCGTCGTGGTCGGACTCGCCGTCGCAGTCCTGGTCGACGTCGTCGTACCAGACCTCGTCGGCGCCGGGGTGGACCTCCGGGTCGGCGTCGTCGCAGTCGCCGCCACCGAGGGAGCAGTGGTCGTGGCCGTCGGCGTCGCCATCGGGCTCGGTGAGGCCGGCGAGCGCCACCCGCGCGGCGTGGCCCTGGTCGGGGGTGACCACCACGTCGGTACGGGATGTCTTCGTGTGGTCGGCCGGGTCGTACCAGACCTGGACCGCGGAGCGGGCGCCGGGGGCGATGGTGAGCAGGCTCCGACTGAGGGAGAAGGCCCCGTCGGGGTCCTCGAGGTGGACCAGGACGCCGAGGGTCTGGGCGCCGTCGTTGGCGAGCACCAGGGGCAGCTCGGCCCGGACCCCGTAGGGACGGCTGCCGAAGTCGAGCTCCTCGACCGTGACCGTGAGGGCCCCTCGCGGGGTCAAGGTGGCCACGTGGCCTTGGGTGCACGCTCCGAGGAGGCTGATCCACAGCACGGACGGAGTATAGCCGGGCTCGCAGTCCGCCCTGCGGCTCCAGGTAGAATGTCTGAGAATAGTTATTATGTTCAATCCAAGAGGTCGCGCAGGGGGCACCGGCGACCCCCTCCCTCCCCGCGGTCTCGTCGGAGCCCGGACGCCCAGCGCGGCTCAGAAGCCGAAGATCGCGTCCGCCTCGTCGGGATCCCAGGCGGCGTGGGGTGCGGGCGCGACGAGCGACATCAGCGCCCCCCCGTTGGTCACCATCACGAGCTGGCGACCGATGAGCAGCGGGGCCACGGTGACCCCGTCGAGCATCAGGTCGGGATCCCAGCGCCAGGTCTCGAGGCCCGACGCGGCGTCGATCAGGTAGAGCGTGCCGTCGCTGCTGCCGACCAACAGCCCGGCGTCGGTGATCTGCGGTGCCGTCAGGGCTCCGGTGGTCTGGGAGTCCCAGACCCAGAGCACCTCTCCGTCCAGGCGGCGGATCGAGCGCAGGCGTCCGTCGGTGCCACCGTGGATGAGCACGTCTTCATGGGGGGTCGGCCGCGCGGCGCTGCCCACCCCCTCCAGCCGCCAGCGCACGTTCTGGGTGGCCAGGTCGACGGCGACCAGGGGCTCGGAGAAGCCGCCGACGTAGGCGGTGTCGTCCACGACCAGCGGGGTCCCGATGAGGTCCGGGTAGCGACCCTCGCCGACCCGCCGCTCCCAGGTCACCTCGCCGGTGTCCTGGCGCAGGGCGACGAGGTTGCCGTCGGCGAAGCCGACGAGCAGCAGCTCGCCGTAGAGCGTGGGCGACGGGGAGCCGTACAGCGTCAGCTCAGAGGTCCGGGTCGGGTCGGCCGGCCGCTGGTAGCGCCACAGCAGCGCTCCGTCGGCCGTGTCCAGGGCGTAGACGGCGTCATCGACGGACGCCACGTAGAGCACGTCGCCGGCGAGCGTGGGCGTGGACGCGATCGGGGCCCCGCCGAAGTGGCTCCAGCTCGCCTCCGACGCCCCGAGACCGTAGCGCCAGGTGTAGCCGGCGAGGTCGCAGAGGAGCAGTCCCCCTTCGTCGAGGAGCGCCTCGGACTGGACCGGGCCGTTGGTCTCGTAGGTGTGGACGACCGAGCCGGTGACCCGGTCGACCTGGTAGAGCACGTCGTTGCTGTCCTGTCCCACGAAGACGTGGGTGCCGTCGGTGGACGGACGGGAGCGCTCGGTGTGGGTCGCCGACATGCCCGGCAGCCCGGGAAGACGGCGGGACCAGTCCAGCACGGGCGGCTCGTCGAAGGTGCCCGCGGAGATCGGCGGCGGTGCCGGGTGGACGCCCTGCTCACCGATCCACTCGCCGCTCCGGAGGTCCGCCAGGATGACGGACAGGCTGATCAGCTCGATCATCGACTATCCGCCGTTGGCGGCGGTGGTCTCCGCCGTCGCGGGGAGCCTCGCCTTGCGGGGGCTGGCCGGGAAGCGCTCGCCGAATTCCTCGACGATCTCGGAGAGCCGGGCGCTGTCGCCAGCGGTCCGGTAGATCTCGGCCATGTCGAGCAGGGCGCGCTCCGCCAGGTAGCTCTTCTCGCTGTCGGCGATCTCGCGGTACAGCGCGATGGCGGCCTCGGTGTCGCCCTGGGCGACGTGGATGCCTGCGAGGCCGTTGCGGGCGGCGTAGCCGATCACGCCGCTGCCCTTGGCGTCCAGCGCCTCCTGGTAGGCCTGGGAGGCGGCGTCGAGGTCTTCGAGCCGGGCGTGGGCGATGGCGGCCTTGATCCAGGCCTCGGCGCTGGCCGCGCCCATGCCGTCTTCGCCGGCTTCGGCGTAGAACTGGGCGGCCTTGGCCACGATGGCCCGCTCCCGGTCGGTCCCGGGGGCCGACTGGTCGATGGAGCCGGGGTCGTCCTCGGCGAGCTTCTTGTCGATCATCGCCACCTGGTAGCTGGTGGCCTGGAGCTGGCTGGAGATGAACCAGTCCACCATGCCGTAGAGGAAGATGACGCCGAGCACGCTGCAGACGATGGCGACGCCGTGCTTCCAGTACCCGAGCAGCAGGTTGCGGGCCTGCATCTCGAGCTGGAAGAGCACATCGGTCTCCTCCTGCTGCGAAGGATCGAGGATCGGGTCGTCGTTGCGGTCTGGCTTGTCGGCCACCTGGGTCACCACGCGCTACGGGGCCCCCTGACTAACGGCCCTTGACCGGGCCAACCAGGGGGCAGTAGAACCACTGTCCCATTCCCGGGCCCGCGTGTCGTGACTCTCCTGCTCGCCCTGGTCGCCTGTGAGGCCTGGCCTCGCTACGCCCACGTGCCCGTGGACACCGGGGAGGCCGTGCTGCCGGGAACCGTGCTGCCTCCCGAGGTGGACTGGCTCGACGGCGACACCGTCGCCGAGCGGTCCCTGGACCCCGCCGCCGCCGGTGAGCTGGCCGAGGACGTGGGGCTGATCTGGTACGACACCCTGCTCGGCTCGGGGGTGGACCCCTCGGGCGAGCTGGAGCCCCAGGTGGACTCCGGCTGTGGTCTGGCCTGGGACTTTCCGCCCGCGGATCGCGGTGGCTACCTGGGGGAGACCCACTGGTACGGGCTGCTGCCGCTGAGCTCGGGCACCCTCTGCGCGACCGCCAGCTTCAACCACGTGGCGGTGGAGGTGGACCTGCTGGTCTACGACCTGTCGACCTGCGACGTGCCGCGCGGCCCCTGGGACGACCCGGACACGGCGAAGATCGTCGGCCTGGGGGCCGAAGGCGGGCGGGCCGCGTGGAGGCTGCCGGTCATCGAGGGGGTGCCCCTGGGACTGGCCCTGAGCGCCGCCTCGCCGGACAACGACGAGACCGAGTGGCCCTATGGGCTGGCTGTCTCCCTGGTCGCGCGGGCCAGCGACGGCCACGTCGGCGAGTGCCCCTCGACGCCGATCGCGGCGGCACGATGACCGGACTGATCCTGCTCAGCGCCCTGGCGGCCGGTCAGCTCCAGGCCCAGCAGTTCCGCACCATCGTGCTCGGCGACGGCCGGGTGCTGGTCGGCGACGTGCTCGGCCTCGACGGCGAGGCGATGTTCGTGCGCCTGCCACAGGGCGACGTCACGCTCCCCCTCGGCTCGGTGCGCAGCCTGGTCCCGGCCACCGAGGAGGACTTCCAGTCCCAGCCGCCGTGGGTCGTCTGGTTGCTGCCGGTGGCGCTGGGCGATCCGGTGCTCCAGGCGGACGCCGACGAGGTCGACGACGCGCTGATGGGGCTGCTGGAGAACTTCCCCGCCGTGGTGGTCGGGCGCGCGGCGGAGGAGGCCCACCCGGAGGACCAGCTCGCCCTGGCGGAGTGCGGCGCCGACGTGACCTGTGCGGTGGCCGTGCTCGACGAGCGGGCCCCGACGGTGACGGTGGGCGCCGAGCTGCTGGTGGACCCGGAGTCGGACGTGCCGGTGCTGCGGCTGGGCAGCGCCTACGTCGGCGCCCCGCTGGCAGCCCAGCAGGTGCGGGTCCCCTACCCCGCCGGCGAGCCCGGCGCGGTGGCCCAGGTCCTGGCGGGGCTCTACCCCCTGCTCCACCTGGACCCGGACCCCGCACGCCTGAGGGCGCTGGCGACCTATGTCGTGCCCGGGCGCAAGGCCGAGCCGCTGCCGCCCCCTCCCCCGCCCGAGCCGATCCTGGCCCGCGACTCCCGGGCGCTGGACTTCGTGCCCATTCCCGGCTTCTCGAGCATCGTCCAGGGCGACCGGCGACGCGCGGCGATCGCCTGGGCCGTGGTCGTGCCGGGCACGGCGGCGATGTTCTCCCTGTCCGGCTACGCGACCTGGCGGCGCCAGCAGCTCGCCCTGGCCGGCCTGGGCAGCTACGCCGTGCTCACCCTGGCCGTGAACCAGGTCCTCGGCGAGCGGAGCCGCGCCGAGGCCGCGCAGGTCGCCGTGCTGCCGTTAGAAGGGGGCGCCGCCGTGACGGCGACCATCACCCCCCCGTGAGCACCCCATGGGCGTGAACCCCTACATCGACGACGCTCCGCCGCCCCCACCGACCCGCGCCTACACCCTCCGGGTCGAGAACACCGGCGAGGTCATCGAGGTCGACCCGGAGGAGCTGCCGACGCGCCACGACGGCCACCCGGGATCGCTGCTGAGCCTGATGCTGGAGCACGGGATCGACATCGACCATGCCTGCGGCGGTGTGGTGGCCTGCTCCACCTGCCACGTCTACGTGCTCGAGGGACAGGCCTCGGCGCCGGAGCCGATCGAGGAGGAGGAGGACATGCTGGACCTCGCTCCCGCGGTCCAGGACAACTCCCGTCTCGCCTGCCAGTGCGTGCCCGACGGCTCGGTGGACGTCGTCGTCGAGGTCCCGGCCTGGAACCGCAACGAGGTCAGCGAGGATCACTGACCGGGAGACGTGACCCCGGTGTAGAGCAGGTCCCGCGCCTCGCCGGACAGCCGCACGACGACCCAGCGGCGCATCTTGTTGCCCAGCCGGACGGCCCGGGCCCGGTCGAGACCGGTCACCAGGGCCCCCTCGCCGGTCCACGCCCCGTCCACGAGCCGGACAGCCACGTGCTCGATGCCGCCCTGGCGGAGACGTCGCAGGAGCTCCTCGGCGCTCTCGGGGCCCGGCTTCGCGGTGGGCGGTGTCCCCGGGGGCTCGGGCGTGACGAGGACGAAGGCCTCTCCGGTCCTCGGCGGGCCGGTGCCCTCTACCTGCAGCACGGCCCGCCCATAGACCGCCAGGACCTCGGGGGGGACGGGCATCGCTACCAGTGGTTGCGCAGCTCGCGCAGGGCGACGAACCGCTCCCGGTCCGTCGCCAGCGGGCGCCCGGGAAAGGCCTCCTGGAGCCCCGCCAGGACCTCTTCGGAGCCCAGCCGGAAGAAGGTGTTCACCTGCCTCTCCTGGCCGAGGGTCAGCGGGGGGACCGCACCCGCACCGACCAGGTCGGCGAGCATCGCCGCGGCGACCGGGTTCGACGGCTCCCGGTCGAGGGTGAAGCGCAGGTTGTTGCCCAAGTAAGCGTGGCCGGGCAGCAGCAGCACCTCGTCGGGCAGGCTCCCGAGCACGTCGCGGAAGGTCTCGAAGAGGGTCTCCGGATCGCCTCCACTGCGACAGTTGCCCGCTCCCGCGTTGAAGACGGTGTCGCCCGAGAACAGCGCGGGGCGGTCGCCGTGGGCGAGCAGGCAGACGTGGGCGGCGGTGTGTCCGGGGGTGTCCAGCACCGTCAGCTCGACCGTGCGACCGACCCTGAGCACCGTGTCGGGCTCCAGGCCGCGATCGGCGTGGGGGATTCGACCCCGGGCGCCGGGATGGCAGACCACCTCGGCGCCGGTGTGCTCCTTCAGCGCGGCGTTGCCGTGGACGTGGTCCCAGTGCTCGTGGGTGTTGAGGATCGTGCGGATGGTCCAGCCCCGCTCCACGGCCAGGGCCAGCAGGGGCTCGGCCTCCCAGGGGTCCACCGCCAGCGCCTCGCCCGTCTCCGGGCAGGCCACCAGGTAGTCCAGGTTGGCCAGGGGGTTGCCGGTGTCGTGGACGAGGCACTCCATGGTCCCGGGACCTAACGAGCTGCGGTGGGACAGCCAGGGAGAGCCGCTGCACACGGGGCCCTTCCCGGCTTGTCGGGAGCGTGGCGGCACCCTATGATTCGGCCCCAAGGTGGGAACCCGGGAGAGAGGATGTCGGACTCGGATGCGCTGACGACCCAGCAGCTCTTCAAGCGCTGGCGCTCGGGTGATGCCCGGGCGGGCTCCGCGATGGCCCAGCGCTTCTCCGACTGGTACTACGCCATCTCCGCCTCCCGGCTCGGGGATCGCGACGGGCGCGCCCCGTTGGAGCGCGCCTGCAAGCGCTTCGCCGAAGGAATCGTCACGGTCAGTGACGCCGGTTCGCTCTCCGAGTGGGCCCACGGCGTGCTCGCCGAAGAGCTGGCCTCCGCTGGGGGGCGCCTCAGCGGTGGCGACCAGCCCAACGCCCTGACCAACCGCCGCAGCCCCACCGAGCTGCTGAACACCGCCCAGGCCGCCCTGCCGGGCGTGCAGATGGAGCTGCTCGCCAAGGCCTACGACCGTGGCTACTCCCTGTCCAAGCTCCAGGCCGAGGCCGAGGCCCAGGGGGGCTACCCGCTGGCCGTGCTCCAGTCCCGCTACGCGCTGAAGCGGTGGCTGCGGGACAACGAGGGCGTGCGGTTCAGCGAGATCCCGGACAGCCCGAACCTCGACCGGGCACCGCTGCCGCTGTACGAGGCGGGCCGCATGTCCACGGAGGACGAAGACCACGCCTTCGAGAAGTGGATGCTGACGGACCTCACCCTCTGCAAGGACGTCGCCGAGTTCGCTGCCTTCGCCCTGGCGATGCGCGGCGGGGTGCTCGCCAGCTCCCCCCGGGCCGCACCCGCCCTCAGCATGCCCGCCCCTGCACGGCCGGCAGCAGCGCCGCCCAGCGCCTCGGGCCGTCCGGCGCTCGCCGAGGCCTCGGAGCCCGCGCGGGGCCCCGACAAGAGCCTGGTCGTCGGGGTCGTGGTGGTGGTGGTGATCGCTGTGATGGCGGCCACCCTCCTGCTCTGACCCCGTGGCACCGCCTCCCGCTGGCGGCTGGACCGTCGATCCCCGCGCCCTCGCGCAGCTCCGGCTCGACAAGGCCGTGGCTGCCCTGGAGCAGGGGAAGATCGACCTCGCCCTCGTCGAGGCGGAGGAGCTGCTCGACGAGCACCCGGACCACCTCGACGCCCTCTTCCTGGTCGGGGACGCCGCCCTGACCCAGGGCGACGCCCCCGTGGCCGAGTCGGCCTTCTCCCGCTACCTGGCCCTCGACCCCGGGGCGCCCGGTGCCCTGGCCGGGCTGGCCGCCGCCCGCTTCGAGCTGGCGGACCTCGCCGGCTGCATCGCCGCGGCAGCCGAGGCGACGGCCCGCGATCCGGGCATCGCCGAGGCCTGGTACTTCACGGGGCTGGCCCTGGAGCGCCTCGGCCGCCCGGTCGAGTCGCGAGAGGCCCACGCCCGAGCCACCCAGCTCGCGCCGGCCTCCTACCCGCCGGTCGGCGAGGTGGACGCCGCGACCTGGCGGGCCGCGGTGGCCGCTGCCCGGGCCCTGCTGCCCGCCAGCCTTGCGGCCTGGCTCGCCGAGGTCCCGCTCCACACCGACCGCTTCCCGTCGATCGCGGCCCTCACCGCCGTGAACCCGCCTCTGTCGCCCATGGTGTGGTGCCTCTACGAGGGCGATCCCCCGGACCCGACCGACGGCTCCCGGCCCGATCGCCCCCGCTGCATGCGCCTCTACAAGGGCAACCTGGAGCGGGTCGCGGCCATCGAGGGCGACCTGCCGCGCCGGATCGCCGAGGCCCTGCGCCACGAAGCGCTGGACTGGCTCAACCTCGGGGAGGACGAGCTGGCGCTCCGGGGGAACCCGCCCGGGTGATCCTCACCGTCCTCGGCTCGGGCACGACCCTGCCGGACCCGGAGCGGGGCTCCGCCGGCCTGCTCGTCGAGCACGAGGGCCTGCGGCTCCTCGTCGACGGCGGCTCCGGCACCCTGGGGCGGCTCGCCCGGGTCGGCGTGACCCCGCCGGAGCTGGCCGGGGGTGTCTACAGCCACCGCCACCCCGATCACTCGGCCGACCTGGTGCCGCTGCTGTTCACCCTGCGGCTCACGGGGCGGGACCGGGACTACCCGATCTGGGCCGGAGAGGGCATGCGGGGCTTGCTCGCAGCGCTCGAGGGCGTCTACGGGAGCTGGATCGAGGGGCGCGGCTGGTCGGCCGTGGTCCACGAGCTGTCGCTCTCCGCCCCCGACGCCGCCGCCCTGCCCGGAGCCCTGCGCCTGCTCACCCGGCCCGCCAACCACGGCGCTGGCGCTCTCCACCTGCGCTTCGAGGCCCCGGACGGCGCCTCGCTCGTCTTCAGCGGTGACACCGGTCCGAGCGAAGAGCTGGTGGAGCTGGCTCGGGGAGCCGACGTGCTCGTCTGCGAGTGCGCTCTGTCGGCGCCCTTGGACGACGT
Source organism: uncultured Enterobacterales bacterium (assembly GCA_964501915.1). Taxonomy (GTDB): domain Bacteria; phylum Myxococcota_A; class UBA796; order UBA796; family CAJQPC01; genus CAYFPX01. The sequence continues at coordinate 9,563 of CAZCVP010000157.1, forward strand.
GCGCCACCTGTGGCCCGCGGCGGTCGCCGACCTCGTGGACCGCGCCCGGCCGCGGCGGGTGCTGCTGACACACCTCTACCCGGAGGTCGACGAAGCCGAGGCTCTGCGGATCGTGGCCGCGACCGGCGTGCCCGTCGAGCGGGCCCACGACCTCCAGCGCGTCCCGGTGACCGCCCCCTGAGCTACTCCCACTCGATGGTGGCCGGCGGCTTGGAGCTGACGTCGTAGCAGACCCGGTTGATGCCGCGCACTTCGTTGATGATGCGGCGGGAGATGCGGCCCAGGAGCGCATGCGGCAGCCGTGCCCAGTCCGCGGTCATGCCGTCGGTGCTGGTGACGGCCCGTACCACGCAGGTGGACTCATAGGTCCGCTCGTCCCCCATCACGCCCACGCTGCGCACCGGCAGCAGCACGGCGAAGTACTGCCAGGGATGGGGATCCAGCTCCGCTGCTGCGATCTCGGCCGTGACGATGGCGTCCGCCTCCCGGAGCAGGCCCAGGTCGCGCCGGGTCAGCTCTCCCGGCAGCCGCACGGCCAGCCCGGGCCCCGGGAAGGGCTGGCGCTGGATGCGGGCCTCGCTCAGGCCGAGCTCGGCGCCGAGCACCCGGACCTCGTCCTTGAAGAGCTCCCGCAGGGGCTCGATCAGCTCCAGGTCCATGCGCTCCGGCAGGCCGCCGACGTTGTGGTGGGACTTGATGGTCGCCGAGGGGCCGCGGAAGGAGACGGACTCGATGACGTCGGGGTAGAGCGTGCCCTGGGCGAGCCAGGCCACGTCGCCGATGCGCCGGGCCTCCTCCTCGAAGACCCGCACGAAGGCCTCGCCGATGACCTTGCGCTTGCGCTCGGGGTCGGTCACGCCGGCCAGGGCCTCCAGGAAGCGGGCGGAGGCGTCGACGACGTGGAGGTTGTACTCGGCGAATTCCGCCGCCACGCTCTCGCGCTCGCCCTTGCGCAGCAGCCCGTTGTCGACGAAGACGCAGTGGAGCTGGTCGGGCACGGCTTCGTGGAGCAGGGCCGCCACCACGGCCGAGTCGACGCCACCGCTCAGCCCGCAGATCACGCGCCGGGTGCCCACCCGGGCCCGGATGGAGGCGACCTGCTCGGCGATGAAGCTGCCGATCGTCCAGTCGGCGTCGCAGCCGCAGATGCCGAAGAGGAAGTTGCGCAGGATCGCCTCGCCGTGGCGGGTGTGGGCGACCTCGGGGTGGAACTGGATGCCGTAGCGGGGCGGGTCGAGCCGCTCCATGGCGGCGACGGCGCAGTCCCCGGAGGCGGCGCTGACCCGCCAGCCGGCGGGCACGCGGTCGACGTGGTCGCCGTGGCTCATCCACACGTCGGTGCGCACGGGGATGCCCTTGAAGAGCGGGGACTCCTCGCCCTCGACGTGGAGCCCGGCGAGGCCGTACTGGCGGGCCTCGCCCCGGCCGACGTGGCCGTCTCCCAGGGCCGCCATGAGCTGCATGCCGTAGCAGATGCCGAGCACCGGCACGTCGAGGTCGAGCCAGGCGGGATCGAAGGCCGGTCGGGTCGGGCTGTGGACCGAGTCGGGACCTCCCGAGAGCACCAGGCCCACGAGGTCCTCGTCGGCCCCGGGCGCATCGGTGCAGGGCCGGATCTCGCAGTACACGCCCTGCTCGCGGATCCGACGGGCGATGAGCTGGGTGTACTGGGAGCCGAAGTCCAGGATGAGGATGCGCTGGTGCTGGGCCATGTCTCCGAGTAGCCCGGGAGAGGCGCTGTGGGTGTTTCGAGCGGGTGACAGGCGCGTGGGCGAGGGCGATCCGACCACGCCCGCGACCACGAGCGCCCCGACCCGGGACCGGGACGCGGACGGTGCGCAGCCTCGCACCGAGTGCCCTCACATTGCCGCCTGAGCCGTCGCTGAGCTGCGTGGCGCGTGGCGGCTGACGAGATTCCAGCTACTTGGACTCCAAGGTGCCCACGTCCACCGCGCGAGGCGGCAGTCCTGGGCGACTCGGTGTGTCGGGGCGGCGAACTGAGGGGACTCGGTGTGCCCGGGGGACCGGCCTTGCCCGGCGCGTGAGCGACATCGTCTCCGGAGTGGCCCGCTGGACCCGGGCCAGTTGGGGCCGGCGCTCAGCGCGCCAGCGCCTCCGAGAACCTCCCCCCCGTGTACGCGTCGAGCTGGGCTGTCAGCTCCATCAGCTTGAGCTGGTCCTCCACCTGGGCCTTCAGGTCCCGGGCCGGGGACAGCAGCATCTCCACCTGGTGCCGGCGGCGCTCGAAGTAGAGGCTGGTGACCTCCTCCATGATGTCGTCGCGCAGCTTGACGGTGTCCTGGCCCTCGGAGATGACCCGCATGTGGGTGTAGCTCATGAGCAGGTCGTCGAAGTCCCACTTGGCGACCACCCCGAAGGTGTGGTCCTGGTCCCGATCGGAGCCGTCGAGGGTCGGGATCGGGTCGCCCTGGTCGTTGGTGGTGTAGTTGTAGTCGCGACCGAAGTCGTCGTCGTAGCGGTAGCCGAGCTCGAAGCGCGGCAGCAGCTTGGCCTTGCGGGCGGCGGTCCACCAGCTCGCGACCTCGGCCGGGTGGGTCTTGGAGTAGGAGATGGCCCAGGCCTGGACGTCGCCGATCGCCGGCTCGTGGTCGAAGGTGGCGAGCACGTCCTCGACGGTCCGGAACTCCCGCTTGCCCTCGCTGGCGGCCAGCGGCAGGTCCATGGTGGTCCCCGACCGCAGCGCGTTCAGGGCCTCGCCGTCGACACCCGGCAGCACGCGCAGCTCCTCCACCGAGGACAGCCGGCCCCGCGCGGACCGCAGAGCCACGACCGCCTCGGCGGTGCCCAGGTCCACGTGGTCCAGCGACGCGAGCTGCTCCGGCGTGGCGTCGTTGAGGGGCACGGGTTCGGCTGCCCAGGTCAGGCCGGCGAGCAGCAGCGTGGTCATCATCGCGGTCATGGGGCCTCCTCGGAGGGGGTTGCCGCGGAGAACGCTCCGTCCGTGTAGCCGTCGAGCCGGGCCGAGACTTCCTGGATCTTCAGGACGTGCAGCACGGCGGCTCGCAGGTCGTTGGACGGGATCGTGTCCCAGCTCGAGAGGAGCTTCTCGCGGGAGAGGTAGAGATCGGTGACGGTCTCGGCGACGGCGTGCTGGTACTTCATCGCGCTGCGGTAGGTGTTGGCGGCTCGGAGGGGCAGGCCGTGCTGGAAGTCGTCGGCGAGGGCCTCCAGGCCGCCCAGGCCGACATCGTCGAGGACGTCGAGGTCCGGCCCCCCCCAGCGCAGGCGCAGGCCCACATAGGCGTCCCGATCGAGGTCGAGGCTCGACGGGGGGTTCTCGAAGTTCGTGTCGAGGTCGTCGCCGCTGCGCAGGCGGCCGTAGACCTCGACATAGGGCAGGGCGCGGGCGACCCGGCTGCGGCGGAGGAAGAAGAAGCCGGGGTCGACGCCGAGTCGGTGGGAGGCGATCGCCACGGTCGAGGACAGGGGCATCGCACCGGAGCGCAGCTCCACGTACACCGTCTCTGGCGCGAGCCCGGGGTCCCCGGAGGGCAGGCCCTCGGCCAGCCGGAAGAGCCCGTTGAGCGTGGCGGCGAAGAGGGTCCCCTCGATCCAGGCCAGGTCGAAGACCTGGGGATCGCGCAGGCCGAGGAAGAGCGGTCGCCAGGAGAGCCCGCCATCGACGCTCTCCCAGACGCCGTCGCTGCCGGACTGGAGCAGGTGCCCCGGTCCTGGGGCCCGGATCAGGCGGGTCGTGTCGAGCAGGGGCTGCCGTCCCAGCACCACCACCGTCTGGCCGCGGTCGTCGGTGCGGTACAGGGTCTCGTTGTCCGCCAGCAGCAGGCTGGTGCTGCCCGGCTCGGGCACGATCGCGGCGACGTCCTGGTCGCGGATGCCGACGATCGGGGCCCACTCCCAGAACTCCCCGTCGTCGGAGCGGTAGACGAGCTTCGACGTCGCGCACCACCAGGTGCCGTCGTCGGAGCGGGCGAGGTCCCGGACGTGGGTGCCGTCCATCGGGTCCTCCTTGTCCAGCCACACCCGACCGCCGTCGACGCTGTAGAGCAGGCCGTCGGCGGTCCCGGCGAGGAGCAGCGGCGAGGTGCCCTCGTGGAAGGTGGTCACGTTGCTGGCGGGATCGACCCGGTGCCAGGTCAGGCCGCCGTCCGTGGAACGCCAGATGCCGTCGGCACGCCCCACCAGCGCCAGGTCCGGCAGATCGGGGTGGAACCACGCCGTGCCGCCGATGCGCAGCCCGCCCTCCTGGAGGGCGTGGCCGCGGGTCTCGCGGAGCAGCTCCTCGAGGATCAGGCCCTCGGCCTCCACCACGGCGGGCGGGGCGTCCTCCGAGGAGTCGAGGCTGTCCTCGTCGAGCTCGTCGCTCTCCTCGTCGTCCTCGTAGGTCCCCAGCGAGGGGTCCTCCTGGCGGAGCTCCTTCGCCAGGGCGCGGGCCTCGTCTTCGGGATCGAGCACGCTGTCGGGGATGCGGATGTCGTGGATGGCGGCGTCGCCGGGCCCGGTGATCGTCAGGAGGGGCTCGAGCACCAGGCGCCAGCGCTGACCGCCGGTCTCGCTGCGCCACACCCCGCCGCCGCCGTCGATGGCCAGGGCCCTGTCCCCGATCGCCGCGAGGCCCATGAAGACCCGGGTCGGGGAGTCGACGGGCACGGCATCGACCCAGGACCAGTCCTCGTGCAGGGGCGTCGCCGGTGCATCGCGCTCGGCTGGGGCCCGCTCGGCTGCCGGCCCGGGGTCGGGTGCGGCCTGGGCCAGGCTCGGGGTCAGCCACAGGGCTACCCACCCGATCCCGCGCATCCAGCTCTCCCCGGCCAGGAGCCGAGAGGCTACGACAGGGCCGGTCTAGGGTCAACCGACCTCGGAGCGGGTAGATCATGGCCCATGGAGTGGCTCTTCCAGGGCGGTCGGTTCGTGACCTGCGATCCCCGGCACCGGGTGGTCGACGGGGATCTGCTCGTTCGCGACGGGACGATCCTGGCCCTGGGCTCCGAGCTGGAGGCCCCCGACGCCGGTGTGGTCCCGCTCCGGGGGGCCTGGGTCTATCCGGGCTTCGTCCAGAGCCACGTCCACCTCTGCCAGAGCCTCTTCCGGGGCCTCGCGGACGACCTCTCGCTCCTGGACTGGCTCCGCCACCGGGTGTGGCCCCTGGAGGCGGCCCACGACCTGGAGTCGATCTACTGGAGTGCCCGGCTCGGCGTGACGGAGCTGCTGCTCGGGGGCACGACCAGCATCCTCGACATGGGCACCGTGGCCCACCTCGACGGCGTGATGCAGGCCTGCCTGGAGGGGGGCATCCGGGCGGTCAGTGGCCGGGCCCTGATGGATCGACCCAACGGGGCAGGGCTGTCGGAGCCCACGGATCGGGCCCTGGCCGGTGCCTGCGACGAGGCCGACCGCTGGCACGGCCAGGGCCGGCTGCGGTACGCCTTCGCCCCCCGCTTCGTGCCGGCCTGCACCGAGGGGCTGCTGCGGGGCGTGGCGTCGGAGGCGCGGGCCCGGGGTTGCCTGATCCACACCCACGCCTCGGAGAACCGCGACGAGGTCGAGCTGGTGCGCGAGCTCACCGGCCGGGACAACGTGGACTACCTCCAGCGGGTCGGCCTGTCGGGGCCCGACGTGGTCCTGGCGCACTGCGTCCACCTCACCGAGGCCGAACAGGACCTGCTCGCGTCGACCAGCACCCGGGTGGTCCACTGCCCGTCCTCGAACCTCAAGCTGGGCTCGGGCATCGCACCGATCCCGGAGCTGCTGGAGCGGGGCGTGCACGTCTCGCTGGGAGCGGACGGGGCGCCGTGCAACAACCGCCTCGACGTGTTCACGGAGATGCGCCTGGCGGCGCTGATCCAGAAGCCCCGGCTGGGGCCCACGGCCCTGCCCGCCCCCGACGTGCTCCGCATGGCCACGTGCTACGGCGCCGAGGCCGTCGGGCTGCCGGAGTGCGGCAGCCTCGAGGTCGGCAAGCGGGCCGACTTCGTGGTCGTCGACCCGGAGGCCATGACCACCCTCCCCTCCCCCGACCCGGTGTCCGCCGCGGTCTACGCCCTCACCCCGGCCGCGGTGCGGTCGGTCTGGATCGACGGGTCCTGCGTCGCCCGCGACGGGCGTGTCCTGGCCTGGGACCGCCCCGAGACGGTCGCCGGCGTGCGCGGGAGCCTGGAGCGCCTGCTGGAGCGGGCCGAGCTGTGAGGGTGCTCCAGGCGGCGGCGGCGGCGATGGCCGAGCGACGACCGGCGGCGCTGTGCACGGTCGTGCGCATCGACGGCTCGGCCCCCCGCGACCGGTCGGCGCGCATGCTCGTCTACGAGGACGGCGAGATCGTTGGCACCATCGGTGGCGGCAACTGGGAGCACCGGGTCATCGACCGGGCCCTGTCGGCCATCGCCGAAGGCCGCTCTCGTCTGTACACCGCTCACCTCACCCGCGACCTCGGCATGTGCTGTGGCGGGGCCATGGAGGTCTTCATCGAACCCCTCGAGCTCAAGGACACCCTGCACCTCTTCGGTGCCGGGCACATCGGCCAGGCCCTGGCGCCGCTGGCCCGCGACCTGGACTTCGACGTCCGCGTCTACGACGACCGCGACGAGTGGCTGACCGCCGAGCGCTTCGAAGGCGTGCAGCGCCTCCTCGGCGACCCCCGCCGGTCGCTCCCGGAGCTCGACGCCCGGGACTACGTGGTCATCGTCACCCACTCCCACCAGCTCGACCAGGAGCTGCTGATGGCGCTGATCGACGAGCCCTTCGCCTACCTGGGCATGATCGGCAGCCGGGCCAAGGTGGCGAAGTTCTTCGTCCGCCTCCGGGTCGCAGGCGTGGACGAGGCCCTCTTCCGGAGGATCTCCGCGCCCATCGGGCTGGACATCGGCGCCGAGACGCCCCAGGAGATCGCCATCGCGGTCGCCGCCGAGCTGATCCGGGTGCGCAGGGGCCGCACCGGGGCTCCCATCGCCCTGAGCGAGCACCCCCTCGCCGCGCGGGGAGGCGACGGGGTGGCCGTGCCGCCGAAGCTGGCGGACTGACCGCGGCCTACTCGCTCTCCGACGCCTCCGACGCCTCCGACGCCTCCGACGCCTCCGACGCCTCCGACGCCTCCGGGAAGGCGAACACCATCGCCGTGTCGTCCTGCCACAGAGGCTCCCCGAAGGTCACGCGCATGCGGTGCTCGACGCCCTGCCGGGGCTCCGGCGGGAGCAGCCCCGGCAGGTAGACGACCGTGTCCACTCCCAGCTCGGCGACGGCGTCCAGCGCCGCCGGGGTCGGGACCCCCATCGCCAGCTCCTGGAGCAGCTCGGCGAGGGTCTCCTGCTGGACACCGGGCACCGTGATCGAGGTGCGGAAGCCGATGTGGGCCGGTCGGCCGTGGTGGATCTGGAGCAGGCGGTCGATCTCGCTGCGCCGGGGCACGACCAGCACGCCGCCGTCGCCGGCCTCGTCGATGGCCTGGAGCAGCTCCGGGGACGGCAGGGACTCCGTGACCGGCAGCGGCAGGGGTGTGGGGCCGAAGAGCTGGAATTCCAGGAGGATGGCCCCTGTTGCCAGGATCGGCAGCCAGGGGCGGCGGCTCGCCCAGCCGGTCAGGGCCACGCCTCCGGCGATGCCGGCGGCCACGGCCGCCAGCGCGGCGAAGAGGCCGTAGTTGGCGAAGAACCCCCCGAGAGGGAGGCCAGCCAGCAGCGGTGTGACCCGGGCGATGACGTGGCCGTCGCCTCCGGGGAGGCCGAAGGGCGGACCGTGGGAGAGCCCGTCGCCGAAGGACAGGACCTGGAGCGATGCCGCGGTCGCCAGCCAGAACCAGGCCCGGCGGCGACAGCCGGGGGCGGCGGCCAGCACGAGGACCAGGGGGACGATCGCCAGGTAGCGCCCGGCGCCCCGCCCCCCAGCCGCCCCCCCCCCCCAGCCCCC
>CAZCVP010000157.1:17450-19684 GCA_964501915.1 uncultured Enterobacterales bacterium
ACCCGGCCGGGGGGGCTCCGGGGGGGGGGGGGGCCCCCCCCGTGCCCCGGGGGCACTACCGCCTGGTCGCGCGGGGCGCGGGGCGCGAAGGCGGCCACGGCGAGCATGCCCGCCGCGTTCTCCACGTAGGGCATGGCCGAGACCTCCGCCGGCATCGCGTGCCACACGGTGAATCGCCCCAGGTTGTCGAGGACCTGGGCGCCGTTCCAGATCTCCATGCCCTGGAGCTGATCGAAGCCTCCAGCGCCGACTTCCAGCAGAGGCAGGGGTTCCTCGGCCACGGGCCCGGCCCAGAAGCGCTCGTCCGACTGGCCCTCCACCCAGACGGCCAGCGCCGCGGTGGGGGCGACCAGGGCCGCCGAGAGCACCGTTGCCAGCACCATCGGCCCGAGCAGCTCCCGCCCACCCCGAGCCAGCGCGACCACCGTGACCGGCGCCAGCAGGACAGCCGTGATCCAGGAGAGGTTCGGTGAGCTCAGCGCCAGCAGTCCGGCGGCCAGGGCCAGGTGGACGGCCCTTCGCGCGCCCGGCTGGCGCACGAGGCGCAGCCAGGCCCAGACCGCCAGCACACACCAGCCGGTCGTGAGCGAGTCCAGCCGTCCGTCGGTGAGGAAGCCGATGAGCGCCGGGTGCAGGGCGGCGAAGGACCCCGCGGCCAGCGAGCACCAGCGACCCGCGCCCGCCTCCCGGGCCAGGCCCAGGGTGGCGAGGCCCACCAGGGTCACCAGTGCCAGGGCGACGATGTCGTAGGCGACGATCGGCCCGAAGAGCAGGCCCAGGGGGATCGAGGCCAGCCGGGAGGTCATGTCGAGGGGATAGAGCCAGAAGTCGGCGCCGAGCTGCAGGTCGGGGTGGTGGAAGGGGTGCGCGCCGTCCCAGATCGCCCGCTCCAGCAACCACTGGCTCCACAGGTGACCCGGTCCCTCGCCCAGGGGATGGCCGAGCAGGTTGCGCTGCGGGGCGGTCACGAGGCTGGCACCCAGAGCCACCGGGATCGCGAGAAGGTACGCTGCCGGGTCTACGCGGAAAGACCTAGGCTTTTCAGCGGCTATGCTCATAGACTCGAACGGAGACCCTCTGTAGGGGGCGACGAGTGCTCCCCCCGGTGGTGTCGTCAGTATGAACATGCGGAATCGAAAAGCGGAGCAGGTCCTGGCCCGCAGGGTCTCCGGGAGGCTGGCTCTGCTGATCGGCGGACTCGCGGTGGCCGTGGGCCTGGTGGAGGTCGGTGCGCGCCTGTTGTCGGAGCTGCGGGGCACCGACCTGGTCTACCCGGGGCCCGGTACCGCGCCGCTCGAGCTCCACGTCGCCGACTCCGAGGCGGGCATGGTCCCGCGCCCCGGGTTCACCGGCACCTGGGTGGCCTCCGGCCTGCGGGTGCGGCTGCGGACCAACAGCCTGGGCCTCCGAGGGCCGGAGCTCGGCCTCTCCACCCCGGCGGCGGAGCGCTGGCTGGTGCTGGGCGACTCGTTCGTCGCCGGCCTCCAGGTCACCGAGGAGGACCACTTCGTCACCGGATTGTCGACGAGGCTCGGGGTCGAGGCCCTGAACGCCGGCGTGGACGATTTCTCCACCTGGCAGGCCGTGGCGCGCTACCGGACCCTGGCGGAGCGCGTCGACGTGGACGGCGCCGTGCTGGTCTTCTACCTGGGCAACGACATCGCCAACAACGAGCGGGAGTCCGGCTACGGGCCCCCTCCAGGGGGGCACCCGGTGCCGGACGTGCCCTGGTGGCAGGGTGTGGCGACACGCAACTCGGCGCTCTTCGCAGGCTGGCGCATCGCGGCGCTCAAGCGTCAGCTCACCGACCCGAACCACCCGCAGCGCCAGGCGCTGTCCGAGGAGCTGTGGCCCTTCATCCAGCAGGGGCAGGGGCGCCTCGGGACCTCCATCGAGCAGGCGACCCGGCCGGCGCTGCACGCCCTCCGACAGCTCGCGGAGGACCAGGGGGACCACCTCATGGTCGCCCTCGCCCCCTCGGCCTTCACCATCGATCCCGTGCGACAGGCCCGCACGATGGAGCTCATGGGCCTGCCCGTCACCGACGCCATGGCCGACGAGCCGGGTCGCCTGGTGCGGCGAGAGCTCACGCGCCTGGACATCGAGACCTGCGACCTCGCCCCGGACCTGCGCCGCGCGATCGCCGACGGGGTGAAGCCTTTCTTCACCTGGGAGGGCCACTGGACCCCGGCCGGCCACGCGATCGTCGCCGACACCCTGGCGCGGTGCATGGC
>CAZCVP010000158.1:0-19626 GCA_964501915.1 uncultured Enterobacterales bacterium
CCCATCTAACGCCGCTCAGGCTGGCGTCGTGACCGGCTCGTGGATCACACCCCATCAGATGCCTTCTCCTGTCGCTACGGGAGGCTACTCTACTACTGCAATCTCCTCTGCGTCAATGGAGTACCGCGTGGGGGGCGGACGCTTGTGCCGTGCTCTCGGAAGGCAGTCTTCACCTGCCTCCATTCGAGCCGAGCTCCGCGCCACGGCGCCTGACTGGTCGGCCAGGATCGGACCGACACCGCCCGCCACACCCCCACCATCATGTCCCCCCTTGGCCTGTGTTGAACGAGGCCGCGACGCCTCCCAGCGTCCCGCCCCGCCCGACGGAGCCAAAGACCCGACGGACCCCTCGGCTCGCCCCCGGAGCTCCAGACCCCACCGCCGTGACGTCGAACCAGCACTCCACAGACCACTCCCCGGCCCCCCGATCGCCGCGTAACGGACCCCGTGACCTGTGGACGCCGAAGCCCTCCAGGTCGACCCGCGGCCGATGACCGTCTTCGACAGCGCCACCCGCTCGACGTAGCGCCCCAGGTAGGTGAGCACGTGGTCCACACCCTGGTCGGTCCAGTGGGCTCCTGGTCTGGCGGAGCACCTCGGGCGCACGGCCAAGGTAGACGCTGGTGGTGTCGAGCTTCTGGTGTCCAAGGAGCGTCTGGATGGTGCGCAGGTCGACACCGTCCTCGAGGAGGTGGGTGGCGAACGCATGTCGGAGGGTGTGCGAACTCGAGCTCCTCCGGGAGGTCCTCGACCAGGTCGTGGAAGGTGCTGGCCGAGCACTTCCGCAGCCCACCCCCGATCGCCTTGACCTGGCCCCGGACGCTGTGGATGAGCAGGGTGCGGGACCGGACGGCAGCAGCCCTGGCTCGGAGCACCCACGAACTGGTAGATCTGGCAGGCTAGGAGCCGACCGACACCGCCCGCGACACCCCCACCATCATGTCCGCTCTTGGCCTGTGTTGAACGAGGGCGCGTGGACACCGTTGGCACGGCACCGGCTACGAGGGTCGCATCGATGACCCGATCGCCGCCAGCACCCCGTACCGCAGACCCCGATCGCTGATCGTGCAGCGGTCGAGGCCGGCTCGGGCGAGCACGCCGTCGATGAGCAGGCAGCCCGCCAGCAGGAAGTGGGCCCGCTGGGGAGAGACGCGGGCCAGGTGGAGGCGCTCGGCGGGGGTCGCCTCGGCCAGGCGGGCGCCGAGGGCCTGCAGCGCCCGGCGGGAGAGCACCCGACCGTGGACGACGTCGCCGTCGTAGGTCTCGAGGCCGGCGTCGATGGCGGCCAGGGTGGTGGCCGTGCCGGCGACGGCGACGGCCTGGGCCGGCGACGCGGGGAGCTCCAGGGTGGCGACGAGGGCGGCGACGTGGGCTCGCGCACGGCCCACCGCGCCGACAGCCACCCGGCCGACCCCGAGGAAGGCCTCGGTGAGCCGGGCCGAACCCGCCTCCAGGCTCCGGCGGCACAGGAGCACCTCGCCGCGGCCGAGCACGACCTCCGTGCTGCCGCCGCCGACGTCGATGACCAGCAGCGGGTCCGCCAGCTCCGAGAGATCCCAGCGGGCGCCGAGGTAGGCCAGCAGCGCCTCCTCGTCGCCGGAGATGGTGCGGACGGCGAGACCCAGCTCGGCCCGGAGGGCGGCGAAGAAGGAGGGCGCGTTGGTGGCCCGGCGGGCGGCCGAGGTGGCGACGGCTCGGATGCGATCCGCGGGCACACCGAGGTCCCGAGCCGTGGCGACGTAGTCGGCGAGGGCAGCGCGGGCCGCCGCCATGCGGTCGGCGGCGAACGCTCCCCCGTCTCCGAGGCCCTTGCCCAGGCCGACCACCCGGCACTCGTCGTGGAGCACCCGGTCGCCGACGTCGAGCACGGTCAGCAGGACGGAGTTGCTGCCGAGGTCGATGGAGGCCCGGGTCACCAGGAGAGCCTCGGGGACCATGCGGGGCTGTGGTAGCCGCCCGCTCCACCCGTGAGCTGGACCTGGTGGCGGCCGTCGGCGGTGCTGAGCCAGAGGTGGCGACCCGCGACGCGGTCCGAGGAGAACACCAGGTAGCGGCCGTCCGGCGACCAGCTCGGCTCCTCGTTGTTGCCCTGGTACTGGGTGATGCGCGTGACCCGGCCCGGGGGCTGGCCGGCGGCCACGCCGGCCACGAAGACATCCAAATTCTCGCCCCGGCTCCCGTCGGCGATGGCGGCGCCGCGCGGCGACCAGGCGGGGTCGGTGTTCTCGGAGCCGGCGAAGGTCACCCGGACCGGTGAGCCACCGGAGGTGGGCACCACGTAGATCTGGACCCCGCCGGAGCGCTCGGAGGCGAAGGCGACGTAGCGCCCGTCAGGAGACCAGCTCGGGGAGACGTCGATGCCACCCCCCTGGGTGACCTGGCGGAGCCGGCGCCCGTCCTCGGGGTGGATGATGTGCACGTCCGAGTCGGGCCCGGCGGACAGCGTCAGGGCGATGCGGTCTCCCCGAGGGCTCCAGGAGGCCCCGGCGTTGATGCCCGACCGGGCCGAGATGCGGCGGGTGCGACCCGCGGCCAGGTCCGCGACGTAGAGGTCGGGGTTGCCGGAGCGGTAGCTGGTGTAGGCCATCTCCGCGCCCGTGGGTGACCAGGCGGGCTGGAGGTTGATCGAGCCGTTGCGGGTCACCGAGCGCAGGCCGTGACCGTCCACGTCGAGCAGGACGATCTCCTTGCCGGAGCGGCTCGCCGAGACGGCCGCGATGCGGGTGTCGAAGACACCCGGCTCGCCCGTCACCTGGCGCACGATCTCGTTGGCGGCGCGGTGACCCAGGGTGCGGAGCTGGTCGCGGGTCCCCGTGAAAGAGCGTCCGCCCAGCTTGCGCCGCGCGGGCACGTCGTAGACCCACACGTCGAGACGCCAGCCGCCCTCGATGGCAGCCAGGCGCGTCTTGGCCAGGACGACCGCGCCGGGCACGTCCCAGTCGCCGTAGCGGAAGCGTCCCGGCTCGGGCCCCGCGGTCTCCGGCTCGATGAAGGCGTTGGGGTCGATCACCCGGAAGTAGCCCGAGAGCTCCATGTCCCGGCGCAACAGGTCCCAGACCTCGACGGCGGAGCCGGCATCGCCCCCTTCGGGCGCCGGCAGGGCCAGGGGCAGGTCCTGGCCGCCCGGCTTGCGGATCTGCACCCGCAGGGCCTGGGGACCGTCCTGCGCGTGGCCCATCGACGACGGCCAGAGCAGGGCGACGACGAGCAGCGCGAGCAGGGCAGTGGCGAAGGGGCGGATCATCGATCGTCCGTGCTGAACTCGAGGTCGAGACGAAGTCTGCCACCGGTCATCAGGCTGTCGGGGGGCGCCGGCACCCGGTCGACGAGCCGGATGGCCCGGGTCACGGCCGCGTCGAAGCTCCCGTTGTCGCTGCTGCGGTGTACCTCGTGCTCCAGGATGCGCCCGGTCGGGTCCACCCAGACCCAGGCCACCGCCGTCAGGCCCGGGTCGTCCTGGAGCGGGCTGAAGCCCCGGTAGAAGACCTCCCGCACCTGCTCACTGTACCGGGCCAGCTCGGCATCGCCGATGGACTGGTCGCCGCTCCCAGGGTCCTCGCCCCCGTCGTCGGTGGTGGCGGACTGGTCGACGGGACCCTCGGGCGCGTCGCGCAGGCTCTCGAGCAGAGCCTCGCGCTGCATCTCGCGCATCAGGTCGTCCCGCCGGGTCTCCCGCTCGGGGTCCGGCTCGTCGGGGGGCGGTGTCTCCGGGACAGGCTCCAGGTCCGGCGCCGCGACCTCGCGGGGCACGGGCCTGGCCGCGGGGCGCGGCCTGGGGGGGCGGGCCCGCATCTCCTTCTGGGGCTGGCGGGTCTGGGGCTCGGGCAGCGAGACCATGCTGACCTCCACCACGTCGTCGGGGTCGATCAGGCGCCGCGGGCCCCCATCCCGGGCCGCGAAGGCCCACAGCGCAGCGAAGACGGCCAGGTGCAGGGCGATGGACAGCGGCAGGGCCCGGCCGGGACGGAAGGGCTCCGGGCGCAGGGCGCTGGGGCGCGTGGGGCGCTTCACTCGTCCTCGCCGGGCCGGGTGACGAGGCCGACCTTGGAGATGCCGGCGGCGCGAGCGGCGGCGATGATCCCGGCGACCTGCCGGTAGGGCACGCTGCCGTCGGCCTTGAGGTAGACGTCCTGGTCGGGGTTCTCCTTGGAGATGGCGCCGAGCTTCACGCCGAGCTCCTCGACGGAGACGGGCGTGTCGTTGATGTAGAGCTCCCCCTCGGCCGTCAGCGACAGCACGAGCTCCTGGTCGGGGGCCTCCAGCGGCGGCGCGTCGGCGGGGGGCAGGTCGACCGGCAGCCCGGTGACCATCATCGGCGCCGTGACCATGAAGATGACCAGCAGCACCAGCATGACGTCGACGAAGGGGGTGACGTTGATCTCGGCCATCATCGGCCGCTCGCCACCTCCTCCCTCGGGCACCGACGCTCCCATGGCCCCTCAGGCGCTCCGGAAGTGCCGCTTGACGATGTTCAGGAAGTCGGCGGAGAAGTTCTCCATCTCGCCACCGATGACCCGCAGCCGGCTCACGAAGTAGTTGTAGGCCATCACGGCCGGGATGGCGGCGGCGAGGCCGACCGCCGTGGCGATCAGGGCGTGGGCGATGTCCGGGCCCACGGTCTGGATGGTGGCGTTGCCGGTCTCGCCGATGCGCTGGAAGGCCCGCAGGATGCCCCAGACCGTGCCGAACAGCCCGATGAACGGCGCGGTCGAGCCGGTGGTGGCCAGGAACGGGATCATGCGCTCCAGGTCGGTCATCTCGTGGTTGCGGGCCCGTCGCAGGGAGCGCTGGAGGTTGTCCGAGGCGGTGAGGTCCGCCGCCATCGGCCCGCCTCCCTGGGAGGTCGCCGAGCTGGAGAGCTTGTGGAGCTCGACGTAGCCGGCGCGGAAGACCTCGGCGACGGGGCAGCAGTCGTAGTCCTCGGACTGGTCGTAGACCTGGTCCAGCCTGCGAGATGCCCAGAAGATCTCGAGGAAGTCGGCCGACTGGTGGGTGGCCTTCCGGATGACCGACTGCTTGGCCAGGATGATGACCCAGCAGCCGATCGACATCGCGACCAGGATCACCAGCACCGCCTGGACCACCAGGTCGGCCTCCATCAGCAGGCCGACGATGCTCATCTCTCCGCCCATCGCGCTCAGCTCTCCACAGGTCCGCTGGCGTGTTCGCCTTCCCAGCTACTCATGCCACCGATCACGTTGTAGATCTCACCACCGCCGATCGATGCCATGAACTCCGCGGCCTGGGAGGAACGTCCCCCGGTCTGGCCGACGAAGATGAGGTGGTCGGTCTGATCGAGCTCGTGGTAGCGGTGGGTGACTTCGTCCACGGGCAGGTGGATGGCCCGCGGCGAGCGATCCGACTCGAACTCGGAGATGGTGCGCACGTCGACGAGGAGGTAGAGGCTGTCCTCCTCGGCCAGCATCCGCTCGGCGGTCTCGGAGTCGATCTCCTGGACCCGCACCGGGCCCCCGCCGGGGTTGCGCACGTGGGAGTGGGCCTCGGCCGAAGGCTGTTGGCTCCTGTCCTCCTCCGGAGGGGCTTCGACCGCCTCGGGGGTGGTCACGCCCTCCAGCGCCGCGCAGGCGCCGAGGACCTGCTCGACACCAGGCTGGCCGCGCTGGGAGAAGGCGACGACCTGGTCCTTGGCGATCACGAACAGGGTGTCCTTGCAGGTTGGCCGGACCCGGCCCGAGGCCCCGAAGGCGCGGGCCGTGAAGGCCAGCGGGTCGTAGACCAGGAAGAACTCCAGCCCCAGGGCATCGCGGAGGCTGCGAAGGCGGTCCGTGCGCTGGGCACAGACGCCGAAGATGGCCGTCTCCAGCTCCTCGAAGCGCTCCCGGTTGGCGTGGAGCTCCCGCAGCAGCCGCGCGGTGTCCGGGTCCTCGCCGTCGCGGAAGAAGTAGAGCACCACGTTGAGGTGGCCCTCGAAGTCCCGCAGCTTGATCCAGGTCCCCTCGTCGGCCGTCAGGGACAGGGCCGGTGCCTGGCATCCCTGGGAGAGGGGTGAGAAGCGCAGCAGCTCGCGGAACATCGGGCCTCCAGGCGGCGCCTGTATCCTCTGAACCGTCAGCCCGTGAGCTCGTCCACGTCGACCGCTCCGCGGAGGTCCAGCGGCTCTCCGGTCCAGGTGCTGCGGTAGACCTTGCGCATGCGCTCCCCGTGGGCCCGCGCCCGCCTCCGGCCGGCGACGGCGGACAGCCCGCTGCCCACGCCGGGGATCCAGCGCCAGAAGCGGCTGGCGGCCTGGCGCACGGCGCGCCGGACGATGTGGCGGGTCATCCACGCGGCGGCCTGGTCGGCGGCCGGAAGCTGGGTCCCGAAGGCGCCGGGCAGGTGGCGGATCTTCAGCGCCAGGTTGCCCTGGTCGGGCACAGGGACCTGCCAGGCGGCTCCCAGTGCGCGCCAGAGCAGGACCCGGCCGCGCTCGCTGGCCGGGTCGACGCCGTAGAGGATCGACAGGCGCTGGGCCAGGCGGATGTCCGTGAGCATCGACGAGACGACCTCCGGTGGCACCCCCGCCGCCCCGAGGCTGCCCGAGACGGCGCCGGCCACCGTGGAGCGGTTGGCGGCCCGGGCGATGAGGCCCTCCGACGCCTGGTCCAGCTCGGCGAGCTCGGGCCAGGTCCCGCCGAGGGGATCGGTGAAGGACACGCCGGCGTCGCGGAGGTCCTGCCGGACGCGCTCGCTGGGCACCGAGATGGCCGCATAGAGCGCCGGCAGGATGTCCTCGTCGAGCCGATCCGTCACCGCGTCCAGCAGGTCGCTCAAGGTGCCCACCCCGCGGACCTATCCCGGCGCCAGGCCGAGCCGTTGTCGGTGCGGGCCAGCTCGATCCAGCCCCCGTGGGCCTCGACCGCCGGCTCGAGCTCCTCGCCGTGGAAGGGCGCCCACAGCAGCAGGTGGGTGACCTCGGCCTCGTCCAGCAGGTCGCTCCAGCCCTCCGGGGCCCCCGAGACCTCCAGGTAGAGGTTCCAGGCCTCGTCGTCGAAGATCCAGGTCCGGATGTCCCCGGAGGTCAGCGCCCGGGGGTAGAGGCGGTGGTCCACGTAGCCTCCGTACTCGGGAGGGTTGAACACCCGGGCCGGGGTGGGAGCATCCTCCAGGCTGGCTTCGATGGCGTCGACCAGCACGGTGGGGGTCATGTCTTCGAGGGGCTCGTCCAGGGGCGCCAGGCCGCGACCGAGCAGGACCAGCCACAGCGCAGCCAGACCGCCCTGGAGACCGCGCACGAAGCGGCGGGGCAGGCCCCCCTCGGACCCGATCGACCAGGTGAGGCGCTCGGCGAGGGGCACGGCGGTGGCGAGGCCGAACCAGGCGACGAAGCGGGTGCCGCGCACGCCCAGCAGGCCGAAGCCCAGCAGGAGCAGCAGCCAGGCCGTGGGCACGCGCCGGCGGGCCCGACCGAGCAGCCAGATCCAGAGACCGATGGCGCCGAAGAAGCGGATGCCGTGGAGCTCGGTCACCGACGGGGGCAGCCACTCGACGAAGCCCCGGGCGACGGGCAGGGTGCCGTTGGACTGGACGTAGCCCCAGAGCCCGGGGCCGTAGGGCCCCACGCAGGTGCCCAGCGCCAGCCCGAGCGCGACCAGGCCCGGCGTGAGGCCGGCCCGCCAGTCCCGCTCGTCCCAGGCCTGGCCGACCGCCCAGGCGCCAAAGGCCACCAGGCCGGCGGGAAAGGAGCCGTGGAGGTTGGCCCAGACACAGCCGCCGACCAGCCCGCCGAGCAGGGCCACGGCCGGCTTGCGAGGACGGGCAGCCAGCCAGCTCAGGGCGGCGAAGACCAGGAACACCCAGGTCTGGCTGCGCAGGATGGTGTTCTGCAGCAGCATCCACCAGGCGTAGACGGCGGCGGCCGCGGCGGCGCGGGGATCGGCCCCCCGCGAGCGGGCCGCGAGGCCGATGGCGGCGACGGTGGCGGCGACGACGAGGCCGTTGAGGAAGCGCAGCAGGTTGGGGCCGCCGAGCTCGTGCAGGGCGTGGGCGACGACAGAGAAGCCCCAGGTCCCGTTGACGAACTCCGTGCCCTGGGCGGTCCAGGTGAAGACCTCCTCCTCCAGCAGGGCCCCGCTGGCGGCCATCTCGCGGCCCATCGCCAGGTAGATGTAGAGGTCGTTGGTGGTGACCGGCAGCGACCCGGTGTGGAGCAGGGCGATGCCGACGGCGCTCCAGAACAGCAGCGAGCCGGTCGGGAGCAGGTCGGGGCCGCCGTCAGAAGCGGACAAGGGACTCCAGGGTGCCGTGGGTGCGCAGGGTCACCCGCCCGTTGTCGCCACCGCCCAGCTCGGCGCGGTCGAAGGCCAGCAGCGGCGAGACGCCGAAGAGCAGCCGGAAGCACCAGCGCTCGCTGTAGACGCCCTGCAGGCCCAGGTGGCCGTTGGGGGCGATGAGCAGGTCCCGGGTCTCGATGCGCGTGCGTCCGGTGCCCGCCGGGAGGTCGAAGCGGGTCTGGACCCCGCCGACGGCGAGGGTGCCGCGCATCACGAGCCGCAGGTCGAGCTGGCCCGGGTCCCAGCCGCGGTCCGGCGTGTAGAGGATGCCCGTCTCGAACCACCCCAGGACCTGCTGGCCGTCGAAGGTCTCGGCGGTCAGGGACCGGCCGCTGCCGTCTTCGAAGGTCCGGGTGCCGTCCTGCAGATCGTGCCAGCTCCAGGCGGCGCTGTTCCACCACTGGAGGCTGCCGGGGTAGGAGCGCTCGGCGACCACCGCCACCTGGGGCCCGAGCCCCCAGCCCTGGCCCGACCCGACCCAGTGCCGGGCCGCGCCACCGGCCACGCCGAAGGCGCCGTTGTACTCCTGGGTGAAGTCCGTCACCAGCCGCTCGCCCCGGATGACGTCCGGCTTGGGGGCGCAGGCGAGCGACAGGGCGAACAGCAGCGTCACGGCGGGACGATACCGTGGTGAACCGCGTCAGATGGTGAGTCCCACCACCCGTTCCGAGGGGTCCAGGGCCACGAAGCGGCCCCGCTCGTCGCGGCCCAGGGTCGCCAGGGCCGTGTCCGGGTCGTGGGTGAAGAAGAGGCGACCCTCCCGCTGGACGAGGTCTGTGAGCAGCCGCTGCTTCTCGTCGATCAAGAGCTCCGGGAAGCGGTCGTAGCCCATGGTGATCGGCACCCGGACCCAGGGCACACCCGGGATCAGGTCGCCGCAGAAGAGCAGCGGTCCGGCGTCGGTGGTCAGCTCGGAGAGCAGCAGGCCCGGGGTGTGGCCGTGGGAGAGGTGGAAGCGCACGCTCTCCCCCAGCGCCAGGCTGCGGTCCTCGCGCACCAGCTCCACCCGCCCGCTCTCCGCCAGCAGCCGGTTCAGGACCGGGACGAAGCTCGCCCGGTCCCGGGCGTGGGGGCTCGCCGCGCGCTGCCAGGCCTCGGCCCCGATCACGTAGGTGGCGCGGGGAAAGAGCAGCTCGGGCTCGGCGTCGGGCTGCCAGGCGCTCAGCAGCCCCCCGGCGTGATCGAAGTGGAGGTGGCTCAGCACCACCACGTCCACCTCGGTGTGGTCCACGCCGGCCGCCCGGAGGCTGTCCAGCAGGACGTGTCGCGCCTCGTCGACGCCGAAGCGATCACGCAGCCGGGGCTCGAAGAAGGCGCCGATGCCGGCCTCGAAGAGCACCGTTCGGCCCGGCTCCTGGAGCAGCAGGCCCCGGCAGGCGAGGGGAATGCGGTGGCGGTCGTCGACGGCCGACCAGCGCTCCCAGAGCGCCCGCGGGGCGTTGCCGAACATGGCCCCGCCGTCCAGCCACTGGCGGTTGCCTTCGATCGAGGTGAGCGTGCGGGTCATCTGCCGCAGGTATCACCGGTCCTCTGTCGAGTGCACCCGCGCGGCGAAGCCACCGTCCAGACGACTGATCTGCACCACGGGACCGGCGTAGCCGCCCTCGTCGTGCCAGGGTGGGGACACCCAGCCCTGCGGGTCGGCGATCACTCCGTGGTCGAGCACCTCGAGGTCCTGGCTGTCGAGCCAGGCCACCAGCGACTCCTCCCGCGAGAGCGCGGCGTCTGCGACGGTCTCGCTCACCAGCAGGCCCTTGCGCTGGAACCAGCCGGTGACCTCCGCACGACAGCCACTGCAGGAGCCGTAGGCGCGGTCGGCCAACAGACGCTCGATGGTGAACTCGACCCCCAGCGCCTCGATCACCAGGAGGGGCTGACCGTGCTCGTCGACGACCGTGAGGGGCAGGATCCGTGAGCGGGCCCGGAAGGGCACCACGTCCGGCAGGGGGAGGGGAGCCAGGCGCTGGTGGGTCCTGGGAGGTGGCTGGACGGGCGCGACCGGCTGCGCCGGGACCTCCGGCTCGTCGACACAGGCCAGCAGCAACCAGAGCACACCGTGACGCTATCATCGCCGTCGATGTCCACCGCCCCCACCGCGCTGCGTCCTGGGGCCCGGATCGGGGTGTTCGCTCCCGCCGGGCTGCACGACCCGGCGCGGCTGGAGCAGGGGATCGCCCTGGTCGAGAGCTGGGGCTACTCGGTCGTGCGCGGACCCCACCTCTCCAGCCGCTGGCGGGTGCACGCCGGCACGGACGAGGAGCGCCTCGCGGACCTGAGGTGGGCGCTGACGAGCCCGGACCTGGACGCCGCCTGGATGTCCCGGGGTGGCTATGGCCTCACCCGCCTGCTGGACCGGCTGGACCTCACGGGGCTGTCGCCGCGCCCCGTCATCGGGTTCTCCGACGGCACAGCGCTCCACGTCGCCCTGCTCCAGGAGGCGGGCCTCTGTGGCATCCACGGTCCCGTGCTGCACTCGCTGGCGGACCACGCCGACGCGACCTCCCGCGAGCGGCTGCGGCGCCTGCTGGCGGGCGAGCCGATCCGGCCGCTGGCGGGGCGGGTCCTGGTGGAGGGTGCGGCCACAGGTCCTGCGATCGGCGGCAACCTCTGCCTGCTCGCGGCGCTCTGCGGCACGCGCTGGCAGCCCCGGGCCGAGGGTGCGATCCTGGTGCTCGAGGAGATCGGCGAGCCCGCCTACCGGCTCGACCGCACCCTCCAGCAGCTCCGGAGCGCCGGGGTGCTCGACGCTGTGGCGGGGGTGGCCATCGGGGAGCTGACCGGCTGCACGGTGCCCGAGGGCGCCTCCTGGGACCTCGACGACCTCTTCGGTGATCAGCTCGCCCCCCTGGGGGTGCCGGTCCTGGCCGGCCTGCCCGTGGGACACGGTCCCGCCAACCACGCCTGGGTCCACGGGGCCCGGGCTCGACTGTCGGGTGGGGAGCTCGCCTGGGAACGTGGGCTGGTCTGACGTCGAGGGGGTGATCGCCCGGGCCCTGTCCGAGGGGGTGGCGCCGGGGGCCGAGCTCTGCGTGCTGCACCGGGGCACGGAGGTCTTCCACCTGCGCCAGGGGCTCGCCCGCCGCGCGCCGGAGCCGAGGGCCCTGGGGGAGGGCACCTGGTGGGACCTGGCTTCGCTGACCAAGCCGCTGGTGGGCGCCGCCCTGACCCTGTCGCTGGTCGCGGACCGCACCCTCTCGTTCGGGCTCCCGGTCCGCCAGGTCTTGCCCGACGCTCCGGCCGGGGTGACCGTGGCCCAGCTCTTGACCCACTCGGCCGGCTACCCGGCCTGGCGACCGCTCTACCGAGGCCGCTCGGACTGGGGCTCGCCGGAGACGCGAGCGGCTGTGCTGGAGGAGGCCACGACCACGCCGCTGGTGGCGCGACCCGGTGAGGTCCACACCTACTCGGACATCGGGTTCGTGGTGCTCTGCCGGCTGCTGGAGACCGTCGGTGGGGACCGGCTCGACCGCCTCTGGCAGCGGCGGCTCGCCGGGCCCCTGGGCTGGAGCGGCCTGGGCTGGCAGGCCGCGGACGTCGCGGCCACGGAGCGCTGCGAGGTGAGGGGGCGGGTCATCGAAGGCCAGGTCCACGACCTCAACGCGGCCGCCATGGGCGGAATCTCGACCCACGCCGGGCTCTTCGGCACGGCGAGGGGCGTGGCGGTCGCGGCGCAGGACTGCCTGGAGGGCTTCCACGGGCGGGGGCCGCTGGCCGGACAGGGCCTGCGCTTCGCCTGGACCCACGGGGGTGCGGGATCCCACCGCTACGGCTGGGATGGCATCACCCCCGGCAGCTCCTCGACGGGTCGGACCTGGGAGCCCGGCGGGGTCGGGCACCTGGGCTTCACCGGGACCTCGCTGTGGGTGGCACCGACGGCCCAGGTGGTCGTGGTGCTCCTGACCAACCGGGTCCACCCCGACGCGGGCGACCCGCGCATCCGCCAGCTCCGGCCAGCGGTCCACGAGGCCGTGGTCCGGACCCTCTCCGAAGAGGGTCGCTGGGCGGAGCGGGCGCCGGGTTAGGCTGGCGGCGGCATGAGCGAGCGTCGCTGGTTCGAGCAGCCCCCGCCGGGGCCCCAGGCCAGGCCCCGGAGCGGGGCGGCCACCCCCAAGGATCTCTGGATCCGCTGCGAGGGCTGCGGCGAGGTGCTCTATCGGCCGGACCTGCCGGAGCAGCACAACGTCTGCCAGCACTGCGGTCACCACTTCCGGCTGGGCGCGCTGGAGCGCATCCTGGTCATCGCCGACCCCGACTCCTGGGTGCGCAGCGCCTCGGAGCTGAGGCCGGTCGATGCCCTCGGCTTCGTGGACTCCAAGCCGTACTCCCGGCGGCTCGAGCAGTCGCAGGCGCGCCTCGGCGAGGCCGACGCCTTCCTGGCTGGGAGCTGCACCATCGCCGGACTTCCGGTGGAGATCGGGTCCTTCGACTTCCGCTTCATGGGAGGCTCGATGGGCTCGGTGGTCGGTGAGCTGGTCACGGAGCTCTACGAGCGGGCGCTGGAGCTCGGACGACCGGCGATCGTGATCTCGGCCTCCGGTGGCGCCCGCATGCAGGAGGGGGCGCTCTCGCTGATGCAGATGGCGAAGACCTGCGCCGCCCTGGCACGACTCCAGGCCGCTGGGCTCCCCTACATCTCGATCCTCACCCACCCGACCACCGGCGGGGTGGCGGCGAGCTTCGCGATGCTGGGCGACGTCATCCTCGCCGAGCCCAACGCCCTGATCGGCTTCGCCGGACCGCGGGTCATCGAGCAGACCATCGGCGAGTCCCTCCCGGAGGGCTTCCAGACCACCGAGTACCTGCTGGACCACGGCATGATCGATCGCGTGGTGCCCCGCGCCGACCTGAGAGACACCCTCGCGACCCTCCTCCAGTGGATGGTGGGCGAAGCCGGGACACGGTGAGGGACCACCCCCAGCTCACGCTGCTCGCCGCCGCGGGGGTGAGGCTGGGACTGGATCGGATCGGGTCGCTGCTCGGCTGGCTGGGCTCTCCCCAGGCCACCTTCCGGATGGTCCACGTGGGGGGAACCAACGGCAAGGGCGGAGCCTCCGCGGTCATCGACGCAGCGCTGAGGGCCCAGGGCCTGAAGGTCGGGCGCTACACCAGCCCCCACCTCCAGCACGTCAACGAGCGCATCGTGATCGATGGCCGGGCGATCAGCGACGAGGAGCTGTCCGCACTGCTGGAGGAGGTCACCCTCGAGGCCCACCGGTGGGCGGAGGCCCAGGCCTCGGACCTGTCGGAAGAAGCGCTGCTGCTCACCTACTACGAGGCCCTCACCGCCTGCGCCTTCCTCTACTTCTGCCGTCGCGAGGTCGACGTCGCGGTGGTCGAGGTCGGACTCGGCGGCCGGCTGGACGCCACCCGCACCGGGCGGGCGGTCGCCACGGCCATCGTCACGGTGGGACTGGACCACTGCGAGGTGCTCGGGCCCGACCTGGCCTCCGTCGCCTTCGAGAAGGCGGGCATCTTCCGGCGGGGGCGGCCCGCCGTGGTCGGCCGCCTGCCCCCGGACGCCCTGCGCGTGGTGCGCTCCCAGGCCGCGGCGCTGGAGGCCCCGGCCTTCCTGTGCGACGAGGACTGGTCCGTCGAGGGCACGCCGGAGGACTTCCGGTTCCGCATGGGCGAGGTGGACTGGTCCGGCCTCTCGGTCGCCCTGCACGGGGCCCACCAGGTCCACAACTGCGGCGTGGCCCTCGCCACGCTGGTGGCGCTCGGCCAGGCGGCGCCGGACCTGGCGGTGTCGGAGTCGGCGGTGCGGCTGGCCCTGACCCGGGTGCGCCACCCCGGGCGGTGCGAGTGGCTGGCCTCCGACCTGCTGGTCGACGGGGCCCACAACGTGGAGGGGGCCCAGGCCCTGGCGGACTACCTGCGGGGCCTGCCCCGGGACCGACCGCGCACCCTGCTCTTCGGCATGTCGGAGGGCAAGGACGTCCGCGCCGTCGTCGCCGCCCTCGGACCCCAGGTGGACCGCATCCTGACCACGGCCTGCTCCCATCCGCGGGCGATCTCGCCTGGCGCCGTCGCCGAGGCGCTGGTGGACTTCTCGGTGCCGGTGATGCCCGCGGGACCGGTGGAGGAGGCCCTGCCCCTGGGTCGCCAGTGCGATGGCCTGCTCGTCGTGGCGGGCAGCCTGTTCCTGGTCGGAGCGGTGCGCGATCTGATGACCCCGTGATCCCGGTCGATCAGCCGCCGCCCATCGAGGTCCGGGCGGACCAGATCGTGTTCGACCGGGAGCGGGTCGTGGCCACCGGGGGGGTGGTGCTCGTGCGGGCGGGGCAGCGGGTGGAGGCGGACCGGGCGGTGCTCACCCTGGACGACCGGGTGCTCGTGCTCCAGGGGGGCACGCTGACCCAGGCGGACCTCGTGCTGGTCTTCGACACCGCGGCGGTGCGGCTGGAGGCCGAGGCCGCCCACCTCGAGGGCGTGGCGGCCGACCTCGGGGGCTGGCACGCCGAGGGCGCGGTGGTGGTGGTGGGCCCCGACGGCACCCTCACCATCGAGCAGGCCGTGGCGACCGCCTGCGATCCCGGCTGTGGTCTGCGCCGGCCGTGGGAGGTCGTGGCGGACCAGGCGACCCTGGACGGGGACGGCACGCTCGCCTGGCGCCGGGCCTGGTTCTACCTCTGGGGCGTGCCGGTCCTGCCGCTGCCGGCCGGGCGGACCCCGACCGATCCCTACCGCTTCCGGGTGGGCCTCCCGGCCCTGGGCTGGGTCGACGGTCGCCCGGCGGTCCTGTTGCCGGCTTCCTGGGGCCACCCCAGCGGCCTGTGGATGACGGGGGCCGTGGGGACCTGGCGGGGGCCGCGCACGCGGGTGGAGGCGAGCTGGCGGGACACGAGCTGGCTGCGGGTCGACGCCTCGATGGACGAGCGCGGTCGCCGCGCAGGGGTGGCCCTGAGCCACGTCCAGGTCTCCGGGGACCTCCGGCTCGGCGTCGACGGCCGCCTCGTGTCCGATCCCCTGTGGCTCGCCGACCACCAACCCACCCTGGTCGAGCGCTCCGCTCCGTGGACCGAGCTGCGAGCGATCGCCGGCTTCGGTCCGGGACGCCTCGAGCTCACGGGCTACCAGACCGAGGCGCCGGAGGTCGCCTGGACGCCGGCGATGGTGCTCACCACGCCCACCCGGGACCTGGGCCCGCTCCAGCTCGACGGCACGGCACGCTTCGACCTCGTGGACGGCGAGATCCGCTCCGAGGCACGAGGTGCCGTGCGCTGGTTGTCGACCGGTGGGGTGGGGGAGGCGGAGGTGGAGGGGTCGGCCCGCGCCCTGAGCTATGGCGGCGAGCCGGGCGGTCTCGACGCGCGCCTCGCCGCCGAGGCCCGGCTGCCGACCTGGCGGGACGGGGTGCTCGGGCGCCAGGAGTGGGTCCTGGGGGCCAGGGCCCAGGTCGGGGCCCACCGCGGTGCGCCGCTGCGCCACCCCTGGGAGGCCTGGGAGGAGGGCCTGCAGGTGGGGCCACAGGTCCAGACGGTGGCCTGGGGCCCCGCGGGAACACAGGCCTGGGCCTCGGTCTGGGTGCCCTGGACGGCCGAGGGCTGGAGCCTGCGAGGAGCGGGCCGTCTCTCCCGCGGACCGCTCCAGGTCGGTGCCCAGGCGCGGTGGCGGGACGACCAGGGACTCGTCGGCTCCTCCGTGACCTGGACCGGCTCTCGCGGCGGGCTGTGGGGAGAGGCTGCCCTGGTCGGTGAGGAGGATCTCGCACCCTTCGGTCGCGTCGGAGGGTGGTGGCGGTGGGCTGGTCCTCGCAGCGCCTTCAGGTTGGAGGGGTGGGCGCTGGCCGACGACCAGGGGGCCGCCGACGCCAGGCTCGGCCTGGCGTGGGCTTCGGCGTGTGACTGCCTGGAGGTGGGCACGGCGGTGGGCTGGGCCACGGACCAGCAGGGGCCCTCGGTGTCGCTGAGGGTGAGCCTGGACCCGGACGGCCGGGGGGAGTGATCGGCGCAGTCAGTCCCCGGCGCCGGTCCCTGGCGCCAGCAGCTCGCGGAGCTGCTCGACCCGGTTGAGCTCCCGCCTCAGGGTCTTGAGGTGGTTACCGTGGCGGAGCTGGGCCGCGAGGCCGAAGAGCTCGAAGGCCTCCCGCTCCCCGCCGACCAGGCGCGTGGCGGCGCTCAGCACCAGGCCGCGGAAGGCGTCGGCGTGATCCAGCGACAGGGGGTCCCCCCCTTCGGCGGCGATGCGACGGGCGGCCCGCACATAGGCCTCCGCGGCCCTGGCCATGACCTCGAGGGGACCGCCCTCCGGACCGGCGCTCTCCAGGGCCAGGGAGCGCCGGATGGCCTCCTCGGTGAGCAGGTCCTGGCTGCCTCCGGCGAGGGTGGCCAGGGCGGTGGCCCGCACCACGACGCTGTGGAGCTGTCGCAGGTTCCCAGGCCAGTCGAAGACCTCCAGGACCGACAGGGCCTCGCTGGCCAGCCCCGCGTGGCCGCGCCCCGGAAGGTCCATCTGGGCCAGCATCCAGGCCGCCCAGTCGCTGATCTCGTCGGCCCGGTCTCGCAGGTCGGGGAGCTCGACGGGCAGCACGTGGATGCGGAAGTAGAGGTCCTGGAGGAAGCGACCGGCCCGGACCTCGCCCTCCAGGTCGGCGTTGGTCCCGATGACGAAGCGCACGTCGGCGCGCCGGGTGCGCGGGTCTCCCAGGGGCCGGTAGGTCCCGTCCTCGAGCAGGCCCAGCAGCTTGGCCTGGGTGTCGAGGTCCAGCTTGTCGACCTCGTCGAGGAAGAGGGTGCCGCCGCGGGCCCGGGTGACGCAGCCGTCGTGGTTCCGCTCGGCCCCGGTGAAGGCGCCCCGCTTCCAGCCGAAGAGCTCGCCGACCCGCAGGGTCTCCGCCACGGCGTGCAGGGCCACCACCTCGAAGGGGCCGTCCTTGCGCGTCGAGCGGGCGTGGGCCCAGCGGGCGATGGAGGTCTTGCCGGTGCCGGTGGAGCCGCGCAGCAGCATCGGCGCGTCGTAGGTGGCGAAGACGGCCAGCATGCGGACCACGGGCGCCATGGTGGGGCCGACGACGGGGAGCAGGTCGTCGGTGAGCCCGGAGGGTGTGGTCGCTGGCGGCAGGTGCCGCAGGATCGGCACCGCGACGTCGCAGAGGAGCTGGAACGGAGCGGCGTGGGGGGCCCAGAGATCGAGGCGCGTGCCGACCGCGACGGCGCAGCGGAGCTCGAGGGCGACGAGGCCCTCGACCCGATCGCCCTGGCCGCGCAGGGGCAGGGCGAGCAGGTGGGTCGTCTGGCGAGCCTGGAGACGGGCGCGGGTGGCGCCGGCCCAGGCCTTGTCCGCCTCCAGGGGCTGACCGCTCGGGTGGAGGACCCGCTGGGCCTCCACGTCGACCACCACCGCCGCGCCGGTCGCCTGCACCAGGCGCCAGGCGCTGGCGGAGGGGCCGGGAGGGCCGCGGTCGTCGGCGCCGATCTCCACCCCGTGCAGCGCCTGGTAGCTCCGCTCGCCGCGGCGATGCACCCAGCCGCGCAGGAGCTCGCCGCGTCGGCCCCGCGGGTGGTCGGCCATGGCCTGGCGCGTGGTCTCCAGGAGGGGGGCGAGCAGGGCCTCCGCGCCCGTCTCGAAGTCCTGGGCCTGCCGGAGAGCTTCCAGCAGCCTGGTGAGATCCTCGATCATCGGTCGGGATCGTACAGGGTCAGGAGCAGCGCTCCTGGATCTTCGTCTCCCTCTCCCCAGGAGGGTGATCCGACGGCCACCACCGGCCCCGAGGTGTCGAGCAGGTCGTCGACGTGGGTGAACACGCGCTCGCCGTGTCCGCTGGTGGGCACGGGCTCCAGCACCCAGTCGCCGTCGCTGACCGAGGACACGCCCTCCACGGGGCCGATGAAGAGCATGCCGGTGCCGGCGCCCTCCGAACCCAGGGACGCGAACAGCCCGATGCTGAGGTCGGCGAGGTCATCGCCGTTCACGTCGGAGGCGGCGGCGCTGGTGCCGATGCCGTTGCCGGCCGTCTCGCCCTCGATGCGCCCCGAGCCCCAGCCGACCTCCCCCTCGAGCCAGGCCGCAGTGCCCGCCAGCACGACGAAGACGGCCCCGGCGGGGATACCGGCCCCGTTCTCGAAGCCCGAACCGCCGATGATCAGGTCGGAGAGGCCGTCGCCGTTCATGTCCCCACTGGTGGCGTGGGATCCCAGCTCACGGCCCTCGGCGCGCCCGCGGAAGGGCCTGCCCACGTCGTCGATCAGACCGCTCTGCACGTCCAGGTCGGCACCCAGGACCAGCCAGGCCGTGCCGCGCTCCCCTGGCCCCTCGCGCTCGGCCCCGACGAGCAGGTCCGCCAGTCCGTCCCCGTCGGTGTCGCCGGCCGAGGCGACCACCTCGCCGACCCCGTCTCCGGTGGCCAGGCCCCGCAGCGCGGTGACGTCCGCCAGTCGCCCTCCCTCGAGTGCGCTGTCTCCCCAGAGCAGGTAGACCTGACCGGTCTGGCCGCTGTCGCCCGGAGCGCCGACCAGGACCTCGGGGAGGCCGTCGTCATCGACGTCGCCGACGCCGGCGACGTTCCAGCCCGCCAGGGCGGCGTCGCCGTGGTCTCCCAGCCAGGTCACCTCGTCGGCGAGGATCAGGTCCTGGTCGGCCTGCTCGACCCCCACGACCAGGTGGACCCGCGGCGAGACGCCGAGGTAGGTCTCGGTCGAGGGGGCGCCGATCACGAGATCGCCGCGACCGTCGCCGTCGAGATCGCCGGCACCGTCGACGGAGAAGCCCGCGTAGCTGGTCTCGATCCCGATCAGCCGGCGTCCCGCGCCGTCCGCCACCTGGGAGCGCTCCTCCACCGGGCCCCAGACCACGTAGGCGGCGCCGATGTTGGCCTGGTTGTCGGAGACGTCGCCGTCGTAGCTGTGGGCCCCGACGACGAGGTCGGGGTGGCCGTCCCCGTCGACGTCTCCCGCGGACCCGAGGGCGGCTCCGAGCTTGTCGGCGGGCCGCTCGCCCTCGAGGGTGGCGGTGAACGACATCAGGCAGAAGGCCTGGCCATCGCAGTCGCTGTCGATGCCGTCCTCACAGAGGTCCTCGGCCTCGGGGTGGACGGAGGGATCGCTGTCGTCACAGTCGCCGGGCTGCTGGACCCAGGACCCGGATCCCGGGTCACAGACCCCTGGCACCGCCACCTCGGTGTTGCCGTGCCCGTCTTCGTCGCTGTCCTCGTACCAGTCGGGCGCGTCGACGTCCTCGTCCCGGTCGTCGGTCCGGCCGTCGCAGTCGTTGTCCAGACCGTCGCAGATCTCCTGGGCGTCGGGGTTGATGGCCGGGTCCAGGTCGTCGCAGTCCCGGGGCTCTCCGACCGCCGGGCGCTCCACGTAGCCGTCGCCGTCGTAGTCGTGGCTCGGGTCCTCCGGCAGGGTGCTGGAGGGGA
>CAZCVP010000159.1:0-19589 GCA_964501915.1 uncultured Enterobacterales bacterium
GTCGGCGTCGAGGCCCGTGACCCGGTCGGCGAGCAGCTGCGGCGGCTCGGGCATCCGGACCTGGCGCTCCCAGGCGTCCTGGGGGGCGAAGGCGGGGCCGAAGATCGTGCTGATGGCGCCGGAGGCGTGGACCTGGAGGTCGGCGCGAGAGAAGGTGGGGCCGGTGGGGGCGGGAGCGCGAGCAGGCTCGGGCTCGGGGGGCGTGCCACGGGGAGCGGGGGGCGTGGCGATCGGGAGCGGGGGCAGCGGGGCCGGGGGCAGCGGGGCCGGGGGCAGCGGCGGCCCGGGGGCGACGGCCGGCACGCCACCGGGGAAGGCTCCGGCGGCCCGGGCGGCCTCCAACAGCGCGAAGGTCGACTGCTGGCGGACCTGGAGGAACTGCTCGTGCAGCGCCGTCTGCTGGGCGATGAAGGCCTGGTGGAGGCTCGCGAGCTGGGCCTGCAGAGCGCTCTGGCTGGCGAGGATCGGGGCCAGGTTGCCTGGCGCGGGAGCGGGAGCGGGAGCGGGAGCGGGCGCGCGGAGCGCGGGCGCGGTGGGCTGCTGCTGCGGCCACGGCGGCGGCGGCGTCATGGCGGTCTCGACCTCGTCGGAGGGCTGGAGCGGGGCGACCACCGAAGCCGTCCGCCGGGCGGAGGGGAGTCGGGAGACGGCGGGCGGGTGGGTCGCGAGCACCAGCGGCATCGCCGGTGGCGCGGGGGGCGCGGGCTCGGGCGTGCCGGCGGGCGGCGGGCCGAGGGTGACGGCGCGACCGGAGCCGGCCAGGGGCTCGACCGCAATGCGCTGCGGCCCGAAGACCCCCTGCTGGAGGCCGAGTGCCGCCGCGGCCACCTGGAGCAGCGGCCCCGCGGCATGGGAGCGGCCGAAGCGGTCGAAGAGCCAGTCCGGGGAGCGGGTCTCGGCGCCGGGGGCTTCGGCGATGACCGCGTAGATCGGGTCGCCGTCGGCCAGGGCGTCGGCCAGGCGCTTGCAGACCAGCACCACGGCGGCGTCCCCTCCCGGGGCCGTGCCCGGTCGCACGGCGGCCAGGGCCTCGGCGTGCACGGGCTCGTCGGACAGGTCGACCGCGGCCACGACGGCGGCGTCCAGCTCCCGGGTCCGCAGCGCCCGGACGCCCAGGTCCAGCGCCACGTGGCCCGAGGCCTCCTCGGCGGAGACCGAGAACGACGGTCCGGTCCAGTCGAAGGCCTGGTTGAGCCGGTTGGCGGGGATGTTGGGCATCGTGCCCAGGACCCGGGGGGCCTCGAGGTGGGGCGCGAAGCCGTCCCGCACCGTGGCGAGGGTAGCGGGGTCCAGGGCGTGGCTGTCGCCCCGGGTGCCGGCCCGCCAGCGGGCGCCGTGGCGGGCGACCTCGGCGTCGGTGCCCAGCCCGACGAGGACGCCGGTGCGGGCGGGATCGAGGACCGCTCCATCGCCCACGGCCTCGGCGGCGGCCGCCAGCACCAGGGTCTGCTGGCCCAGGGCCTGCTCCAGGTCCCGGGGCGGGAAGCGCAGGCCGGCGAGGTCCAGGACCACCTGCTCGGTGCGCCGACTCACGGCCGCGCCCTCGATGACGGCGGCCCGGAAGGCCTCCCGGTCCGCCGCGCTGCCGGCCCGGACGCCGAGTCCGACGACGGCGATGGGCTCCGGATCGGGCTCGGCGATCCGGGACGCCGGGGGACGCGTCCCGGGAGGGGGCGCCTCGGCGACCAGCAGGTGGGCGTTGTTGCCGCCGAAGCCGAAGGCGCTCACGGCGGCGCGGCGGGGCCGGTCATCGGGCCAGGGCTCGGCGGTCTCCACCAGGCGCAGGGGCCCCGGCACCGTGCGGCCACCCGTGTGCAGGGTGGGCGGCCGGACACCGGCGCCCAGGGCTTCGAGCACCTTGACCAGGCCGGCGACGCCGGCGGCGGTGATCAGGTGGCCGAGGTTGGACTTCAGCGATCCGAGCGGCAGGTCCTCCGCTTCGGCGAAGACCCGCCCCAGGGTGTCGAGCTCGACGGCGTCGCCCACCGGCGTGCCCGTGGCGTGGCACTCGACCAGGGACACGCTGGCCGGGTCCCACCCGGCCCGGTCGTAGGCCGCCCGCAGGGCCCGCTCCTGGCCGGTCGAAGACGGCGCCAGGAAGCCCCGGCCGCGGCCGTCGTTGGAGATCCCGACGCCGTGGACGACGCCGAGGATGCGCTCGCCGGCGGCCAGGGCGTCCTCGAGCCGTCGCAGCACCACGAAGGCGCAGCCCTCCGCCGGCACCAGGCCGTCGGCCTCGGGGTGGAAGGGTCGGCTCCGGCCCGTCCGGCTCATCGCACTCAGGGCGCAGAAGCCCACGTGGAGGAAGAGGTCGTCGGCCCGGTTGACGCCCCCGGCGAGCACCCGGTCGGCCCGGCCGTCGTGGAGGGCGTCGCAGCCGAGCTTGATCGCGTAGAGTCCGCTGGCGCAGGCCGCGTCCAGCGCGAAGGCGCCGGGACCCAGGCGCAGCGCCCGCTCCAGCACCAGCGCCGGCAGGCCGGACATGAAGCGGTTCTGGGGGTCGGAGGCCTCGCTGCTGCCCCACCAGCAGCCCTCGGCGAAGCGGGCCAGCTCGGCGGTCGGAAAGGACAGGTTTCCGAGCACGGCGAGGGTCCGGGCGGTGTCTCCGCCCCAGCAGCCGGCGTCGCGCAGGGCCTCCCGGCCCGCGTGCAGGGTGTAGCGGAAGAGCGGATCCAGGCCGTGCAGGGTCGCGGCGGGCACCCCAAAGCCCTCCGGGTCCCAGACGCCCTCGAAGCCCCGCACGTAGCCGCCCCGGTCCGACCAGCTCCGGTCGCGGGTGTCGCCCTCGGGCTCGCAGTGCACCGCGGCCCGGTCCACCTGCCACAGCCCCTCGGGACAGGACGACACCAGGTCCTCGCCGTCCCGCACGGCGGCCCACAGGGCCGCAGGCGTCAGGGCTCCGGGGAGCACCACGGACCGCCCGACGACGGCGATGGGGGAGAAGGACGCCACGGCGGCTACCCGTAGAGGTGGGTCTCGACGCCCAGGAGCTGGGCGACCATCTGGCCACGGGTGTCGAGCAGGGTGACGTCGGAGAGCGCCCTGCTGCGGCCGGTCTCCCGGGCGGTGACCACGCAGCGCAGGGGACCTTCGGCCGGGCCCGGAGACCAGGTGCGCAGGGACTCCACCGAGGTCGGCAGGGACTTGCCGCCGAGCATCGCCTCGGTCCACAGGACCGCGAGCTGGAGTCCGCCGTCGAGGGCCGCGGGGTCCGTCTGCCAGGGCTCGTGGGTCCAGCCGCGCTCCAAGAGCCCGTCGAGCTCGCCGGCGATGCCCTCGGTGGACAGGCCCTCCAGGGAGCGGATGACCTGGAAGTCGGGGCCGTGGAAGAGGGCGTCGCCGTAGACCCTGCGGTCCCCCCAGTCCTCCAGCTCCA
Organism: uncultured Enterobacterales bacterium; assembly: GCA_964501915.1. Lineage (GTDB taxonomy): Bacteria > Myxococcota_A > UBA796 > UBA796 > CAJQPC01 > CAYFPX01. The sequence goes on from CAZCVP010000159.1 coordinate 3,377, forward strand.
CCTCCGGCGTCGGCGGCGCGGCGCCGCGGGGGCGGGCGGTCAGCTCGGCGGTGGCCGCGTAGTGCAGGCGGTCCTCCTCGCCCCGCAGCTCCAGGGCCAGCAGCGCGCCGTCGCCGTTGGAGAGCTGGCGGCAGCGCAGCACCAGCCGGTCCCCGAGGCCGTCGTAGTCGCTGAGCCGGACGCCCTTGCGCACCTTGATGTCCTCGATGGCGGCCACGGTCAGGTCGGGGCGGAAGGCCCGGGCGAGGCGGTGGAACCACTCCAGCACCAGCACCACCGGCACCACCACGGCCCCGCCGACGGCGTGGTCGGACAGGTAGGGGTGGCTCTCCCGGTTGACGCGCAGCGGGACCTCCATGGTCCCGTCACCGGCCACGCGCAGGGGCTTGGGACGCCCGCCGAGCACCACCTCCGGGTGGGCGGAGGTGCCGAAGACCTCGTCCACCAGCATCTGGCAGCCGCGGTTCAGGGGGATCAGCGGCACGCCGAGGGACTCGAAGCGGGCCTTGAGCGCCGGGGTGACCATGCCGCCCTCCCAGGGACCCCAGCCCATGGCGGCGACCCGGCAGGACGGTCCGCGGCGGATCGACTCGGCCCGGGCGACCTTGTTGAGCACCTCGTTGGCCATCGCGTAGTCGGCCTGGCCCAGGTTGCCGCTGCGGGCGGCGATGCTGGAGAAGAGCAGCAGCATCTTCAGCGGGTGGTCGGCCGTGGCGTCCAGGAGCACCTGGAGCCCCTCGACCTTGGTGCGGAAGACGAGGTCGAAGTCGGCGTTGGACTTGTCGCCGATCTTCTTGTCCGCCAGCACGCCGGCGCCGTGCACGACGCCCGTGATCGGGCCCCAGGTGCTGCGCACGGCCTCCAGCGCCGTGGCCACGCCCTCGGGGTCCGTGACGTCGCAGGACAGGTAGCGGGCCTCACCGCCGGCGGCCTTGACGGCGTTCACGGTGGCGCGGACCTCGCGGCCGGCGAGGATGTGGCGGGACTCGCGCCCCAGCCTGGCGGGGGAGATCTTCTCGCCCCGCCTCTGGGCGTCGCGCAACAGCGCCCGCTTGATGGCGGCGTCGTCTTCGGCGCCCTCGCAGCACGCGGGCTCCTCGGTGAGGTGGGTGCGGCCCAGCAGCGCGAAGCGGGAGCGGGTCTGGAGCGCGACGGCGATGACACAGGCCGCCGTGACCCCCCGGGCGCCGCCGGTCACCACGATCACGTCGTCGGGGCCCAGGCTGGCGCCGCCGCCCTCGTCGACGGAGGCGGCGCAGTCGGTGAGGGTCCAGCGCCGGCCGTCGGCGGTCAGGCCGACCTCCAGCTCCGGGCCGCCGCAGAGCAGCTCGTCGGCCAGGATCTCCGCCAGCTCGGAGTCGGGCCGGTCGCCCCGCTCCAGGTCGATCGCGCGGGCGTGGCCCACGGGCCACTCCAGGCTCGCGGTGCGGGCCAGGGCGGCGCAGCCGGCCAGCCAGGCGCGGTCGCCGAGGTCCCCGGAGAGCCCGAAGCGGCCGCCGGTGTCCTGGACCATCACCAGCACGCCCCCGTCGTGGCCGGCGGCGTCGAAGGCGCGCACGTGGTGGAAGGCCTCCTTGTTCACCGCGGCGGCCTCCACCGAGGAGGCCACGGGCGACAGGCCGGCGAGCACGATCAGGGCCCGGGCGTCCTCGGGCACCTCGACCACCAGCTCGGCGGCGACGCCGCGGATGTTCAGCTCCTCGACGAGCAGCCTGGACAGGGCGGTCCCGTCACCGGTGACCGCCACCCGTGCTTTTCCCGGCAGATGCCCTCCCGAGAGGCCCATCGGGGGGGCCTCCACCGCCTCGAGGGCGAAGCGACCGAGGGGGTCGGCCGGGGTCGGGGTGGGGGTCGGCTCGACGGGGGGCGGGCCGCCGGGGGAGGAGCCGTGCAGGTGGGCGACCACGGCGCCGAGGGTCGTCAGGGTCGCCATCTGGGCGGCGTCGACCTCGGGCAGGCCGGGCACCCGCTCCTGCATCGCCGAGAGGATCTCGACGCGCTTGATGGAGTCGATGCCGAGGTCGCCTTCGAGGGACATCTCCAGGGCGAGCATCTCGGCGGGGTAGCCGGTCTTCTCGGCGACGACGTCGAGCAGCAGGGCCGTCAGGTCGAGGCCGGCGGGCTCGGGGGCCGGTGCCGGTGCCGGTGCCGGTGCCGGGACCGCGGGAGCGGGCTGGGGGACAGGCGCCGCGACGGGCAGCGGCGGCGGGGCCACCACCGGAGGCGGGGCGTAGGTGGGCGTCGGCGGGGCGGCGAGCACCGGCTGGGGCTGGGGGAGCTGGACCAGGCCGGGGTTCATCATCGTCGACAGCGCCATCATCTGGGTCTGGGCCGTCTGGAGGAAGGTCGTGTGGGCCTGGGCCATGGTCTGCTGCCAGGCGGCGTGGGCCTCGGCGGTCTGGCGCTGGGCCTCCTGGAAGGCCTGGACCCAGGCGAGCTGCGCCGTCGGGGCGGGCGCGGCGGGCTGCGGAGCCGGTGCAGGGATCGGGGGCGGAGCGGTGCGGTCGTCCTTGGACATGGAAACCTCTGCGGGGGCAGGCTCGGGGTTGGGGGCCGGCAGCGCAGCCGCACCGCCCTCCGGGGGGTAGGGACGCCCGTAGTTGGAGCCCTGGATGTCGAGGGTGAGCTTGGGCCTGGGCACGGTCCGGAAGTCGGTGGGCTCCCGGTACTCGTCCCAGAGACGGTGGAGGTCGACCGGCAGGCCGGCCGCGGCCAGCTTCGCCAGCCCGGTGAACAGGGGCTTCAGCCCGGTGGCCTGGCGGCTGTCCAGCGCCACGGTGAGGGTGGTCTCCGGATCGAGGATGCGCCCCACGAGGCCGGTGAGCACGGAGCCGGGCCCGACCTCGACGAAGGTGGTGACGCCGTCGGCGTGCATCGCCTCGATCAGCTCCACGAAGCGCACGGGCTGGGCGACCTGCTCCGCGAGCCGGCCGCGGATGGCCCGGGCCGTCATCGGGTAGGGCGCGGCGGAGGCGTTGCCGTAGACGGGCAGCTTCGGCGTCTCTACCGTGACGTCGGCCAGGAAGGCGGCGAAGGGAGCCGAAGCCTCGGCGACCACCGGGGAGTGGAAGGCCGTGGCGACGTCGAGCCGCTGGACCCGCAGGCCAGCCTCCTCCAGCCGGGCCTCGACCCGGCCCACGGCGCCGGTGGGGCCGGAGATGACCACCTGCTTGGGGTGGTTGTGGTTGGCGAGCACCACGGGCTCGCCGGCGAGGTGGGGCCGGACGGCGTCGGGGCCGGCCCGGACGGCGCTCATCGCGCCCGGCACGTCGCCCGCCTGCTCCATCAGCTCACCGCGGCAGCGGGCGATGCGGAGCAGCTCATCGGCGCCGATGGCCCCGGCGGCGTGCAGGGCCGTGAGCTCACCGAAGCTGTGGCCGGCCGTGGCGTCGGGCTGCAGGCCGAGCTCCGTCACCAGCTTCAGCAGCGCCAGGCTGGCGACGCCGAGGGCGGGCTGGGCCCAGCGGGTCGCCCGCAGGCGGTCCTGCTGGGCGGTGCGGGTCTCGTCGTCGAAGGCGCTCGGCGGGAAGACCACCCGGTGCACCGGCAGACCCTCGCCGAAGTCGTGGTCGGCGGCCTCGTCCCAGGCAGCTCGGGCGGTGTCGAAGTGCCGCGCCACCGCCGAGCCCATGTCCAGGCTCTGGGAGCCCTGGCCCGGGAAGAGGAAGGCGACCCCGCCGCTGGGCTGCGTGCAGCCGTAGTGGGTGCCGTCGGGGCTGGAGAACGGCGTGTCCGGGTGCTCGGCGATGCGCTGGGCGGCGTGCTGGAGCTTGCGGGCCAGCGCCGCTTCGTCTTCGGCCACCACCACCAGGCGGGCGGGGGCGGTGCGGTCGAAGTCCCGGGTCGTCTCGAAGGCGAGCCGTCGCAGGGTCTCCCCGCTCGACGCTTCGTGGACCAGGTGCCTGGCCTGGGCGCCGATCTCCGCCGGTGTGCCCGACAGGGCGATCAGCTCGACGTCCGTGGTGCGCAGGCGCTCTCGCAGCGGCGCCGGCTCGGCCTCCTCCACGGTGACGTGGAAGTTGGAGCCGCCGAAGCCGAACGAGCTCACCGAGGCCCGGCGCGGGTGGTCGCTGGCGCGGATCCAGGGCCGGGGCCTCAGGTTCAGGTCGAAGGGGCTGCTCTCCACCTCCAGGGCCGGGTTGGGGCGGTCCAGCTTGATCTGGGGCGGGATCACCTTGTGGTGCAGGGCCATCACCGCCTTCACCAGCCCGGCTGCGCCGGCCGAGGCCTTGGTGTGGCCGACCTGGGCCTTCACCGTGCCGAGGGCGCACCACTGGCGGTCCTGGCGCTGGCTCTCGTCGAACACCAGGCGCAGGCCTTCGAACTCGGCGGCATCGCCGGCCTGGGTGCCGGTGCCGTGGGCCTCCACCAGCTCCACCGTCTCGGGGCCGTAGCCCGCGACTTCGTAGGCCCGGCGCAGCGCCTTGGCCTGGCCGCTCGCCAGGGGCGCGTAGACGCTCTTGGAGCGACCGTCGGAGCTGGAGCCGACGCCGCGGATCACGGCGTAGATGCGATCGTCGGCGGCCTGGGCGTCGCTGAGGCGCTTGAGCGCCACCATGCCCAGGCCCTCGCCGAGCATCGTGCCGTCCGCCTGGTCGCTGAAGGGCCGGCAGTCGCCGCTCCTGGAGAGCGCCGGCGTCTTGGAGAAGCACATGAACATGAAGATGTCGTTCATGCAGTCCACGCCGCCGGTGACCACCATGTCGCTGTCGCCGAGCCAGAGCTCCTGGGCGGCCATCTTCAGCGCCCCGAAGGCGCTGGCACAGGCGGCATCGGTCACGCAATTGGTGCCGCCCAGGTCGAGTCGGTTGGCGATGCGGCCGGCGACCACGTTGCCCAGCAGGCCCGGGAAGGTGCCCTCGACCCAGGGGGAGTAGTGGTCCGAGATGCGCTTCACCGCCTCCTGGACCTTGGACTCCGGCAGGCCGGCCTCGCGCAGGCTCTTGATCCAGACCGGGTGCTGGAGGCGGCTGACCATCTCGCCGAGCAGGGTCTGGGCCGAGGTCACGCCGAGGATGACCGAGGTGCGGTCCTTCAGGGGGGAGCTCGCCCAGGTGCCGCGGGTGGCGTCCTCGAGCACCCGGTGGGCCACCACCAGGGCCAACAACTGGCTGGTGTCGGTCGCCGGCACCAGCGTCGGCGGGATGCCCCAGGTCAGGGCGTCGAAGGCGACCGGGTCCAGGAAGGCACCGCGGGTGGCATAGGTCTTGTCCGGCGTGGCCGGGTCGGGGTCGTGGTAGTCCTCCAGCAGCCAGTGGCTGGGCGGGACCTCGGTGATGCGGTCGGTGCCGGCGAGGATGTCCGACCAGAAGCCCGTGGCGTCGAGGGTGCCTGGGAACAGGGCGGACACGCCGACCACGGCTAGGGGTTCACGATTCATCATGGAGGTCCTGCTCAACAGAGAGGGCGGGGACGGAACTCGAAGGCTGCGGGGGGCACGGGCACGCCGGCGGTCCGGAGCTGCTGGGCGCGGGTGAGCGCGGTGGCGCCTTCGACGAGGTTGCGGGCGATCTGGACGGCGGAGCGGGCCTCGGTCGGGGCGAGGAAGCTGCCTTCGACCCAGCGGTTGAAGGCCCCCATCGCCGGTCCACACCAGATCTGGTAGTCGGCCTGGCGCTCGCCGAGGCCCTGGATGGCCCAGCGGCTCGCCTGGCCCAGGTAGGACCGGAAGAGCAGCGCCATCTGGTGGCGGGGGTCCTGCTCGGCGCGGTCGAGCTGCTCCGGGTCCCGGTCGGCCCAGAAGGCCCGGGTCGACTGCCAGGCCTCCTCCAGGCTGCCGCGGAAGACGTCGCGCTCCAGCCAGGCGCGGTCTTCGGCGGTGAGCTCCTCGAGCCCGTCGTGGTCCCGGTAGAGCTCGTAGAGGCGGCGGCCTCGCACGGCGAACATCGTGCCCCGCCGCAGCACCTGGACTTCGACGCCCAGCTCGAACATGTCGGCGGCCGGGGCCATGATCACGTCCGCCACGCCGGCTCCGGCCAGCATGTGGCGGCCCCGCTCGTGCAGGCCGGACTCCACGGCGCCCTGGTTCACGGACCCGGTGAGCACGAAGGCCGCACCGAGGGCGAAGGCGGCGGCGACGGCCGCGGGAGTGCCCAGGCCTCCTGCGGCGCCGAGGCGAATGGGCTCGGTGTAGCCCCGCTCGGCGACGACGCGGTCCCGCAGGGCGGCCAGGGTGGGGAAGAGCGCCGGCAGGGGCCGGTTGTCGGTGTGACCGCCGGAGTCGGCCTCGACGATGAGGTCCTCGGCGACGGGCACCGTGGCGGCGATGGTGGCCTCTGTCTCGGTCAGCAGGCCGGCGGCGACCAGCTCGCGCAGCAGGGCCTCGGGAGCCGGCTCCAGGAAGCGGCGGGCGACCTCGGGGCGGGAGACCTTGGCGAAGACCCGGTGGCGCCGCAGCACCTGTCCCTCGGGGCCGCGTCGCAGGCCGGCGGCGGCGACCCGCACCACGTGGGGCGTGAGCGCCATGTAGGCGGCGGCCGAGACCCGGCGCACGCCGCGGCGCACGTAGAGGTCGGCCGTGGCGGCCTCCAGCGCCGGCTCCTGGGGGGAGTGGATGAGGTTGCTGCCCCAGGGGGCGTCGGGGCCCAGGGTCTGGAGCAGGGTGTCGACGGCGGCGGTGATCCGGTCCAGGGGCAGCCCGGCGGCGCCGAAGAAGGACACGAAGCCGGCTCGGGCCATCGCCGTGACCAGCTCCACCGAGGCGATGCCGTTGGCCATGGCGCCGACGGCGTAGGCGAAGCGGGCGCCGTGGACCTCGCAGAAGGACCGGTCGCCGAGCCACTCCGGGTAGATCGCCGGCAGCGCCGCCACCAGCGGCCAGCCGGCGCCGTTGGTGGTGGCGCTCACGTGGCCGCCGAGGGCGACCCCCCGGCGCCCGGTGCGCGGGTCCTCCACCACGTGCAGCGGCTCGCGGATCCGCTGCACCGCGGCCACGATGTCCGCGCCGTCGAAGGACGGGGGCTCGGCGCCGGGGCTCCAGGCGGAGGGCGAGGGGAGTCCGTACATGGGACCTCTGACGGGGGAGTCCCGGTGACTAACGGGGCTCCCGCCCCAGGGCCGTGACACCTCGGTAATTGCTCGGTAATTATCGCCCGCTCCGCCGGAAGGCGGCGATGGTCCGCAGCAGGCCTTCTTCGCCGCTGATCGAGGGACGGAAGCCGAAGTCCTGCTCCGCCGCCGAGCAGCGGTACCAGTGGGTCGTGCCCATGCCCAGGACCTGGAAGCGGGTGATGGGCGGCTCGCCGCCCAGGCGCAGCAGCCGCCAGACCCACTCCACCAGGCCGCCCAGGCGCAGGGCGGTCTCCAGCGAGACGGCGCCGCGGATCGGGCCCTCGCCGACCCCCTCCAGGAAGCGGTCCAGCCAGGCCCAGAGCTCCACCGGCTCCGGGTCGTTGACGAAGTAGGCCTTGCCGGCGTTGGGCGAGCCGACCTGGAGCGCGTCGGCGGCCTGGAGGTGGGCCGCGGCGGCGGTGTCCCGGTAGGTGAGGCTCACGCGGTTGGTGCCGTCGCCGATGCGCCGCAGCCGACCGGCGCGGTGCCTCTCCAGGACCCGCGGCAGCATGTGGGGCTCGTCGGGGCCGTAGATCAGGTGGGGGCGGAGCGAGGTCGTGGCGAGGTCCGGTCCGTCGGCGGCGAGCACGGCCTGCTCGGCCAGGGCCTTGGACTCCGGGTAGAGCCCGCCGAAGACCGCCGGGTAGGGGCAGTCGGCCTCGGTGGCGCCGTCTGCCGGCTCGGGACCGAAGGTCGCCGACGGCGAGGAGGTGTAGACGAAGCGCGAGACGCCCGCGGCCCGGCAGGCGGCGAGCAGCCTCTCGGTGCCGTGGAGGTTCACGGCGAGGAAGTCCTCCCGGCGACCCCAGGCGCCGATCTTCGACGCCACGTGGAAGACGACGTCGTGGCCGGCCACGAGGGCCTCGAGGCCTCCTGAGCGGGACAGATCGCACTGGACGCTGGAGGCGCCGAGGGCCTCGACCTCCGGGTAGCGGCTGCGGGCCAGGACCGTGACCGCGTCGCCCCGCTCCAGGAGCTGGCGGCAGATCTCGCGGCCCAGGTAGCCCCCGCCCCCGGTGACCAGGGCCTTCACGAGCGTCCGGCCGCCCAGACCGCCAGCTTGCGGCGGTGGATCTTGGCGTTGTGGCGCACGTCGACCGGCAGCGCCGGGTGGTAGAGCACGCGGTTGATGGGTGCCGTGAGCGGGTTGGCACCGCCCAGCTCGCGCAGCTCCGCGGTCAGGCGCTCGGTGTCCTGCCCACGGTCGGGCTCCCGCTCCACCACGATGACCGGCTCGCCGTCCACACCCACCAGGGCCGAGCGGTAGACGTCGGGGTGCTCGTTGAACACCGCCTCGCAGCAGGTGGTGAACATCGTGTCCCCGTCGGCAGGGCGCACCCGGTGGGACTTGCGGCCGCACATCCAGAGGCGCCCCTGGGCATCGAAGCGTCCCAGGTCGCCCATCCGGTGGCGGAGGGTGTCGCCGTCCTGGATCTTGGCCCGCGCCGTGTGCTCCGGCTCGCCCTTGTACTCGTGCGTCACCACCTCGCCCTTGACCACGATCTCGCCGATCTCGCCCTCGGCGACGCGCAGGTCCTCGGACCAGGTGGGAATGGGCCCGTCGTCGATGCGGATGATCGCGATCTCGATGCCCGGGGCCGGGTGGCCCACGCAGATGCCGCCGCCGCGGGCGGTCTCGTGGCGGGTCTCGGCGAGCACCTCGTCGCTGCCGATCGAGGCCACCGGCAGCGACTCGGTGGCTCCATAGGGCGTGTGGAGCTGGGCCCCGGGGGGCAGGATGTCGCGGAAGGCCTCGTGCATCCAGACCGGGATCGGCGCCCCGAACATCAGCAGCCGGCGCAGGCTGGGCAGGGTGATGCCCCGCTCGGTGCACCAGGGCGCGACGTTCTTCCAGATGGCCGGGCTGCCGCTGCCGAAGGTGCAGCCCTGGGTCTGGATGGCGTCCACCAGCTTCGCCGGGTCGGCCAGCGCCGGCCTGGTGGGGTCCATGTCGGGGATGACGACCGTGAGGCCGAGGGCCAGGGAGAAGAGCCCGAAGAGCGGGAAGCAGGCCAGGTCGAGCTCGCCGGGCTCCAGCCCGTAGAGCGCCTGGATGTGGCGGCACTGGGCGTCGAAGATGCCGTGGGTGTAGGTGACCCCCTTGGCGGGACCGGTGCTGCCGGAGGTGAAGAGGATGGCGGCTTCGTCGTCCCGGGCGGTGCTCGCCGCCACGTAGGGCTCGTCGCTCTCGATGCGCAGGCTGTCGAGGGTGGCGTCGGCCCACCAGCCGGCGGAGCGACCGACGGTGATCGCGATCTCCACGCTGACCAGCGCCTTGCCGACCAGGGGTCGGAGCAGGTGCACCGCACCCTCGGCCAGGAGCACCCGGGGGGCCATGCGGGCGATGCAGGACAGCAGGGCCTTGCGTCCCATGCCCGGGTCGATCAGCACCGGCACGGCGCCGACCTTGAACAGGGCGAAGACCAGGGGGATGAACTCCAGGCAGGGCTTGACCAGCAGGCTCACCCGGTCGCCCCGCTGCACGCCGAGGGCCTCGAAGCCCCGAGCGTACTCGTCGCACAGCGCGTTGAGGTCGCGGAAGGTCAGGTGGGTCCAGGCCACGTGGCCCGCCGCGTCGGTGGAGCTCGGAAAGACCACCCCCCGCTGGAAGGGCCGCTCGGAGACCTGGACCTCGAGCCGCGAGGCGATGTTGAAGCTGCGGGTCATCCGAGCCGGTCGAGGAAGCTCGTCATCGCGCCCACCACCCGGTCCGGGGCGTCCTCCATCACGTAGTGGCCCACGTCCTCCCAGGCCTCCACCTCGGCGTCGGGGAAGCGCCGCTCCCACTCGGCCCGGAAGGTGGGGGTGAAGCAGAAGTCGTCGTCGCCCCAGAGGATCAGCATCGGCCTCCCGGTGAGCCCGGAGAGGTTCTCCTCGATGTCCACCAGGGTGTCGTAGCTGGGGTGGTCGGGTCGCAGCGGGATGTCCTCGACGAAGCGCAGGGTCGCGATGCGGTTGGCCCAGGAGTCGTAGGGGAAGAGCAGGGCGTCGCGGACCACGGGGGTCAGCGGGCGGGTGACGGCGCGCAGCGTCGCGGCCCGGGCGAAGCCGTTGAGCCCCCGGACCGCCAGGGCGCCGAAGCCGGGAATGCGGCAGGAGGCGATCGAGGCGGGGATCTGCTGGGAGCGGAAGGCGGCGGTGTTGGTCACCACCAGGGCCCGGATGGCGGCGGGTCGGCGGGTGGCCAGGCCCATGCCGATGGCGCCGCCCCAGTCGTGCACGACCGGGATGATCTCCCCCAGCTCCAGGTGGTCCACCAGGCGCTCGACGTTGCCCACGTGGTCCGCCAGCCGGTAGGTCCAGCCCTGGGGCTTGTCGGAGAGCCCGCAGCCGATGTGGTCCGGCACGACCACCCGGAAGCGGTCGGAGAAGCGCTGCACGACGGCCCGCCAGTAGAAGCTCCAGGTGGGGTTGCCGTGCAGGCACAGCAGGGTCGGTGCGTCGCGGGGGCCTTCGTCCAGGTAGTGGAGGCGGCCACCGTCGACGTCGAGCCAGTGGCCCTCCCAGGGGTAGAGGGCCCGGACGTCCTCGGGCAGCGGCCTCACCAGTCGACTCCCATCATCGCCGAGTTCAGCCCGCTGCCGATGCCCATCAGGGCCACGGTGTCGCCGGTGCCGACCCGCTGCTGCTCCAGGGCCAGCGCCAGGGTGAGGGGCACACCGGCCGCGCCGACGTTGCCGTACTCCGGGTAGACGCGCATCGCCCGGTCCTCCGGCAGGTCCAGGGCGGCGATCAGGGCGTCGTGGTTGGCCTTGCCCACCTGGTGCAGCGCGTACTGGGCCACCCGCTCGGGGCGCAGGCCGAGCCGCTCCCGGGTGCGGGCCCAGTTGCGGGCCGCCAGCTTGACGCCCTCGGCGAGCAGCCGTGCGGCGTCGGTGCGCATCCAGCGCTCCGTGCCCAGGCAGAGCTGGTTGTGCTCGGTGGCCGCCGTGGCGATGCTGCCCGTGAGGCGGTGGCCCTCGGTCGAGAGGCGCTCGTCGACCAACAGCATGGCGCAGGCCCCGGAGCCCAGGGTCAGGGTGGCCAGGTGGTCCTTGAACTCGGCGAAGCCGCCCGTGGCCTGCTTCAGGGTCTCCAGCGTGGCTTCGGTGACGGCGCGGCTGCCTTCGCCGGCGACCACGAGCCCGGCCTGGATCTGGCCCAGCTCGATCATGTTGGCCACCGCGCCCATGCCGGTCATGAAGCCCAGGCAGGCGTTGCCCACGTCGAAGTTGAGGCACTCGGGGGGCAGCCGCAGGTTGCCGTGCACCAGGCTGGCCGTCGAGGGCTCCAGGTAGTCCTTGCACACGCTGGTGCTCACCAGGCAGCCGATGTGTTCCCGGGGGAAGCGGGTGCGCACGAGCACTTTCTGGGCCGCGACGGTCGCCACCTTGGACGGCTGCACGCCCGGGTCCCAGAACCGGCGGGCCCGGATGCCTGTCATGGCCTCCACGAACCCCGGCTTGAGCCCCATGCGCCCATAGAGCGGGGCCAGCTCGTCCTCCAGCTCCGCGGTCGTGACCGAGGTGCGGGGCACGTGGTAGGCCACGGCTTCGATGCAGACGCGGCGGAACTGCACGGGGGGTTCTCCGGGGGACCCCGTCCTCTAACCCGGGGGCGTGATCCCGAGCAGGCCGGGCGCTTCGGCGCTGGGCTACGCTGCGGCATGTCCGGTCGCACCTACCGGGGCCAGCGAGCCCTCCGCATCACCTTCCGCACCGTGCACATCGGGTCCATCGCCCTGTTGATCGGCGCGGCGACCTGGGACCAGCCGCTGGCGCCCTGGCTCGAGGTCTGCGTGCTGAGCGGTGCGGTCATCGTCGGCGACGACGTCTACAAGAACGGCCCCGACTACTTCCGCTTCCTCCAGTCCTGGTCGGTCTTCGCCAAGCTGGCCTTGTTGTTCGCGGCGCTGACCTGGAAGTCGGTGATGGGGCCGGCGCTCTGGATCGCCCTGGTGATCGGCAGCGTCATCTCCCACGCGCCGGGGCGGCTGCGGCACCTGCCGCTGTGGGGGCCGAAGGGGCCCTGCTCGGAGCGCACGCCGAGGTCGGAGGTCGACGAGCTGACCGGGTAGGCCCCCGCTGCGGGCTCACCCCCGGCGCCGCGGGACCCCGATGCTGGTCTGGACCCTGCCGCTCGCCGTCGTCTCCGCGGTCGAGCTGGGAGCGCCGGGCCAGGTCATCGACAACGCGGCCTCGGACCGTTCCGGCGGGGCCTGGACCGTGCTCGTCGCCCTTGCGTGGCTGGGCCGACGACGTCAGCGCACCGGCGGCGGCTGCTCCCGCTCGAAGACCCAGGTGTCGCCCTCGGTGAGGTCCTCCCGGTAGCGGTAGCCGCCGCGGTCGAAGCCCCGCAGGTCCTCGGGGTCTGTGAGACGTCGCTGGACGAGGTAGCGAGCCGTCATGCCGCGGGCCTTCTTGGCGAACATCGACAGGATGCGGCTCCGGCCGTTCCGGGTCTCCAGGAACCTCGGCGTGATCACCCGCGCCCGCAGGGTCTTCGGTCGCACCGCCTCGAAGTACTCCTTGCTGGCGAGGTTCACGAGCACGTCGCTGCCCGAGGCCTCCAGCAGCCGGTGGGCCTCGCGCTGGATGCGGTCGCCCCAGAAGTCGTACAGGTTCCGGCCGCGGCGGGTCCTGAGCTTCGTGCCCATCTCCAGCCGGTAGGGCTGGATGAGATCCAGGGGCCGCAGGAGCCCGTAGAGCCCCGACAGCACCGCCAGGTGGTCCTGGGCGAAGGCCATGTCGTCGTCACGGAGGCTCTTGGCGTCCAGGCCCAGGTAGGTGTCGCCGGAGAAGGTCAACAGCGCCTGCTTGGCGTTGTCCGGGCTCAGCTCGGTCGTGAGCTCGGCGAAGCGGTGAGCGCTGAGCCGGGCCAGGTCCGCGCTGACCCCCATCAGCTCGCGGATCTTCCTCTGGGAGAGGCCGCGGGTCGTGGACATGAGCTCCTGGCTCTCGTCCAGCAGGGCGGGGGTGGACCAGTCCTCGACGGTCGGGGGCGAGTCGAAGTCCAGGCGCTTGGCGGGGGAGAGGAGGGCGAGCATCGGGCTGCTACTTCTGCTTGGGGGGCAGGCCAGCGGCGTAGTCGCGACCCCGGCCCACCCAGAGCTCCAGCGCCTCGTCGTCGATGACGGCCTCGTTGTCGACGAGGTTCCAGCCAGCCATCGCCTTGCCGCCCCGCATCATGCCGCCGGCACCGGGCTCTTCCAGCAGGCCGGGGAAGGCCTCCTTGGAGCAGCGGATGATCAGGCGGGCGTCGTTGTGGGCGCCGCAGGCCATGTGGCCGTTGATGGTCCAGCCGATGCCGCCGAACATCTTCTTCTCGACGAGTCCGGGGGTGTCGGTGAGCAGGTCGCGGATGCGGTCGGCGAGGGCGGTGTCGTAGGGCATGGTGGGGTCCTATCTCCGCAGGGGATACCTGGGAGGGCATGACGTTTCACCTCTTGGGGTTGCTGGCCTGTTCGGGGGGCTCGACCACGCCCGCGGACTCGGGAACCGTCACCGTCACCGACACCGAGCCCCCCCAGGGCCTGCTCGTGCGCAGCGGCAGTGCCACCGTCAGCGACAGCTACACGGGCTCCGAGCAGCTCCGCTTCACCGGTGACGAGGGGGCGGGCGAGCTGTTGTGCGAGCTCGTCTTCGAGCTGACCTCTACCACTGTGCGGGACGACTGCGAGGACTGCCTCTGGGCCTTCGACCTGGTCCTGTCCGGCGCCCAGGTCCTCGTCGACGAGGCCGGCGCCTGTCTCGCCCTGCACGGCGTCGACGCCTCCACCGTGTCCACCTGGGACGGCACCACCCGGAGCTACGGCTACAACGACGACTACGTCGGCCACGCCAAGGTCCTGATGTTCGACGACGGCGAGGCCTGGATCCCCGTCACCATGGTGACCTGGGACGCCGACGCCGGCAGCCTCTCCTATGACTGGATCGATGGCTACCACGCCTACTAGCGTCCTCGTGCTGGCGCTCCTGGTGGGTTGCAGGGGTGGCGACGCCGACTCGGCGGTCCCGGTCGTCGTCGTCGAGGACCTGGAGGCGGTCGTCGCCGAGCGGATGGGCACCGTGGTCACGGTCACCTGGCGGACCGACGTCGAGGTGGTCGGCGCGGTGGAGTTCGGCCTGGGCGGGGTACCGGACCGCCGCACCTCGGCGGAGGCCGAGCCGGGCCTGGAGCACTCCGCCGTGCTCGTCGGGCTGCCGGCGGACAGCGAGGTCACCTACCGCCCCGTCCACGACGGCCACCCCGGGGCGTCGGCCACGGTCACCACGGGGGCCCTGGCGCCGGCCGCGGACCTGTCGGTCGAGGGCACCGGGCACGATCGCTTCCTGGCCCTGCCGCTCATCGAGGGCGACACCACCACGCTGGTCCTGGTCGATCCAGAGGGCCGCGTCGTCTGGCAGTACGAGGACCCGAGCGAGCTCGCCGTCTTCCGAGCGCACCTCGCCGGCGACGGCAGCGGCCTCGTCTACGCCGCCACCCTCCAGGACGCCCGGCCCCACGAGGGGAGCCACCTGGTGCGGGTCTCCTGGGACCTCGCCACGGTCGAGGAGCTGCCGGTGCCACTGTTGGCCCACGACTTCGTCGAGCTGCCCGACGGGACCCTGGTGAGCCTGGCCTACGACATCCGCGACGAGGTCGAGGGCAACAGGCTGGTCGCGGTGGCGGCCGACGGCACGACCACGGAGGTGTGGAGCACCTGGGACTGCTTCGATCCCGTCGTCAATCCCTCCGTCGACGGGGGGCCGACCTGGACCCACGCCAACGCCCTGGACTACGACGCCGACGCCGACGTCTTCCACGTCGGGCTGCGCAACCTCGGCACGATCGTCGAGGTCGACCGGGCGACCGGGGCCTGCAACTGGGCCTTCGGGGGCACGGGTGGTTCGGTGGAGATCGACGGCCAGGCCTTCCTCCACCAGCACCAGTTCACGCGGCTGGAGGGGGGCCTGCTGGTCTTCGACAACGACGGGGCCCCGGGGCTGGAGAGCCAGGTGCTGGAGTACGACTTCGACGTGTCGGCCATGACAGCGACCCAGGTGCGGGCGATCCGGGCGGACCCGCCGCTGCACAGCTTCGTGCTCGGCGATGCTCACCGCCTGGCGGACGGCGACACGATCATCACCTGGTCGGTGCCGGCGACCCTCGACCGGGTGGACGCCGACGACCGCCGCACCTGGAGGCTCGCGGGCGAGGACATGATCTTCGGCTTCAGCGAGGTGGTGGTGGAGCCGGCGCGACCGGGGGCGGGGGTGTCGCACTGAGGGGGTGGGCGGGCCGAGGCCGTCGTGCGCGAGCCGAGCCTTGTCCGGGCGGGCTCGCCCCGTCCCTCTGGGGCGGGGCCCGAAGACGTTGGGAGGCCTGCACGCCGGTTCGGGTGACGCAGGTGTTGGGGGATCGCTCGACGACGGAGTAGGTGGACCCGTGGACCTGACCCGATGCGGGCGGCACTCTTGGCTCGAAGACGCGAAGAGCGGGTGCTCGACGGCCTGACGGCCCAGGAGAGCCAGACCGTCCTCCGGCTGCTGCTGAAGCGGCATCTGGCGCTGCTCGAGGAGGCCGAGGGTCTGGCCGCCGAGGTGGCCTCCAGCGTGGACCGGGAGGCTGTCGCCGAGGACCTCGTCGCGGTCGTTCGCCTGATGAGCCTGGAGGAGCTGGACGGCAGATCCGGGCGCCAGCCGTGGGGCTACGTCGAGCCGTGGGAAGCCGCGTGGGAGCTGCTCGAGGAGGCCGTCAAGGGCTACCGGGACGACATCGTCCGCCTGGCTGCCCTGGGCCTGGTTGGGATCGAGGGCGTGCGAACCCGCGTGACGACGCCGGCCAGGTCCGTGGCCGACGCCTTCGAGTTCCGCAGCCGAGTCGGGCTGGAGCTGGCCCTCGGCTCTCTGAAGAGCGCTCTGCGCGAGAGGGCCGCGACCCCGGCTGAGCTGGACCGGGTGGCGCGCGTGTGCCGGGAGCAGGCGGTAATGCGGCCCTGCCTGGAGGCCCTGACGTGACCGCTCGGAGGCTCACCGACGTCGCGGCATCGGTGCGCCAGCGCCTGCTCGATGGTGACCGTGCTGATAGGAGGCGGGGCCCATCCCGGGCGGGGGGAGCCCCCCCCCCCCCCCGGGGGCCCGGGGGGGGCCCGGGGGGGGCCCGGGGCGGGGCGCCCCCGCGGCGGCGCCACGGCGGGGGGGGG
>CAZCVP010000160.1:0-19338 GCA_964501915.1 uncultured Enterobacterales bacterium
AGCCAGCTACGGTCCCACGGGGCGTCAGCCCGAGCGGCTATTAGCGGTCGGGCCCGAACACCGTCCCGGGGGACTCGGCCCGGAGCACGATCGGCGCCTCCTCGCTCCCCCAGGCGTCGGCGCGCAGGGTGGTGCTGAGCTCGTAGGTGCCGGCCGCGACGACGATCTCGTCGCCGGCCGTCGCTCCGTCGATGGCCGACCTCAGCTCGTCGGCGGTGGAGACGGGGACTTCGGCGGCGAAGACGGACAAGGAGAGGGCTAGGAGCATGGTTGGTCCCTACAGGCGTAGCTTACGCCGTGCGGTCTCGGCGATGAACCGGACTTCACTCACCCCCAGCGCCCAGGCCGAGACCAGGGTCAGCGCGCAGGCCGTGGTCCCGCTCAGACCACCGATCAGCAGCGCCGGCCCCTGGGGCAGGACCTGCTCCAGTGCCAGGCCGGCGCCGACGCCGATCGCCACCGCCAGGATCATCCGGCCGAGCAGGCCGAGCACCCGCTCCTCGGAGTCCGGCGCCATCACCCGCCGCAGCAGCCAGGCCAGCGAGGTCACATAGAGCGAGAGCGCCAGGCTGGAGGCACAGGCCAGGCCCAGGCCCCCGTAGGTCTCGGCGAGCCCCCGGTAGAGGGGCCAGGCGAGCAGGGTGACCACGGTCCCGAGGGCGGTGGGCAGCCAGGTCCGCTCCATGGCGTAGAAGCCCCGCCCATAGACCGTCGCCGTGGCCCAGGCCCACAGCCCCAGGCAGAGCACGGCGGTGTAGAGCCCCACGTTGCCGAGATCTTCGGGCGTGAAGCGCGTGGTGCCCCAGATGACCTCAGCAGCCTCGGTGCCGGCGACCATCAGGCCGGCTCCGGCCGTCAGGGCGAGCACGAGCACGGCCCGCACGGCCCGGATCAGGGTGTCGTAGGCCTCCCGGGTCTTCTCCTGTGCCACCAGGCGGGAGACGGTGGGGTAGAGCCCGGCTCCGGTCGCCACCCCGAAGACCCCCATCGGGACCTTCATCAGGGTCTTGGCGTACTGGAGCTGGGAGACCACGCCGGTGGCGACCAGCGAGCCGAAGCGCTTGATGAACCAGTCGTCGACCACCACGATCGACTGGCCGATCATCAGCGGCAGGCTCAGCCAGAGGTACTTGCGGAAGTCGGGGTTGGTCAGGTCCAGGGTGGGCTTCCAGCTCAGCCCCTGGCGAAGGCTGTCGGCGAAGGGCACGGCGAACGGACCGAGGAAGGCCCCCACGAGCACGCCCCAGGCGAAGGCCTCCGGTCCCCAGCGGGGTCCCAGCGACACTCCGAAGATCACGATCGACAAGGTGTAGAGCAGCGGCGCCATCGCCGGGGCGACGTGGCGGTCCCGGGCCTGGAGGGTGGCGCTGATCAGTCCCCCCAGGAAGACGAAGATCTGGGCCGGCAGCACGATGCGCGTCAGACGGGCGAGGGTCACGGTGGCTTCGTCGGAGAAGCCGGGCGCGATGACGTGCTCCACCAGCCACGGTGCGATGACCCACAGCGCCGCGACCAGGGCGCTCAGGGCCAGCACCAGGAAGTTGGCGATCACGCTGAAGGCCCGCCAGCCGGCCTCCTCGTCGTCCCTGGCGAGGTGTCCCCCGAAGATCGGGATGAACACGATCGACAGGAAGCCGCCCGCGAGCAGGTAGTTCAGGAAGTCCGGCAGCACGAAGGACGCCCAGTAGATGTCGGCGTCCTGGCCCGTCCCGAGGACCCGGCCGATCACGCTCTCGCGCACGATGCCGATGAACCGGGACAACAGGATGCTCACGGCCCAGATGGCCGCTGCGATCTTCACCTGGCGCCCGGTCTTCGACATGGAGCGACATTGTGGAGCAAGCGCCGTGCCAGTGCACCCCGACCCGGTGGGCGGTGGGGACGGGCCACCGAGCCCCGGGCGTTGGGTAGGATGGCCCGCGATCGCACGGAGTGGCATGGAACGGGACTTCGGCAGGTGCCTGCGGGTGGGGCTGTTCCCCTTGGGGTGCGGGATCCTGCGGACCGTCGCCGTCCCCATGCCGGGTGGTCGGGACGGCACCGCGTGAGCGCGATCGCACCCGGTGTCGGCACCCTCTACCTGTTCCGCCCCCGGTGGCAGGGCCTGCTGAACCGCTGGAAGACCGCGACGGGCCGGGAGCGGGTCGCCTTCGCCGTCTTCGGCCTGCTCGGGCTGGGGTTCTGGATCGGGCTCTTCGCGGGCCTGATCATGCTGATCGGCGCCTTCTACGAGGTGGAGGTCTTCGGCCCCCTGATCTCCCGCAAGCTGCTGGAGATCCTGCTGCTCTCGTTGTTCGCGATGCTCTGCTTCTCGAACATCGTCACCGCCCTGAGCAGCTACTACCTGTCCGAGGACCTGGAGCTGCTGCTCTCGCTGCCGATCAGCCGGCCCGTCTTCTTCTATGCTCGCTTCCAGGACACGGTGGCCCAGTCGAGCTGGATGATGGGCTTCTTCGGGCTGCCGGTGTTCTTGGCCTACGGCATCGTGCATGCAGCGGGCCCGATCTACTACCTGGCACTGGCGCTCGTGATCCCGGCCTTCGTGGCGATCCCGGCGGCTTTTGGCGTGGTGGTCGCCACGGTGCTGGTCAACGTCTTCCCCGCCCGGCGCACCCGCGAGGCGCTGGCGCTGCTCGGCATCCTGTTCCTGGTCGGTGTGTTCATCCTGCTGCGGGTCGTGAAGCCCGAGCGCCTCGTGAACGCCCAGGACTTCGAGTCGCTGGCCTCCTATGTGGCGGAGCTCCAGGCCCCGGTGCCGGAGCTGATGCCGCCGCGGTGGGCCTCGGACGTGCTGCTGGCAGCGATGGCCGACAAGGCGGTGCCGCTCTTGGAGCTGGCGCTCCTGCTCACCGGGGCGGTCGCCGTGGTCGGCCTGACCCGCTGGATCGTGTCCCGCTTCTACGCCGATGGCTGGACCCGGAGCCAGGAGGCCGCGCCGGCGCGGCTGGCCCGCTCCGAGGGGCTCGACCGCTTCCTCGCCTTCACCACCGCGCCGCTTCCCGACGACGTCACCCCGATCGTCATCAAGGACGTCAAGCACTTCTTCCGCGACCCGGCCCAGTGGAGCCAGCTCTTCCTGCTGGGCAGCCTGATCGTGATCTACCTCTTCAGCGTCCAGGCCCTGCCCACGGACATGATCAGCTCCCGCTACCTGTCGGCCTACAAGAACGCGCTGGCCTTCCTCAACCTCGGCATGGCCGGCTTCGTGATGGCGGGCATCGCCGTGCGCTTCCAGTTCACCGCCGTCTCCGGAGAGGGCCGGGCCTTCTGGATGATCCGCGCCGCGCCGGTCGATCCGACCCGGTACCTCTGGGCCAAGGCACTGCCCGGCCTGATGCCGATGCTCTTCGTCGGCACGGTCCTGATCGTGGCTTCGAACTGGATCCTGGGCACACCGGCGGTCCTGATGGGCATCGGGGCCTTCACGGCGGTGGGCCTGGCCTTCGGCATCTCGGGCATCGCGATCGGCATGGGCGCGACCTGGCCGGACTTCAAGGCCGACAACGCCGCCCGGGCGGCCTCGGGGCCGGCGGGCATCCTGTTCATGGTCGCCGCACTGAGCCTCGTGGCCCTGGTGCTGCTGCTGCTCGCCGCACCGGTCTACTTCGTGCTGTCCAGCCAGTTCACGGGGCTCGGCTTCACCCCGCTCCAGCAGGCCGTGGGGGGCGGCTGCCTGCTCGCCGTCGCCGGGGTCTGCGCCGCGGCCACGGTCCTGCCGATCCGTCGCGCGGCCCCCCGGCTGTGGGAGCACACCGGGTGAGCGTGGCGGCGGCCGTGCTCGGCGCCGTGCTCGGCGGTTGCGTCGCGGGGGCTCCCGCGGCGGTGTCCGCGCCGGTCGAGGTGGAGCCGCGGCGAGGGCCCGGGGACACGGTCCACCTGGCCCGCGGCCACTACCTGGTGGCCGTGTGGCACGCGGCCCACGAGGACTGCGAACGGGCCGACCTGGGCTTCGGTCGGGCGCTGCTCTTCGATCCCGGGCGACCGGAGGTGCTGCTGGCCCAGGGCCGGACGCGCATCGCCTGCGGTCGGACCCTCGACGGGGAGGCCGTGCTCGTCGAGGCGGGTCGCCGAGGGGCGACGGTCGCCTACGGTGAGGTCGCCCGGAGCGCCTGGGACCAGGGACGGCGGGACGACGCCGAGCGGGCCGTGTCGTCCTGGGTCGGCGCCGACCTGGACCCGGTTGAGCGGGCGGCGCGCGGTCGCTGGCGGGTCGCCCTGGGCGACCTGGAGGGGGGCCTGGACGACCTGGCCGCAGGGCTGCCCTTCGATCCGGACAACGGGCCCGCCCGCGACGCCCTGGTGGCCGCGGCGACCCGGCTCCAGCGCCTCCAGACCCTGTGGGAGACCCTGCTCGCCACCCTCGCGCGACGTCCCGGCTCCCCGGAGCTGCTCCAGCTCACCGGCGACCTCGCCGCGGAGATCGGCGATGACGGCACGGCCCGGGAGCTCTACGCCCGCCTCGATCGGGCTCGGGGGGAGTCCGATGCCCGGGTGGCCCTGGACCGGGCCCTGGTCGCGCTGAGGACCGACGATGCCGCGCTGGCTCGGGCCCTGCTGCCCCGCTCGGAGCCCTTCCCCGTGCACGTGCGGGCGGGGCTCCTGGGGCTCTCCGGAGACCTCGCCGCGGCAGAGGCGCTGTCGGCCACGGGGGTGGAGGGCGTGAAGCTCGACCTGAGGATGGCCGACCTCTACCAGGGCCGGGGGGAGCTGGACGCGGCGCTGGAGGTGCTGGCGTCGCTCCGGGAGGCCACCGAGGGCATCACGCCGGACGCGGTGGACCGCATCGAGGCCCGGTACCTGGCGAACGCCGGTCGGCACGAGGAGGCCCTCGACGTGCTCCGAGGTGGGACCTCCGAAGGTGTGCTCGCCCTGCGTGTCCAGCTCTGGCTGGAGCTCGGTCGTCCCGAGCAGGCCCTCACCGAGGCCGACGCCGGCCTCGCCCGCTGGCCGTCCAGCCGGCTGCTCGCCGCGCGTCGCCTCCAGGCGCTCGAGGACCTGGGGCGGACAGCGGAGGCGGTGGCGGGGGCGCTGAGGCTCGTCGAGGTCCAGCCGAGCCGCCGACCGGTGCTGATCCTCGCCCGCCACTCGGAGCCCTCCGAGGCCGTGCTCGACGCCCTGGAGCGGTGCATCGAGCAACACCCGGGACAGGCGGAGGTCTGGCTGGAGCTGGCCCGGGTGCGCTGGTCGATGGACCGGACCGAGGACGCGACTCCGGCCTTGCAGCGCGGTCTTGCGCTGCGCGGACGCGACACGCCCCTGTCGGAACGCTACAGCCCGATGTGCGAAGTGCTGGCTTGCCAGCCCATGGACGGAGGCGCCCCATGAACGGCTTGTTGCTCACCGTGTTGATCGGTTGCCCGCCCAAGAAGCCGCCCGCGGCGCTGCCGGTGGACGACGCCCCGGCGGCCCAGATCCTCGAGCGGGCCCAGTCACGTGCGCTGCCCGTGGCCGTGCGCGGGTCCTTCGGCTTCGCGGCGGAGCTGCCGGATCGGATTATCCCGGGCGTGCTCCAGGGCAACCTGGTGGTGCAGCAGCCCGGTCACTTCCGCCTCGACGTGCTGCCACCGGTCGGTGGCCAGGTCCTGATCGGGGCCAGCGATGGCGAGCACCTCCACGTCCTGCTTCCCCTGGAGTACGAGTGGTGGGGAGCCAACGACGTCGAGACCGTGCTGCGCGAGGCCACCGCTGGGGCGGTCGGCATCGAGGACTTCACCGAGCTCCTCGTGGGACAGCTCCCCCAGCTCGACGGCCTGGAGCCGGAGATCATCGGCGAGGGCGTGGTGGGCCCCATCGTGCGCTACACGGCGGGCGAGGCCCAGTCCGACCTCCAGGGGGTCGAGGTCGACGTGGAGCTCGATCGCGCCGGCTACATGTGGCGCAGCATCGAAGCCCGCGACGCGGACCGGACGGTGCTGTTGCGGATGTCCTCCCAGGAGGTGATCCAGGCGGACGGTGGGGTCTTTCCGGGCAAGATGGAGATCCAGCTCCCGACCCTCGACATCGTGATCAAGCTCCGGTACCGAAGCTGGACCGATGCCGGCGACCCGGGGGACATCTTCCAGATCCCCGTGCCCGACGGCTACGCCACCAAGGACATGATGGCCGAGCTCGAGGCCGCCAAGGCGGCGCAGGAGGCCCCGGTCGAGGAGGCCCCGGCCGAAGAAGAGGCCCCGGCCGAAGAAGAGGCCCCGGTCGAGGACACGGCACCTGCCGAGGACACCTCCGCGCCGGAGGACACCGCCCCGCCCGCCGAAGAGGCTCCCGCCGAGCCCTGAGCGGTTCGGGTCAGGCCGGGTCGCGAGCGTCCTCGACCGTGACCTGGAGGGTCTCTCGGCCGCGCCAGCGGTTCAGGCCCAGGCGGCCCAGCAGCTCCACCTCGGCCCCGTCCCGCCAGCGCTCCCTGTGCTGCTCGGCGGCGCTCCACCAGATCGCCTCCACGGGTTCCGACGGGCCGTGGAGCTGCGCCTTGAGGTGGGCCCCCTTGAGCACCCGGGTGCCACGGAGGCGGGCGCGCAGCACCAGCCGGGGAGCGGCGTTGCCCTTGCCGTGGGGCGCGAGCCGAGCCAGCTCGTCGTGGAGGTGTCGCCCCAGGGCCGGCGCGGCCACCTCGCCGTCCGCGTGGTGCACCGGGATCGGGGCGGCCCCACCGGTCAGCTCCAGGGCCCGCGCGGCCAGGCGTGCGGCCACCTCGGGCATCGCGGCGGCGGGCGCGGTGAAGCCCGCCGCTGCCGCGTGCCCGCCGTAGCGCTCCAGGAGCTCGCCAGCGCCCTCGAGGGCCTGGACGGCGTGGACCGCGCGCGTCGACCGGACCGAGCCCGTGGCCGAGTCGCCGATCACGGCGTAGACCGCCGCCGGGCGGTGGTAGCGGTCCCGCAGCCGCGCCGCGACGATGCCCACGACGCCACGGTGCCAGCCGTCCTCTTCACGGCCGCCCACGACCACGAAGGCCGGGGCGGGCTCGGGCACCGCCCGCTTCGCCAGCCGCTCCAGGCGCTGCTGGACACCCTTTCGCTCGCTGTTGAGGCGGTCCAGGCGACCCGCGAGCTCGGCGGCCACGTCGCGATCCCGGGTCGTGAACAGGTCGATGACCTCGGCGGCATGGGCCATGCGGCCGGCGGCGTTGATGCGGGGTCCGATCCGGAAGCCGAGGTCCGAGCTGCCGATCTCGCCGCGCTCCAGGCCGGACACCCGGAGCAGCGCGGCCAGGCCTGCGGCGTGGGGGCCCCGGTTGAGCGAGGCCAGGCCCAGCGCCACGATCGCGCGGTTCTCGGGGGTGGAGAGGTCCACCACGTCGGCCACCGTGCCGATGGCCGCCAGCTTGAGCTGGGAGTCGAGGATGGCGGCCGCCTTGGGGTGCTCCGCCAGGAGCGCCTGGGCGAGCTTCAGGGAGACGCCGCAGGCAGCCAGGGCCTGGTTGGGGTAGCTGCAGGCGATCTGGGGTGGGCAGAGCACCGCGGTGGCCTCCGGTGGCACGTCGGCCCCCTGGGGCAGGTGGTGGTCGCAGACGATCACGTCGACGCCGAGCCGCCTCGCGGCCGCGACGCTGTCGTGGTCCTTCACGCCGATGTCGGCCGTCACGATGAGGGCCACACCGTCGGCGGCCGCCTGCTCGGCCGCGGCGATCGAGAAGCCGTAGCCCTCCGTCTTGCGATCGGGGATGTGGTAGCTGACCTCGCCCCCTCCGAGGATCTTCAGCGTGCTCTGGAGGATCAGCGAAGAGGTCGTGCCGTCGACGTCGTAGTCCGTGACGACCCGCACGTGTTCGGTGTC
Organism: uncultured Enterobacterales bacterium; assembly: GCA_964501915.1. Lineage (GTDB taxonomy): Bacteria > Myxococcota_A > UBA796 > UBA796 > CAJQPC01 > CAYFPX01. The sequence goes on from CAZCVP010000160.1 coordinate 7,771, forward strand.
CGCCAAGGCGCGGCGCAGCCGGGCCACGGCGACGTCCATGCCGCTCATGGCGTAGGGGTCGTGCAGGGCGGCCAGCGCCGGCTCGAGCAGCACCTTGGCGGTGAGGGGGTCCGTGCCCCCGCGCAGCCAGACGCACCGGGCCGCGAGTGCGCTCAACCCGGAGGCCTCTGCGAGGCGTTCTACGGCGGCCTGGTCCACCTCCGAGAGCTCCCAGGCCGCGCCGGTCCAGCTTCGCCGTGTCACTTCGCCTCCAGTGGCGGGGGCTGTAGCCGATTCAACACACCGTGGATGAGATCCTCCACATGGGCAATGCTGCGGACCCACCTCCCGGACACCTCTCGGGTGGGGCGGACCCTCGGCTGGTGCTGCGAAGCCAGCTCAGGGCGGCCCTGACGGCGGTCCAGGAGGGCCGCGAGCTGCCCGCGGATCTGTGCCGGATGTTCCGGGACTGGCCCTTCCAGGTCGACGCCCTGCTGGAGGCGGAGCGGATCCGCCGGCCCTACGCGGTCGAGGACCTTCGCCGCCACCTGGGCCTCGATCCGGATCCGTGGGTGGACCTGGTCTCGGGGGCGATCGCCGTCTACGACAAGTCGGAGAGCGCCGCCGAGCGCATCCTCGTGGCCGGTTCGCTGCTCTCCCAGGACGGTGAGGAGCTGAGCGGCGCCGTGATCGCCCTCTGCCACCACCCGATGGGGCTGCCGCTGCTGGTCGCGATGCACGCCGTGGCGCCGCTGGGTCCGCGGAGGCGCCTGCTGGCCGGCCACCTGGTGCGTCGGGCCCGCTCCGAGGACCTGCCGAGCTGTGGCTTCGACCTGAACCGGGAGAGTCCGGCCTTCCACGACGGATTCCTCGATCGGAACCTGCTGGCCCTGGTGTTCCGGGAGTACCCGGGGGTCTACAGCCAGTTCGTGTGTCGCCTGGGCACCGGTGTCGAGGACCTGGTGGTGAGTCCGCTCCGGGGCGAGGCGGCGCTGTGCGAGGCGCTGGAGCGGGGCCGGTCCGGAGCTCGGGAGCGCATCAGCGTCGATGCCTGCCGGGCGCGGCTGGCGGCGGCGATCGCGGGCCTGGAGGACCGTCCTCCCTCGCCGAGCTGGTCCGCGCTCGGTCACCTGCTCGAGGAGCGCCTCTTCAACGACGACGCCCACAGCGGCTTCGTGGTGGGGGAACAGGGGGCCCGGATCATCCTGGACCGGCTGGCGGCGGTCGCCGTCGGTCACGACTCCGACGCCCTGCTGGACCTGGTGCGACCGGCCTCGCCGGCCGAGGTGGCCCTGGAGCTCTTCGGCGGTCGCTTCGTGCGACACCTCTTCGGTGTCGACCAGGGCATCGGTCGCCTGGAGGTTCGCATCGAGCAGGAGGGGGATCACGGGGGTGTGGCGGTGGCTGTGGGCCGCAGCCCCGCGGGCCAGGCCCTCACGCGCACCCGTCTCCACCTCTCCCGCGCGGGAGAGGACTGGTGGGTCGATCGCTTCGAGCTGTGTGGGGTCGGCGACGAGGACCAGGTCCTGCGCCCGATCTGGGACGGGCTCTTCGGCATCCACGCCTTGCCCGTCCGGGACTACGACAGCCTGCCGCCCGCCGAGCAGGAGCTGATCGCGGCGCTGCTGGACCTCGGCTTCGGGCTCGAGGACGTGGCCCAGGCCGTCTCGATGGGCCGGGAGCTGCAGCTCACGGGCAGCACGGGCACCGTGGCCGCGGCCTGCCACTACCTCTTCGCCGCCGGCACGGGAGCGCGCGCGGTGTTGGAGGAGCTGATCGATCGCTACGACGCCGACGGGGTCGAGCTGGAGACCCTGTTGGAGCGCGCCTGGAAGCGGCTCGGGGTGGTCGACCTCCCGTAGGAGCGGCGCGCACGCCCAGCCTCAGAGCATCAGCCCGCCCACCACGCAGAGGATGCCGAACATCAGGATCGCCGCCACCTTGATCACGCGCCACATCCACATCTCGACCGGGTCGACCGGTGGCTCGAGCCCCGTCTCCTTGGGGCTGGCGGGCTCCGGCGCGGGTGCCGGCCTGGGGAGAGCGACCGGCTTGATGGGCTCCGGCTTCAGGCGGAGGGTGCAGCGGGTGGCGCTGCCGTGTCCCGTGGTGGCCTCCAGCAGCAGGTCGAGCTTCACCCCTCCCTTGGGGGTGATCGAGGACTCGATGATGCGCATGGCGCGGTAGTCGTTCATCGCCATCGGCAGGAAGGGGATGTCGACCGTAGGCCCGGGCGGCAGGTCGGGCACCCCCGTGACACGGGGACGCGCCGGACGGGCGCGCCGGGCCTTGTCCGGGGACTCCTTGTTGTCCGCCAGGTACTGCTCGGCCCGCTCGACGTTCTGGAGCAGGAAGGCGTCCACGTCCTCGCCTGCGACCTCGCCGTGCAGCCGGGCCTCCGCGCCCTTCTTCTCCTCCTCGGGGCGGACCTTCTGGATCTCCTTGAGGTGCCGGCGGATGACGACCTCGTCCTCCTCCGGCTCCCGCTGGTCGATGGCCGTGAGCGCCACAGCGGTCTTGCGGCCCGCCAGGTTGTCCCGAATCCGGGCGGAGGCGATGCCGATCACGGCGTCGAGGGTCTCCATGACCCCTTCGCCCCGAGACGCCACGCTCTCTACGACGGGGACCCCGAAGGGGTTCAGGTCGGTGGAGCAGGCTTCGACCGAGCGGGCGCCGGGCACGTCCCGCTTGTTGAGCTGGATCACGAGGGGGATGGAGGCGAGGTCGAGGCCGTGGGCCCGCAGGTTCTCCTCGAGATCGATCAGGCTGTCGATGTTGGCCTGGGCACGATCCGGGGAGGAGTCCGCCACGAAGACGACGGCGTCGGCGCCGCGCAGCACGACCCGGCGGGTCTGCTGGTAGAAGACCTGCCCGGGGACGCTGAACAGCTTGAACTTGGCGTTGAACCCGGCGATCTCACCCTTGGTGATCGGGACGTAGTCGAAGAAGAGGGTGCGCTCCTCCTCGGTCGACAGGGTGTGGAGGTTGCCGCGCTGACCGTCGGGCAGACGACCATGGGCCTTGAGCACGTTGGTCGTCTTGCCGCTCAAGGCCGGGCCGTAGTACACGACCTTGGCTTCGATCTCGCGCCGGGCGAAGTTGATGACCGCCAAGGAGACCTCGGGACCGCTGGAGGCGGGACATCATAGCCAGTTTCCGGATGAGGGCTGGTCGAGGCGGTCCGTCTCATCCTGTACGATTGCGCCGCCCCGGAGGTCAGAGGCATGGCAGCGGGAGACTCGGCTCTCGGAGAACTCGCGCTGGGAGCGCTTCGGGACACGCCGCTGTGGGTGCTCCTGTTCGGTCCCGGCGGGGCAGTGAGCTGGGTCAACCAGACCGTCGAAGAGGGACTGGGCGTCACCCTGGAGGAGCTTCGGGGTCACCCGGCGGCGACGGTGCTGGCGGGCGAGCTCCCCGAGCTGGAGGGCACCAGCCGCAGAGTGGAGGGTGACTTCGCCCTCTACCGATCCGACGGCTCCAAGGTCTGGGTCAAGGGACGCCTGAGTCGCATCCGGGATCGTGTGGGCCGGCGCATCGGCACGGCTCTGGTGGCATCGGCGACCTCCAGCGGTGCCCACTGGCACCACCGCATCCTGCGGGGGGCCTTGCCCGCCACGATGGGCATGATGGGAGCCGAGGTCGCCCACCAGGTCAACAACCCGAGCACCTGGCTGCGGCTCAACCTCGATCAGCTCCGCACCGATCTCCTCGGCGGCACCCAGATCGAGGAGTCGCTGATGCGGGAGCTGCTGGACGAGTGCCTCGAAGGCCTCGACCGGATCAGCCAGATCGCCTCGGAGCTGCGGGCCCTCGCCAGGCCTGGACACGACGAGCTCGAGTCGACGGATCTGCGCCAGGTGGTGGCCGCGGCCTGCAGCCTGGCTCCGCTGAGTGCGGAGGGCCAGGTCATCGTGCGCCGGGAGCTCTCGCCCGTGCCTCGGCTCCAGCTCGCTCCGGGACGCGTCGGCCTGGCGATCTGGGCGGTCCTGAGTCTCTGCGCCCGGCTCTCGGAGGGCGCGGGCAGTGCACCGTCGCTGTCGGTCTCCCTGGGCCACGCCGGAGATCACGTCCTGCTCGACGTGGAGGTGGTGGAGGCCCTGCCGCTGGAGGCGGGGGTCCTGGAGCCGGGGGCCCGGTCACAGGGGCCGCCCGCGCTGCGCATGGCGCGGACGGTGGTCGCGGCCCACGGGGGCCTGATCCTGGCCCTGCCCGGGGCCCACGGGCTGCGCCTCCAGCTTCCGGTCGTGAGGCACGTGCCGCTGAGCTGACCGTTGGGCGCTACTGCGTCCCGGTCCCCGTCACCGGGATGGTCTGCTCCGGGTTCGCCGTGTCGTTGGAGGTGATGGTGAGCATGGCGGTGTGGCCGGCGGCGACATCGGGCGCGTAGGTCACGCTCACCAGCCCGTGGCTGGCCAGGACCTCCAGGGAGCTGCCGCTCGGGTCGACGGCGAGGGTGAAGGGCGTGTCGCCCTCCAGCGTGACCGTGTCGATGAGCAGGGTGTCGTTGCCCAGGTTGCTGAGGTGGACGTCGAGGGTCTCGGTGGCGCCCACCTCGACCTCTCCGAACTCCAGCAGCTCCGGCTCGGCGCGCAGCACCGGGGTGCCGTGGACCTTCGCCGTCAGCTCGACGGCGAAGCGCGGTGTCGTCGGATCGCTCGACACCACGGTCAGCAGCACGGTGGGGTCGATCACGTCCATCGGCTTCAGGGAGATCGGCAGCAACGTGGTCGCCCCGGGGACGATTCGGTGCTCCACGGGAGCCATGATGGTCCAGTGGGGACGCAGGGTGTCGTCCTCGAGCTGGAGATCGTGGACGTAGAGGGTGCCCTCCCCCGTGTTGGAGAGGACCAGGTCGAGCTGCGTGGTCTCGTGGAGGGCGACATCGCCGAAGTCCAGGTGGCGCTCCGGGACGTGCAGTGAGCCGGGGAGGACCTCCACGGGCACCAGGTCGCTCTCCGGCTCGGACTCCGTCCGGCAACCGGCGAGAGCCAGCAACAGCAGTGTCGAGGCGGTCATGGCACCTCCGAGTCTCATCTTCGCACGCCACGAACCCCTACGCGCCAGACCCCTCCGCCGTGACGGTTAGGAGACGTGGGCTTGCACCCCCTGATCCCGTGGACCGAGCCTGTGGTGTGGCACCTCTTCGAGGTGCCCGGCTGGCGTGCGGTCGAGCTCCACGCCTTTGGTGTGCTGGTCGGGCTGGCCTTCCTCGTCGGCACGATCATCGCCCGCCGCAAGGCCCGCCGGGACGGGCTGGACCCGGAGCTGATCACCCAGTCCGTGACCTGGATCGTCGTCGGGGTGTTCGTCGGCGGTCACGCCGGCCACGTGCTGCTCTACGACCTCGAGCGCTACGTCGCTCGGCCCTGGGAGCTGCTCTATGTGTGGGAGGGCCTGAGCTCGTTCGGGGGCTTCGCCACCACCCTGGCCCTGATGACCTGGTTCTTCCGCCGGCAGGGGGAGGCGAACTGGGGGTACTTGGACGCCCTCGCCTACGGGGTGGCCTTCGCCTGGATCGTCGGCCGCATGGGCTGTTTTGCGGCCCACGACCACCCGGGCATCGCGACCGAGTTCTGGCTCGGCGTGCAGGGCATGTGCGACCGGGGGGTCACCGAGCGGGCCTGCCACGACCTGGGCCTCTACGAGGTCCTGTTCATGCTGCCGCTCGCCGGGCTGTTCTGGTGGCTCGAGCGGCGCCCGCGACCCCATGGCTTCTACTTCGGACTGCTCGCACTGCTCTACGGCCCGGCGCGCTTCGCCCTCGACTTCCTCCGCGTCGGGGACGTGCGGTGGCTGGGGCTCACGCCGGCCCAGTGGGGCTGCATGGTCTGCGTGCTCGGCGGGGCGGGGCTCTTGTGGCACCGGCGAGCGGCGCCGCGCGGTCGGGGTAGGATCGGATCGTGACAGCCCGCTACCGGGTGCTTCGCCCGCTGCTGAGGGCCGAGCGCGGAAGTCGCCAGGTCCGTCTCGCCCAGGACCTGGTGCGCGATGAGGTCGTGGTGCTCAAGACCGCCCTGGCCTCCACGGCGGCCGGGGAGGCCCTCCTCGAGGAGGGGGCGCGGCACGGTGCGCTCGGGCACCGCCACCTGGTGCCGGTGCTGGGGCGCTTCCGCGGCCTGGCCGGCCTCGGGCCGGGAGAGGGCGAGGTGTCCGGCTTCTCCACGGCCTGGGTGGACGGGGAGCCCTTCGTGGCCGCGCTGGCGACGACCCCGCTCCAGACCCGCACGGCGGCGCTGGCTCGCCTGCTCCAGGTCGTGCACTACCTGCATCGTCGGGGGGTGCTCCACCTCGACCTGAAGCCGGACAACGCGCTGGTGAGGGACGGTGTGCCGATCCTGCTGGACCTCGGGACCGCCCGGCCCCTCGATGCCGGCCCCGGAGAGGCGGGTGGAACCCTCGGCTATGCCGCTCCCGAGGTCGTGCTCGGCGAGGCCGCCTCGGTGGGGAGCGACCTCTACAGCGCCGGCGTGATGTTCTACGAGATCCTCGCCGGCACCGGACCTCACGGCTGTGCCCCGGTCTGTGTGGCCCGGGACGACGTCATCGGTCGGGATCCCCTGCCGCTGCGCGCCCTGGCGCCGGAGGTCCCCCGGGAGCTGGCCGACCTCGTCGATGCGATGGTCCGCCGGGATCCGCGGGCTCGCCCGGCGAGCATCGAGGCCATCCTCGCCGGCCTGGACGAAGCGGGCTTCCCGGTGCCCGTCGATGGCTCGGGTCGGCCCCCCTTCGTCGGGCGCTCACTGGAGAGCGCCGGGCTTCACCGCCTCCTCCAGGGACGTCCGGTCCCGATCCAGATCACCGGACCGACTGGCATCGGGCGCGTTCGCCTGGCGCGCTCGGTCCTCGATGAGCTCGCGGGTCGGGGGCGACGGGTCGTGGACCTCTCGGGTCTGCGCGACGCCGATCGGGCGACGCGGTTGCTGGTGTCGACCGGAGGCCCGGGGATCGTGTTCCTGGGCCGCGTGGCCCCCCCGGCTGGGGTCCTCGAGGGGCTGGTCCAAGCGGGCTGGCACGCGGTGTGGGTCGGTGGCCCCGCCCACCCCGGGGCACAGACCTTCGAAGTCGGGTCGCTCTCCGGCGAGGCGGTGGCCGAGCTGGGGCGCTGGCTGGGCCTCGCCTCGGCCCACGACCTGGAGGCGCTGGAGGCCCGCACCGGGGGTCATCCGGCCCGGGTCCTGGCGGCGCTGCAGCGGGGCGAGGACGCCGCCCGGGCATCGAGTCAGCCCCTGGAGGTGCTGGCCAGCCTGCCCACAGGACTGCCCAGGGGCCTCTTGGGCGCCCTGCCCGAAGCGGTGGTGGCCGAGCTGCCGCGCCTGGAGGCGGAAGAGCTGGTCCACTGGCAGGACGGGCGGCTCTACCTCGTCCGCCGGCCGGAGCCGAGGGACCTGCACCCGAGCCTGGTCGGAGCGCTCGACGGGTTCGTGCACGAGGCCACGGACGCCGTGTTCGCCGGCCTGGTGCTGGCTCGCGGTGGTCGGCTGGAGGAGGCGGAGGCGCTGGCCGCGCAGGCTCGGAGCGCGGCCGGGGGCGACCGCCGCGACCTGCTGGAGCTGGCGGAGCGGCTCGCCGAGGCCGGGCGACCGGGAGGTCTCCAGCTCAGGGCCCACCTCGCCCTGGAGGAGCACCGTCCGGAGCAGGCCATCGCCGACCTGGAGCGTCTCGACCCGCTCGGCGACGACGACCGCCTGCTGCTCGGCCGCGCCCTCAAGAGCGTGCGGCGGCTGGAGGAGGCCGAGCAGCTCCTCGCGGGCTTCGAGGACAGCGAGTTCCTGCTCGAGCGGGCCCGGGTCGCGCTGGCTGCCAGGGACCATGCCCGCGTGCTGGACTTCGTCGACCGCGCCGAGGCCCTCGGCGCGGCCCGCCCGGACGCCGTCTCCCTCCGGCTGCTGGTGGCGCTGAAGCACCTCGACGCCGGGCGCCAGGATCCCGACCTCGGCGCTTTCGTCGCCGAGGTGGAGGGCTTCGAGGACAGCGCCTGCACCCCGAGGGTGCTGTCGGTCGCGGGCCGGGTCGCGGGTCGGCTGGGGCAGCCCGAGCGGGCCGTGCGCCTGCTCCAGCGAGCCCGGGAGCGGGCCGACGACCTGGGGGACCGCAACCAGGGCATGCGCATCCGGCTCAACCTGGGCAACCTGCTCCAGGACATCGGCCGGGACCAGACCGCCCGCCACACCTACCGCCAGGGCATCGAGCTGGCGGAGGAGGTCGGGGCCTGGGACCGGCTGGTGAAGCTCAACTACGCCGTCGCGGTGCTCGAGCTGCGCTGCAGCCGCCTGCCGGCGGCGGAGCGGGCGATCGAGCGACTGCGGGAGTGTCTGCCGAAGGCCGGGCCAGCCACGGCCCGCGAGGCCGAGGTCCGCGCGGACTTCCTCGATGCCGAGATCAAGCTCGGCCAGCGGGACCTGGAGGGGGGCGCCGAGGCCCTCGATCGCCTCCCCGCCGACCTGTCGCCGCGTCTCGTCTGGGACGCGCAGGTGCTCACCGCCGAGCTGCGCCTGCTCCAGGGTCGCCCGGCCGAAGCCCTGGAGCTGCTGGACCGCGAGCCTTCGGGTCACCCGCGCCCGGAGCCGGACCTGCTGCGGGGACGCGCCTACCTGGCCCTCGGGCGTCAGCACCTGGCCACGGCGCTGGAGCTCGCCCCCAAGGAGCTCGACCTCTCGGCCCGCCAGTCCCGGGGCAAGGCGCTGCTGGCCTGGGCCGGGGAGGATCTGGAGCCGGAGACCTTCGCGCAGAGACGGGAGGCGCTCCAGCTCGCGACCAACCTGCTGCGCGGTCGGGAGGCGGCCCAGGCGGCCGGGCTGCGGGACCGGTTGCTGCCCGGCCCGGGAGCGGCCCTGGAGAGCATCGTGGCCCTGACCGAGGCGATGGGGGATCCGGCCGGGTTCCCGCGCGCCCTCTCCCGGGTGGTCCGGGAGGCCCTCGGGGCACACCGGGCCCTGATCATGCTCCGACTCCCCGGGCTGGGCCGACAGCTCGGCTACGAGGAGCTGTCTGGCGAGGAAGCCGCCGGCATCGCCACCGAGGTGCTCCGGCACATCCGGCGCGCCGGCGACGTGTGGCTGGCCGAGGACGCCTTCGCCGACCCCCAGATCCGGCAGGCCTCGGCCACGGTCCGGACCTTCGAGCTGAAGTCGCTGCTCGCGGTCGCCATCCCGATCCCGGGGACCGACGAGGCGGCCGGGGCGCTCTATGTCGACGACCTGCACCGGCGCAGCCGCTTCGGGCCCGAGGAGATCCACGCCCTGCAGCGCCTGGCGCGGGCGGTCGGTGGTGTGGCCGGCCTGCTGCCCGGCCTCAAGGCGAGGACCGTCCAGCAGTCGGCCCGGGAGGTCCTCGGGGTCTGGATGAGGCCCACGCGGGCCCGGGAGCTCCAGGCCACCCTCGAGCGCCTCCGGAGCTCGGAGGGCTCGCAGAACCTGCTGCTCTCGGGTCCCACCGGTGCGGGCAAGACCGTGCTCGCCCGGCGCATCGCTCGTGAGGTCCTCGGGCTGGAGGGCGTGGAGGAGGTCTCGCTGCGCAAGGGCGACACCGGCCTGATGGTCGCCCAGCTCTCGGGGGCCCTGCGCGGTGAGTACACCGGCGCCGTGACCCGGAAGGGCGCCATCCAGCGGGCACTGGACCAGCGCCTGGCGCTCTTCCTCGACGAGGTGCAGGCCCTGGACCACGACCAGCAGCAGACCCTGCTGCCCCTGCTGGACGTCCCCCTGCGGCGCTTCGGGCGCCTGACCGACTCGGCCCGCGAGGTGCCGGGACCGCTGCACATCATCCTGGCGACCAACGCCGACGTGCAGGGAGGGAGCTGGCGGTCGATGTTCCGCGACGACCTCTGGTACCGCATGAGCCGTGTCCACATCGAGATGACGCCGGTGGTCGAGCGGGGGGTGGAGGTGGTCTACGAGTCCTTGCGGTCCCTGCTCGACGACCACGGTGCGCCGGCACCGGAGGCCGTGCTCGAGCCCGAAGCCCTGGAGCGCACGACCCGCTACGAGTGGCCCGGCAACCTGCGTCAGCTCGCCGCCTTCGCCGAGGAGGTCGCGCTGCGGTACCGCAGTGGTCGGATCCCGGTGCGACTGGAGGACCTGCCGGGCCTCGGGCTGGGGCGCGAGTCCAGCCTGAGGGCGGCCACCACCCGGGTGCCGCGCTGGGACGACACGGTGAAGGTCGAGACGGTGCTGGCCGCCCTGCGGCGGCATCGCTTCGTCCAGCTCAGGGCCGCGGACGAGCTGCGCATGAGCCGCTCCAGCCTGCACAAGTTCCTGAAGCGGCACGGCCTGCTGGACCAGGTCAAGCGCGAGAAGGCCCGCTCCCACGGACCCTGATCGGACGGCTCTCCCAGAACTCGCCCCATGTCCCCGGAATTGCGGTATCCTGTGGGCGCAGCCGGTCTCCCCACCACCGGCTGATCGATCGGAATCGGTCTCCCGCGTCCGATCTTGAGGCACTTTTCCTCGGGTCGGCATTCCGCCGGCCAGACCTCCCGGAGCCCGGCACTTCGCCGGGACCCTCTCCCGTTCCCTCTCCACAACACGGAGTCCACCATGCGTCGCGTCTTCACCGCCGTCGCCCTTGCCGCCAGCCTCAGCCTGCTCACCACGCCCGCCACCGCGGGGACGTGGGATGACGACGAGGAGGTCTGCCAACAGCACGCCCCGACGCTGTTCGGGGGCATGCTGCACGCCCTGAACATCGGTCACTAGTGCCCGTGCCCGGAAGTCCCTGACGGGCCTTCGTCGAGTAGGCGGGGCGCTCCCCGCTGCGCTGTGCAGGGGCGCTGGTCTCCTCGGGCCCCTGTCCGGCGAGCACGACTGGACGGACGCCGGCACGCTGGTCTACGGGCACACCGCCTACCAGGGCGTCGGCTACTCCCTGTCGTCGGGCCGCGACGTGAACGGGGACGGGTACGCCGACCTGCTCACCGGCGGACACCACGGCGGCACCCCCGGCAGCGCCTTCCTGGCCCTCGGTCCCCTGACCCAGTCCGGCCGGCTGGACCGGGTGGCGGCGATGGAGGTGGTGCCCATCGCTGGGGACGGTGAGCTGGGCGACGCGGTGTCGCTGGAGCAGGACCTGGACGGAGACGGCTACGCGGACCTGGCGATCGGGGCCCCGGAGTCGCACCTGCACCCGAAGGAGACGGATCGTCCCGGCGGGGCGATGATCTGGTTCGGTCCCCCACCGGAGGGCCGTGTGACGAGAGAGGACGCGGAGGTGCTGCTGGTGAGCAACGAGCGCTACGACGGCGACGCGGGGGACTCGGTCTTCTCGCCGGGGGACATCGACGAGGACGGGTACGAGGATCTGATCATCGGGGCCCGGCACTACGACTACAGCAACCTGTTGCTGGGAGGACCGCGCTGAGGCACCGGCCGGCGGAGTCGTGTGAGGTGGTCGCGGACCATGGAGTTGTCGGGTGAGCTCGAGGGGGTAGGGCGTCGTCGTCGGGTTCTGGGCATCGGGGCCTCGTGCTCAGGCTCGGGCTGCGTGGGCGTGGCCGGTGAGCTGAGTCGCTCGGACTCGGACTTGGTCTCGGTCTCGGTCTCGGTCTCGGTCTCGGTCTCGGTCTCGGTCTTGGTCTCGGACTCGGTCTCGGAC
>CAZCVP010000161.1:0-19293 GCA_964501915.1 uncultured Enterobacterales bacterium
GCCAGCGGAGCTGACCCAGCAGGGTCACTCCCTCCGCTGGGCGACCGAGGCGAGGTAGGCCACGCCGAGCGCCGGGATGGTGTTCTCCACCCCCATGAACTGCTTGCTCTTGCCCCCGATGTCCTCGCTGTCGAAGGGCACGTCGATCAGCACGATCCTCATGAGTCGCACGCCCTCCCGCTCACCGGCCAGAAAACACTGATCCAGATCATGGCGTCCACCTCCGGGGGTGTCAATGGCCGCCAGGGGCTCACTCGCTGTCCCCCTGCGCCAGGCGCTCCTCCCAGTGGCTCACCAGCTCCTCGATCTTGGGAACCATCGCCTGGGAGGGGAACAGCCCCACCTGCTTGCAGTGGTCCAGCGGCCAGAAGAGGCTGGTGGAGGGGTTGTCGCTCGGCCAGTCGGGACCTCGACGGCCCCAGGGGTTCACGCAGCAGTCGGAGTGGGTGGCGCCGTCGTGGCGCCGGTCCCGCACCACCTTGCCGCGGAAGGCCTGGACGTCGAGCTCGTAGAGCCCCTGCTGGAGGTCGGTGAAGGTCCGGGTGGACTCCTTGAGCATCGCGACCGGCACCAGGGCGTCGTCGGCGACCATCTCCAGGACCGCGGCACAGTTGGCCAGCTCGGGCGGGATGATGCCCTTCTTGCCCAGCTCCCCCTGGCAGTCGATGTAGACGATGCCGTCGAGGTTGGGCAGCTTCCGGTTCTGCCCCTCCGCAGCGGCGGAGTTGTAGTCCCGGTAGACGTCGTTCATGTCGCCCCCCTCCTGCTGGAGGAAGGCGAGCAGCTTGCCCCACTCCGAGGTGACCGCGGCCTGGGCCTCTCGGGCCCGACCGAGGACCTTGCGCAGCGCCTGGCGGACCGGGTCGGGCAGCACCGCCCGGCCGACCTGCCTGACCGCCTCCTTGACCCGTCCCTTCGAGCCGCTGACCGGTGAGCCCTCGAGGCGCTGCCCCAGCTTCTTCTTCAGCTCCCCGACCCTCCCTTCCATCTCCAGGTGGAAGTCGACGAGGAACTGACCGGTCTGGGGCGTCGCGACGGTCGTGCAGACGCGCACGTTGTCCGGGTAGCGGTGGGCGAGATCGCGGACGATCCAGCCGCCCCGGCTGTGGCCGACCAGGATGAGCTGCCGCCCCTCGTCGACCAGGGGCTGGACCTGCTCCACGGCCTCCGCCACGCAGGCCTCGTGGCCTCCGAGCGGCGGCTGCTTGAGCACCAGGGTCTCGTAGCCGAGGCCCGCGAGGGTGTCGGCCCAGTGCCGCCAGTAGCCGAGCACACCGGCGTCACCGGTGAGCTGGTCGGACTCCAGCACCTCCCGCGCGAAGCCGATGGGCGGCCAGACCCCCTGGCACAGGATGACGAGCTCGGGCCTGGTGGCCATGGTTCCTCCTCGGCGGGATGGACGGAGTGCCTCGAGCGATCATGCTACGCCGGCAGCTCCGCTCAGCCGAGGATCTCCTCCGCCCAGCGGACCGCCTTGACCGTGCGGCGGGCCTTGGCACCCCAGGCCCGCTCCGCGGCGTCCGCCAGCACCGAGGGCGCCACCACCCCGCGCCAACCGACGGCCAGGGCGAGGGCCGCGAAGGCCGAGTTCTTGGCCCCGGCGGCACGGCGCAGGGCCAGTGCGCGCAGCCGGGAGTCCCCCTCCGGGAGCCCCGAGAGCCCCTCGTCGGCCAGCAGCAGCCCGTCGGCGGCGAGGCGATCGAGGTGGCCGGTCGAGCGGAGCTTGGCGAGGCCGTCCTCGGACAGGGCGATCAACACGTCGGGGCGGTCGATGCCCGTGTAGTGGATCGGCTCCGGAGACAGGATCAGCTCGGACAGGGAGAAGCCGGTGCCCTGGGTGACGAGGTTGTCGTTCTTCTGGGTGGCGAAGAGCCCGGCCGCCACCGCGCAGCGAGCCAGGGTGGCCACGGCGGACTGCACCCGCTCCCCGGAGGTCCCGGCCACCACCATGCACAGCGGCGCCGTGAGGCCGTGGCGCTCCAGCTCGACCGGGGGCGAGGGAGTGTGTGCGGCGGTGGTCTCCGGGTGGCGCTCGTGCCAGGCCTGGCGGAAGGAGGCGCGTCCCTGCCGGTGCTCCCGGACCCCGAGGGGCTCCCCGGTCTCCCCCACGAGCTCCCGCAGGCGAGGGCCCGTGAGCTTGTTGTAGCGGACCCCGAAGGCGGTGCAGATCTCCAGCACCTCCACCAGGGCGAAGCCGGGATGGGAGATCGCCTCGGCGAGGCGCTCGGGCAGCCGGGGGTCGGTCGCCAGCTCCCGGGAGAGGTAGGTGGCGCCCGCGGCCCGGAGCAGGCCGATCATCTCCAGGGGCGGCAGGGGGTTGCCGGACATGGTCGTGGGCGTGGTCCAGTCCACCGGGCTCATGCCCGAGGCCTGGCCTCCAGTCATGCCGAAGAGCTGGTTGTTGTGCAGCACCACGGTGAGGTCCACGTTGAGCTGCGCCGCGGCGACGAGGTGCAACAGGCCGATGTACGCGCCCCCGTCGCCGATCACGACCACGTTCTTGAGCTCCCCCTCGTAGAGCAGCCCGTCGGCGATGGTGGTGCCGGTGGCGAAGGCCGTGGAGCGACCGTGGGTCGTGTGCACGGTGTGGAGGGTGGGAAAGAGCCGGTCGATGAGCCCCACGCAGCCGATGTCGCTGGTGATGCACAGGCGCTCGCGGGCGACCGGGAGGCTCTCCAGGGCCCGAGCGAGGGCCCGCACGATCAGGGTGTGGCCGCAGCCCTTGCAGTAGGGCTCCGCCATCGGGGCCAGGAGCGAGTCAGGCGATGACATCGACGATCTCCTGGGGCCGGATGGCCCGACCGGCGCGGTTCACACCGAGGACCTCGTGGGCCGAGAGCTCCTCGCGCAGCGACGCCACGATCAGGGCTCGGAGCTGCCCGGAGTGGTTCTCCTCGACGACCACCAGGCGACGGGTCCCGGCCAGGGCCTCGACCAGCGCCGTGCGCGGCAGGGGAGAGACGGTCCGCACATTCGCGAAGCGGACCTGCACGCCCTGGGAGCGCACCTGGGAGACGGCGTCCCGGCAGGCTCGCGCCGAGACCCCGAAGGAGACCACGAGGGTCTCGGCGGGCTCGGTGGAGTCCACGTCGACCCGTCCCAGCGCCGGCTCGGCGGCCGCGACCTTGGCCTCCAGGTGGGCCTGGAGCGCCAGGGCCTCGGGGCTGTCCTTGCTCAGGTCGCCGCGCTGGTTGTGGGAGGACCCCGTCACCGCGACGCAGTCGGGTCCCCCTACTGGAGCGAAGGGGGGCACGTCGGTCAGCTCCTCGATCCGGTAGGTGAGGAACTCCCCCTCGCCCTGCCACTCGGCCCGCTGGACGGGCTCGGGGGTCGGCAGGGCGGCCAGGTCGACGACCTCGGAGGTGGTGGAGACCTCCTTGTCGGTGAGCAGCACCACCGGCGTGCGCAGCCGCTCGGCCCAGGCGAAGGCCCGCAGGGTGTCCTCGTAGCACTCCTCGGCCGTCGATGGCGTGAACACGGGGAAGCGGTAGCCCCCGCTCACCGCCGACCGCACCAGGTCCAGGTCGCCCTGGGCGCCCTGGGTGGCCGCCCCGGTGCTCGGACCGAGTCTCTGGACCAGGACGATGACGACCGGCGTCTCGGTCATCAGGGCAAAGCCCACGGTCTCCGTCATCAGGCACCAGCCCGGTCCCGACGTCGCCGTCATCGCCAGCGCCCCCCGCAGCGAAGCGCCGACGCAGTAGGCCAGGGCCGAGATCTCGTCCGGTGCGGACAGGGCCACGCCGCCACGGCCCGGCAGGGCCCGGGTCATGTCCCGGAAGATGCCCGACGCCGGGGTGATCGGGTAGCCGGCGAAGAACCGACAGCCGGCGTCGATCGCCGCCCGGGCGGTCATCGCGTTGCCGGTGGTCAGCACACGGTGGGGGGACATGGCGCGGGCCTATCCGCCGATCGGGTCAGCGGGTAGGAGATCGGGTCAGGCTCGAGCACTCTCCCGTCCCGAGTCCCTGACGAAGAGGCAGGTCGAGCGGGTCTGCTCCACCAGGGCACTGAGGCGGCCGTGGTGGGGCTCGGGCTCCAGCCCGAAGATGCTCAGATCGGCCGCGGGTCGGGCCCCGAGCTGCTCGACGAAGTCACCGACGAGCACCCGGCGCTCGGTCTGGACCGGCAGCCGGGCCAGGTCGCAGAGACCGCGCAGGAAGCGCCGTGCGTCGGCCTCCTGGGAGGGCTCCGGGACCACCGTGCGCAGCTCCAGCTCGGCCTTCCAGGTGCGCACCAGCCGCACGCCCATGAGCAGGATGAGGTTCATGTTCCCGGAGGCGAAGGCGGCGTCGGGGTCCCAGCTCTCGGGGTGGGCCCGCACCCACATCACGATGCGCTGGCGCTGGCCCAGCCCGGCTCGCCGGTGGGGGGCCACGAGCAGCGCCCCCACGCCGCGGTCCCGGGCCGTGCGCACGAGCTGGTTCAGCTCGTCCATGCGGTCGGAGACCTCCGGCAGGGTCAGCAGCAGGATGTTGGGCCGGAAGAAGGCGCTCTGCAGCGCCATCAGGCCCACGCTGATCGCGGTGACGAAGCCCGGCACGGCGAAGACCGACCAGGTGCAGAACAGCCCCTCGTCCTTGAAGGCCTGACCCAGCCGCGCCACGCGGGGCTCCAGGTCGTCCACCTCCCCCTCGGCCGCCAGTCCCAGCAGCTTGATCGAGCCCTCCGGCCGGGCGATGTGGAGCAGCAGGTCGTACTCGCCCCGGAGCTGCTCCGGGTCCTCGACAGGCACCAGGAAGTTGGGCTTCCAGGCCCGCACGTTGGAGAGGTCCTGGGCCGTCACCTGGGCGGCGGCCTTCTCGGCCAGGGCGACGAAGATGCTGGAGCGCACCCCCTCGCCGTTGTCCTCGAGGCCCCGGCGGCGCAAGGTGGCATAGATGCCGAGCACCACCATCACCGCCAGCAGCCCGAAGGTCGGGTTGACGATGAACATCGCGAAGACGCAGCCGATGAGGCCGAGCAGCGGCACCACCAGCGGCAGGGCCAAGGTCGGGCGGAAGCTCACCAGGCCGAGGCTGCCCTCCACGAGCACCACGACGTTGAGCACGCAGTAGGTGATCAGGAAGAACATGGTGACGAGCGGAGCGATCGCGTTGAGGTCCCGCACCATCACGCAGGCGAAGGTGAGCACCCCGGTGACCAGCAGGGCGTTGCGGGGCTCTCCATCGGCCGACGTCGACGCCAGCCACCGGGCCTGGGGCACCAGCCGGTCCCGCCCCATCGCCTGGAGGATGCGAGGCCCACCGACGAGCCCGGCCAGCGCCGAGGAGAAGGTGGCGCCCAGCAGCCCGGCGAGCACGCCGGGGCCGAACGACGCCGTGTCGATGATGTGGGTGTAGTTGCTCGCCAGCTCCTCGGGGCTCCCGGACCGGGCCACCCAGACCGCCACGGCGACGTAGATGATCGAGGAGAGCCCGATGGCCCACAGCGTGCCGTCGGGAATGGCCCGACGGGGGTCCTTGAGGTCACCGGACATGTTGGCCCCGGCCAGGATGCCGGTCGTGGCCGGGAAGAAGACGGCGAACACCACCCAGAAGTCGGCGCCCGAGAAACCCTCCTCGACAAAACCCGGGTAGTCCCCCCACCACTGGATCTCGTGGGTCGGCGCCCATGTCACGGGGCTGCCGAAGATGCTCAGCAGGCTGATCCCGATGATGCCCATGATCAGGTACTGGGTCTTGAAGGCCAGGTCGGCGCTCTTCCAGGCGATGCCGAAGAGCAGCGCCAGGACCAGCAGGTCCACCGCGATGGCTGGATGCTCCGGGAAGACCCACTGCCAGCCCTCGCGGAAGCCGATGACGTACATCGCCACGCCGAGGGGCCGGGTGAGGAAGAGCGGGATGCCGATCGAGCCCCCGACCTCCAGTCCCAGGGACTTGTGGAAGATGGCGTAGGGGCCGCCGGGGCCGATCCGGGTGTTGGTGGCGATCGAGGACAGGGACAGTCCCGTGCAGGCGGTGATGCCGATCGCCAGCCCCATCACCAGCAGGGCGCCCCCGAGGCCGGCGTTGCCGACCACCCAGCCCATGCGGACGTACATGATGACGCCGAGGATGGTGAGCAGCGTGGGGGTGAACACCCCCGTGAAGGTCCCGAAGCGGACGGGCTGCCGGGACGGGGTGTCTTCCTGCACGAACACGTTGTACCGCAGGCCGGAGCTCACGGGGTGCCCTCCCCCTGATCCGGGGCAGCAACACCGGGACGAACGGCCGATGGTCCCCCTCGAAGGTGGGCATATGGGAGAGGGTGGAGAGGACTCTGGAGGCGCTCTTGGACATGCTCCGAGATCACCTGGAACCACAGGATCCAGGCGCGCAGGTCGCGGTGGCCGAGGCTCCGGAAGGGGGCGAAGCCTGGCTCCGGACCCTCTTCGAGGCCCTGCCGGACGCCGTCGTGACGGTCGACCCGGAGGGGCGCATCCAGGCCCTCAACCCGGCCACTGAGGCGATGTTCGGCTACCGGGCCGGGCAGCTCACGGGCAGGCCTCTCGCAGACCTGGTCCATCCCGCTCCCGACCAGGCACTCGGGGAAGGCCCCCAGAACCTCGCGGGCCGGCGCCGAGACGGCAGCTCGGTCCCCTTGTCCGCGATCCTGCGGGAGACCGGAGCCGGGTGGAGCCTGGTGATCCTGCGCGATCGGACCGACACCGACCGCCTCGAGGAGGCCTTCTGGGAGGCCCAGAGGCTCGAGCCGACCAGCCGACTCGCCGAGGCCACGGTCGACGCCTACGACAGCCTGCTCCTCGGCATCCACTGCTGCTGCAACCTCGCCCTGGGCGCGCTCGACGCCGGCCGCAGCGCGGAGGACCCGCTCCACGCGATCGAACGCGGGACCCGCCGCGGACACGATCTTCGCCACCAGCTCAGCGACCCGATCGAGGCCCAGCCCAACGGCCTCGCGGACCTCGACCTGGACGAGTGGCTGAGGGCCGCCGAGCCGGCGCTCCAGGCGTTCATCGGTCCGGACCTCGGGCTGGTCCTGCGCCTCGGTGCCGCCCCCCAGCGCGTCGTGGCCGATCGGGCCTACCTGCGGCAGATCGTGCTCAACCTGGTCTCCAATGCCGCCGACGCCACGGCACGGGAGGGGCGCATCGCCCTGAGCACCCGCGTGCTGCGGATCGCGCACGGTGATGCCCGCCATCGGGGGGGGCAGCCGGTCGGAAGGTGGGTGCGGCTGAGGGTGACCGACAATGGTGCCGGCATGGACCAACAGACCCAGCGCCGGGCCTTCGAGCCCCTCTTCACGACCAAGGCGGCTGACCGGGGGACCGGCCTCGGGCTACCCGCCGTGCGTGGAATCCTCGGCCGGCTCGGTGGCCACGTCCACCTCACGAGCGCCCCTGGCGAGGGCACCACCGTCGATCTGCTCTTCCGGCCCTCGGAGGGCGACCCTCAGTCCTCGTAGGGCAGCCCGGCCTCCTCCCAGGCGATCGTGCCACCGTCGAGGTTGTAGAGGGCGGTGTAGCCCTCGTCGAACAGCGCCCGCGAGGCCACGTTCACCATGTGCCCTGAGCGGCAGTAGAGGTAGACCGGCGCGTCCCGGTCCTCGGGGAAGGCGTCGAGGTGGGTGTCGATCTCGTTGTAGGGCACCAGGGCGTCGGTGCCTTCGAGGTGGGTCTGCTCGGGGATGTGGACGTCGATGAGCACCACGTCCTGACCGTCGATGGCGTCGTGGAAGTCCTGGGGGGTGAGCTGGACCAGCTCCGCTGGGGCGAGGAGGAGGCAGGCGGCGAGGTGGGGGAGGAGCATGGCGGGTCTCTACTCCCCGCGCTGGCTGCCCGCCAGGGGCGGGGGGCTCGGGCCCTCCGCGGTAGGGTCCGCCCATGACCGTCCGCCTCCTGTCGCTGTCGCTCGCGCTGTTGCTCTCGGTGGCCGGCGGCGTGGACCAGCTCGGGCTCTGGAACCTCGCCGCCCAGTGCGCCCAGGTGGACAAGCGCGACTGGAAGGCCCTGATCGCCGAGCACCTGGACGTCGTGCTGTCCCGGGAGGACCAGGACGCCGAGCGCGAGGCCGCCTTCGCACAGGGGCTGGACGCCGTGCGGCCCCACCTGCGGGCCACCCTCTGGCCGACCCGGGACATGCCGCCCGAGGTGCTGGAGGACCTGGCGAGCGTCCCGATCACCGACGGCCTCATCGCAGCGATCGCCTGGGACAGCGCGATGTCCGTCACGACCCTGAACGCCAGCGACATCGAGGACCTGGGCCTGAGCCCCGCCGAGGCCCTCGAGATCGCGGTGGACAACCACGGTGGCGATGCGATCAGCGTGCAGTGGGTCGCCCTGCCCCAGCAGGAGCACGTCCAGGTGGTGATGGTCGAGACCCCGGACCCCTACGCCGCGACCCACGCGCTGCGCCTGGACAGTCTCCGCGAAGGCGACCCGCCCGCGGGCGGCTGGCTGGTCGCCGTGCCCCTGCGCTCCTTCCTGGTGGCGGTGCCCATCGACCACGCCGGCGCCATCGAAGCGCTGAACGTGATGGTGCCCGTGGCCCGGGAGGCCTATGGCCAGGGGCCGCGCTCGGTGACGCCGGAGGTCTACTGGCTCAGTGAAGGCGCCTGGCGCCCGATCGGTGTGCAGCTCGAAGCCGACGGACGGGTCGGGGTCCACCCCCCGCCGGGGCTCGTGGAGGTCCTCGAAGGACTGGCCGGTCCCGTGGAGCCGGGCGCCACGTCGAGTGAGTAGGGCGGTGGGAGATCGAGCCTGAGACAGCGCTGGCGACTGGTTGGCGGTGCGGCGGGGCTGCTGGCGGCCGCCGCGGCCTGGTGGTGGTGGCCGAGCTCGGACACCTGTCACCGCGTGCTCGCCGACTGGGAGCCCCTCGGACTGGAGGCCTCAGAGCCTCATCCCACCGGTCGGGCCACGCTCGCCCTGGCCGGCGACCTGATGGTGGGGCGCGGGCTCGACAGGCGCCTGGAGCGCAAGCCCAAGAGGGCGATCTGGCGCGGCTTCGGATCCCTGCTGGCGGGTGTGGACCTGCTGGCCTTCAACCTGGAGTCGGCGCTGACAGACTCCGTCGACAAGTGGGCCGGGAAGAAATTCCGCTTCCGACTGCCCCCGCACCACGCCCACCGCGCCCTGCGCTCCCTGCCCCTGCCTGCCGGACGACCCCTGGTGGCCGCCGTCGCCAACAACCACGCCCTCGACTTCGGCTCGACCGGGCTCACCGAGACCCTGGAGACCCTGGACGGACTCGACATCACGGCCGTCGGCGGGGGACCGACCTGGCACGAGGCGCGAGCAGCCCGGGTCGTGACGACGACCGGGGGCGTGCGCGTCGGGTTCCTCGCCGCCACCGACCACTGTAGCTGTGGCGATGTCTGCGCCTGGGCCGCCGGACCCGACCGGCCCGGCGTCTGGCACGTGGACATCTCCGGCCGGGACTGGGACGACGCCCTCGCTGCCGTGCGGGCCCTGGACCCGGTCGTCGACCACCTGGTGTTCTCGATCCACTGGGGGCCGAACTACACCGCCGGGGCCCCGATGGGCTGGATGCGAGACTTCGCCCGGGCCCTGGTCGAGGCTGGCGTGGACGTGGTCCACGGCCACAGCGCCCACATGGTCCTGCCGGTGGAGACCGTGGAGGGCCGCACGGTGCTCTACAGCACCGGTGGCCTGCTCGATGACTACGTCGACCGCCGCTACGTCCGCAACGACCTGGGCTTCGTGGCCCTCGTCCACCTGGGCGGTCCCGGGACGTCCCAGCGCCTGGAGATCGCACCGATCCGCATCGGCAGCCGCGGCGGACGCTTCGCCCAGGTACTGGCGGCGGACGACCCGGATCACGCCGAGGTCTACGAGCGGGCGGGGCTGGCGCCTCCCGAGTGAGGTCGGCTCACTCTTCTCTCGGGAGCTGTTCGAGCAGCCGCTCCAGGCGGCCTCGGCGACGGGGCACGGTGGCGATGGACCGGGGGATGGTGTTGAAGGGCGGGTCCTCGAAGTGGGGGCCCGAGGTCGCGGCCGGCCGGCTGGCGGCGTAGGGCGCCAGCAGCCGGTCGATCTCGGCCTGCACGAGCGCGTGATCCCGCAGGATCCGTGCCCGGTCCAGGCGGTGCTGTTCGACCTGGTAGGACCACGCGAGCCCGCTGCTCCGGGCCGGCCACTCGATCGCCGTGCTCTGTCCCTCGCGGGTGATGACCAGCCACACCAGCGGTCCGCCGAGGATCAGCAGCGCCAGGACGACGGAGACCGGCAGGGCCACCTGGGGCTCCTGCCAGGCCAGCGAGACGCGCTTGACCAGCAGGCTGGCCTCGGCGATGTGGGCGGCGTAGGCGGGCAGGTCCTCGGTCCGGGCACGCTCCCGCTCGGCCTCCAGGTCGGCCAGCCGCTGCTGCACCATCGACGCCTGGCCCCGGAGGCGCTCGGCCTCCAGGCCCAGGCCCTCTCCGGCGGCCACGATGGCGTCCAGCGACTCCGTCAGGGTGGTCTCCTGCGAGGTCAGCGACAGCTTCCGCGTGTCCAGGGCGGCGTAGACGACCTCGGTGCGCAGGGCCACCATCGCCTCCCGCGTGGCCTCGACGGTGGCTTCGTCGACCGTGTGGGCGGCCAGGAGCGCCGCCTGGCTGAACGGCACGGCGAAGAGCAGCAACAGCCCGATGGTCCACATCGACGGCCGCCAGTCCTCCGGCACCTCGGCGTGCCAGCGAGCGTGGCCCGAGCCGGCCACCACGAGCCTCAGCAGGTTGATCACGAACAGCGCCATGGCCAGCGCGGCGAGGGCCGAGAAGACCACCGAGTCGAAGGCCAGCACCAGCACCGCGAAGACGCCCGCGGCCACGACGAGGGCCGAGACCAGGTTCGCGACCCCGACCAGCGACAGCTTGAGCTGCTCGGTGCGGGTGTGGCTCGACACCAGCCCGCGCAGGGTGTCGGGGTTGAGCCCGCCGAGGTCATAGAGCCACAACAGCCAGCGCATCGACAGCCTCAGGTGGTCTCGATGAAGTCGTCGAGGTTCTCCTCGATCGCGGCCAGGGTGCGCCGCCGGAAGGCCTCCAGGGCCTTGTCCGAGACCTCCTGCTCCGTGGCGAGCCGCTGCTTCTCCCGCTGCACGGCCGCCTCGTACTGGTGGTAGCGCTCCCTGAGCGTGACCTTGTCCCCGGCCCCCTGGACCTTCATCGCCTCCAGCTCGATGCCCTCCCGTGCGGCCACGAGCTGCTTGAGGTTCTGCTCCAGGTAGTCATAGGGCCCCTTGGCCAGCATGAGCTTGAAGAGGATCGGCGCCACCTCGATGCTCAACAGCAGCAGCATGAGCATCCAGCCGCCGAGGGGGCTGATCTCCTCAGCGATCTGGATGCGCTTCATCAGGCCGTCGAGGTTGTTGCCCTGGCGGGCGTTGTACCTCTTCTTGTCGCCCAGCTCGGCGTTCAGGCTCTCCAGCTCCGCCTTCCAGCGGCCGATGTCCTGCTCCAGCGGCGCCTGGCGGGTGGCGTTGACGCTGCGGTCGGCGGTGAGCTCCTCCTCCAGCGCGTCCAGGGTCTCCTTCTTGTCCCTCCAGGCCGGTCCCCGGCCGGCGACCCCGCTGCCCGTCAGCCCCTCGGCCTCCAGCTCGAGCTGCCTGCGCTGCTGCACGATCTCCTGGCGACGTCCCTCGAAGTACTCCTGGCGCTCGTCGAGGCGGGCCTCGGCGGCCTCCATGCGCTCCAGCAGCTCGGTCTTCTTCTCCTCGACCATCGAGGTGGCCTTGTCGTTGAGCTCCGAGACGTAGGACTGCTGCTCCAGCTCGAGCTGGGCCTCGATCTCCGACTCCATGATGCGGATCTCGAGGGGCTTGGACAGCGTGATGCCGATCATGATGGCCATGAGCAGGCGCGGCATCGCCCCACCCAGCTCCTGGAGGGTGAGGGCTTCGGTGCCGTCGCCCTTGCCGCCGCTGGAGACCACGAAGCGGTCGAGGTTGAAGATGACCAGGCACCAGACCAGGCCCGCCGCGATCGCGATGGCCACCGACGGCGTGTGCAGGGCCTGCTGGGCGCCGGCCAGGGCCGTGTCCTCCTTGGGCGCGAACACGGTGTAGAAGGCGTAGCTCCCGGAGATGAAGGCCAGGACCGTGGTGGCGAAGACCACCCCGCCGATGCCCTGGTACTTGGCCCACTCCCCGCGAGGACAGCGCCGCAGCAGCTCATCGTCGACGCCGGCACAGAACCAGAGGAAGCGGGTGATGGGGCCGGGGACCCGGTCGAAGTCGTAGGGGATGCCGCCTGAGGGCTCACTCATCGGGAGACTCCTTGGAGGAGGGGACGCGGGGGAGGTTGGGGAGACGGACTCGCGGGGTGCGGGGCAGCCGCAGGCCGGCGTGGAGGTGCTCGGGCCGCAGGTGGAGTGTCAGGCTGGGCAGCTCGAGGCTCGGCAGCTCCGGCGGCGGGGTCGGGGACGATCCGAGGACGAGGGTCTGCGCCGTCGCACCTCCCAGGCCCCGGCAGCGGACCTGGAGCTCGACGGGGGGAGCCACCCGGGCCACCAGGGCCGTGGTGCCCCAGAACCAGCGACGGGTGGTGCCCACGCGCAGCAGTCCAGCGCCGCTGACGATCAGCTCCACCTCGGAGCGCCCGCCGCCGAGGGCCCGTGCCGGTCGCAGGGCCAGGTGCTCGATCCGGGGCCTGGCGAACAGGATCCGCCACCAGCCGCGCACGGGCCGCGTGCGATCAGGAGCCATCACAGCTCCGCAGGATGTCGAGGCGGCGGTTGTAGTGGGCCAGCTCGGGGTCCTGGACGACCGGATGGCGGCCACCGAGGCCGCGGGCTTCGAGCCGCTCGGGGGCGACGCCGCCGGTGCTGCCCAGCCAGGAGACCACCGCTGTCGCCCGGATCTGGCTCCGGGTCAGGGCCAGCTCGTCCTCGGCCGCGGCGGGCTCGTGGCCCTCGATCCGGGCCCGGGTGTCCGGGTGCGCCCGCAGCAGCCGAGCGAGCCGGCGCAGGTAGGGCTCGGCCTCCGGGGCGAGGGTGGAGGACCCGGTCGCGAAGAGGTGCTCACTGGAGAGGTGGATCGGCAGGCGACAGCTCTCGACCCACGGCTGGGGCTCCCGCAGGGCGCTGTCCAGGGAGACCCGCGGCTCGGCGCTCTGGGCGGTGGCGGCCTGGAGGAGATCGGCGAGGGGGTCGTGGACGCGGGCCTCGGCGTAGCGGTCGGCGGTCTCCTGCCAGGACAGGGCGACCGGACCGCGTCCCTCCACGCCGGCCAGGCAGGTGCCGACCGGGGTGGCGCTCCAGAGCCAGACCCCGAAGCTCCACAGCAGGGTCGTCAGCACGAAGGGAAGCCGGGAGCGCACGCCCGCGCACCCGAGCACTGGGACCGCGAGCGCGGCGAGCCAGCCGACGGGCCGGGCCTCGCAGGGGGCCGCGCCGAGCCAGGCCACGAAGCCGGCCACCAGGACCCCCGAGAGCGCCACCAGACCCAGGCTGCCCAGGCAGCCGGGACGACCCTCTACCGGAGCCGGGACGAGCCGGCGGGCGCGGGCAGCGAGGCCGATCCCGGCGGCCCAGGCCACCGCTGCCCAGGGACCGGACAGCGAGACCACGGCCAGCACCACGGCGAGGCCGAGGGGCACGCCCAGCCCCCCGAGGACCGCGAGCAGGCAGCCGCGACCGGCCTGCTGGGAGGTGAGGCCCCCCTCACCGGTGGGGTGGGGGTCGGTGACGACGTGCACGAGGTCCTGCATGGAGGGCGCCGCGTCGACCGCTGGGGGAGGCGGGTCCCCGCCTCCGTGGCTGTCGAGCCGGGCGTGGAGGGTGCCCTGGATCCGGAGGAAGGGGTCCTCCCGGCCGAGCACCGTGATCTCGCTGAGTCTCAGGTCCATCAGCGTCAGAGACGTGCCCGGCTCCCCCGAAGGAGGCAGCACCACGGCATCGACCAGCCGGTCCCAGAGGAAGGCGCGATCCGCGAGGGCGGGGGCCGGCGGGGCCTCGACGAGGGTGGTGTCGCTGAGCACGCCACCCAGCAGCTCCAGGCGCAGGGCGGGGTTCTCGGCCCCTTCCACCTCGGGGTCGGCCCGCAGGTGCCCGTCGAAGAAGCCCCGCACCCAGTGCCCGCTCGCCGGTGGGGCAGCCAGCCGCTCCAGGACCGCCGCCCGGTGGGCCGCGGAGGTGATCTCCCCCGCGGCCCGTCGATCGTCCAGCGTGGCGAGGCTGTCAGCGAGAGTCATGAGGGGGGGTCATGTAATTAGGCGATAGCCCTTTTGGGGGGGGGGGAAAGGGGGGAGGGGGGTTTGATTCGCCCGCTGGCGTTCGGGGGCCCCCCAATTCTGCTTATTGTTTATAAAATCCACCCCCCGTGTTCGCGTTCCTCCTGGCCTGCACCCAAGACCCCTGCACCGCCCGCTGGTGGGACCGGGACCAGGTCGTCAGCCCGACCGACGGGGCGGTGTTCGGGAGCACGCCGTGGATTCCGCTCACGGTCTCCGAGCCGGCCGGCTGGGAGGAGGCGACGGTCACGGCGGTCATCGATGGGGCGCTGCAGCCGGAGATCCCCGGCATCGTGCGCAGCCGGAGCGAAGGGAGAGGGGCGCAGACGGAGTACATCGGCCACCTCGACCTCGACGCCCTCGGTCCCGGCGACCACGAGGCGGGGGCGCTCTTCGAGCTGCCGAACGGCTCCACCTGGTGCGCCACGGCCCGCTTCGAGATCGAGCGCCCCCCACACCGCCTGGACCTGCGGGTGACCGACGCCAGCGGCGCCGCCGTCGATGCCCGCGTCCTGCTGCTCCAGGACGGCGAGCGGGTGCAGCTCGCCGGCTCCGATGACCCCGGGGTGTACCTGAGGGACCTGGACAGCCAGCTCTCCTCGGTCCTGGTCCTCGGCGGCGACGGCGGCGTGTTCCTGGACCCTGGCACCTACGAGCTCGTCGCCTGGCGCAACGGCCTGGCGGGAGTCGCCCAGGCCGAGGTCGAGCTGGACGGCGACAGGGAGGTCGCCCTGACCCTCGGCGCCGGCGTGGACCTGGGAGACACGGCCCTCGCGGACTTCCACGTGCACACCGCCCGGAGCTGGGACGCCTCGCTGCCCGACACCGTGCGCGCCCGCACCCTCGCCGCCGCTGGCCTCGACTTCGTCGTCGCGAGCGACCACGAGGTCGTCGTCGACTACGAGCCCGTGCTCGAGAGCGTGCTCGGCGAGCACCGCACCGTGCGGGCCGCCACCGGCCTCGAGGCCCACCTGCGCGACCTCGACGACGAGGGCCACAGCTACGGCCATGTCAATCACTTCCCCCACCGCACCGACACGTCCTGGCCCGCGGGGGTGGAAGACGGCGACCTCGCTACCTCTCTCGAAGCCTGGCACGAGCTGCCCCTGCCCGAGGGCGTCGAGGCCAGCGTGCTCCAGCTCAACCACCCCCGGGGCCTCCAGGTCCCCGGGGAGCCGGAGATCCGGCGCCACCAGGACCTCTTCGGCGAGCTGGGCCTGGACCCGACCGGCGCACCGGGCTCCGGGGCCAATGCCTGGATGGACGACACCACGCCGAGCGGCACCACACCGCTGGCCTTCGACGCCATCGAGGTGCTCAACCGCGGCTCGGCCACCCTCTACGAAGAGGTCCGCCAGGACTGGTTCTTCCTGCTGGACCACGGCTACCCGCTCACCGCGACCGGCAACTCCGACAGCCACGCCATGGCCCTGGAGACCGTCGGCTTCCCCGTCACCCTCGCCCCCTGCGCCGGGACGTCGGACCCGGAGGCCTGCTGGGTCTCGGCGGTCCGGGAGGGCCGGGTGAGCGTGAGCAGCGGCCCCCTGGTGGAGCTGGAGATCCGGGCGGGCGACCAGACCGCCTCGCCCGGGGACCGGATCGCCGCCGGAGAGGACGCCGTGGCCATGGTCCGCGTCCAGGCCGCGGACTGGGTCCCCGTGCCCCAGCTCCGGCTGGTGATCGACGGTGAGGTGGTCGAGAGCCTCGACCTGAGCGGGCTGCCCCGCGACGAAGACGGCGTGCTGCGTGTGGAGCAGAGCTGGCGGCTGGACCCCGTCGATGAGCCGGGCTGGGTCCTGGCCGAGGCGGGCTGGCCCCTGGGTGTCCTGCCCAGCACCGACCAGCTCGGGGTCTACGCCGACGTCGCCGTCGGCCACACCCCCCTCGGGTTCACGAACCCGGTCTTCCTGGAGCCGGAATAGGAGGGGGAGACGTGCTCAAGCCCGGCCACGAGATCGGATCCTGGATCGTCGACCGCCCCATCGGTGAGGGGGGCATGGGGCAGGTCTACCGCTGTCGCCACAGCTCGGACTCCCGCTCCGTGGCTGCCGTGAAGCTGCTCCAGCCACACGGCATGGAGGAAGGTCCGCTCCGCTTCCAGCGCGAAGCCGAAGCGCTCATGTCGCTGGAGCACCCCTCCATCGTGAAGGTCTGGGGCTTCGGCGAAGACAAGGAGCGCAGCCTGCTGTGGCTGGCCATGGAGCTGATCGAGGGCCACACCCTGGAGAAGTACCTGCGCCGCGTCGGCCGGCGTCCCTCGCGCGTGGCCCGCCTGATCCACGACGCAGCCGACGCCCTGGCCCACGCCCACTCCCGCGGCATCGTCCACCGGGACGTCAAGCCGGCCAACCTGATGGTCGATGCCAGCGAGCGACTGGTGATCGTGGACTTCGGCCTCGCCTACGACGCCGAGTGGACCCAGGTGACCGGCTCTGGCCTGGTGCCCGGGACCCTCAGCTACCTGCCGCCCGAGGTCTTCAGCCAGGGCGAGGCCACCCCCGAGACCTGCGACATCTACGCCCTCGGACAGGTCGCCTACGAGGCCCTCAGCGGGACCCGGGCCTTCGATGCGTCGACCCGGCTGCCCCTGCCTCAGCGCATGTCGCAGATCGTCGCCGCCAAGAACGGCGCCGAGACCCTCGACCCGGGCCCGGACGTCGGCGAAGGACTGCGGGCGGCGATCCGTGCGGCGACCCAGGCCGACCCCGCCTGGCGCACGGCCTCGATGGCGGACCTGCGCGACGCCCTGGCCGCCGTGGTGGCCCCCGACGAGGTCGCCCTGTCGTCCGAGCCCGAGGCCCTGCCCTCCCCGATGGAGGGGCTGATGCCCCCCGAGCCCGAGGCACCGCCTCCGCCCACCTCGCCACGCCGCGCCGAAGCCGGGCGACTGGCGATGGTGGCCGCGGCGGCCCTGATCGCCGGGGGGGTCGGTGCATCCTACCTGTACGAGCCGAGCGCTGAGGTGCCCGGGGTCCCCGTCGCCGAAGAGACCTACCCCGGGCAGCCTCCGCCGCGGTCGCCGGGGACCGATCGGGGCGAGGTGCCCACTGCTCCGCAACCCTCCGGCACGACGCGTGCCGCGGCGACCCGGAGTGGGGGCGCCGCCGGTCCCACCTCGGAGGCCCTGCCCGTCGGTGGAGGCACCCAGTCCGTGGACCTCCAGGGCCCCGCGGGCGCCAAGGTCTACGTGGGAGACGTGCTGCTCGGACGCCTCCCCGTGACGACCACCCTGCTCCGGGGGACCTTCACCTTCCGCGTGGAGCACGAGGGGCGCACGACCCGCGTGCGACGGACCGTGGACGGGCGCGGGCTCACCGGGCCCCAGTCGATCCTGCTCGTCGATCCCTGAGCCCGCGCCGGTGATCGCGTGACCGCACTCTCCGACCTCCACCGCCACCTCGACGGCTCCATCCGACCCGAGACCCTGGCGGAGCTGGCCGAGGCTCGCGGGCGCACCGTGCCCTCCGAGCTGCCCTTCTTCCCCGGCATGGGGCTGGAGGCCGCGCTGTCCCGCTTCGCCTTCACCCTGGCCTGCCTGTCCGACTGCGACGCCGTGGCCCGCGTGGCCTCCGAGATGTGCGAGGACGCCGCCGCCCACGGCGTCGAGACCCTGGAGATCCGCTTCGCACCCCAGCTCCACGGGCCCCCGATCGCCGAGGTCGTCGACGCGGCCCTGGACGGGGTCGCCGGCCGGGCCGGGCTGATCCTCTGCGGGCTCTACGGGGAGGACCCGGCGGTGCTGCACGGCCTGGTGGACGTGGCGGACCCGCGACCCGGCGTGGTCGGGATCGACCTCGCCGGCGGGCCGGCTCCCGGTCACTCCTGGTCGATGGCTGGCTATGCCGGGCCGTTCACGAGAGCGCGGGAGCTCGGCCTCGGCCGCACGGTGCACGCTGGAGAGGGTCGGGCTCCGCAGGAGATCCGCACCGCCATCGAGGTGCTCCATGCCCAGCGCGTCGGCCACGGCACCACGCTGCTCCAGGACCCCGAGGTGCTCGAGCTGGTGGTCGAGCGCGGGATCGTGATCGAGGCCTGCGTGACCTCCAACTGGCAGGTCGGCGCCATCGCCAGCCTGGAGGACCACGACCTGCCCCGCTGGCTCGACCACGGCGTGCAGGCCTGCGTGTGCTGCGACAACACCCTGCTCTCGGCCGTCGACGCCCCCGAGGAGCTCCGCCGCGTCGCCGCCCTGCCCGGCATGACCCCACAGAAGCTGGAGCGCCTGCTCCTCACCGGACGGAGGGCCGCCTTTGGGGGGGTCAGGTAATTCGCCTTTCGCCTTTTTTCGTGGCCGCCCGGCTTGACGTGGCTCCACGAACCGGCCACTTGAGCGGATCCGCCGACCCGGGAACCCCATGATCCCCGACCAGCCCGCCCCCGAGACCCGGCCCCTCTCGCAGCTCCTGCCCAACGAGCCACTGCTGCTGATGGGCGCGGGACCGACCCCGATTCCCTGGCCGGTGGCTCGTGCCAACAGCGTGGTCATCAACCACCTGGGCGAGACCATGAACCGGGTGCTGGAGGGGGTGAAGGAGATGGGGCGCTACGCCTTCCAGACCCGCTCCGAGCACGTGATCGGCGTGGCCGGCGCCGCTTCGAGCGCCATGGAGATGGCGGTGGGCAACCTCTGCTGGCCCGGCCGCCGCGTCCTGGCCCTGGTCACGGGGACCTTCAGCGCCCGCCTGGTCGAGATGGCTCGCGGGGTAGGCGCGGAGGTCACCGAAGTGGTCAGCGCCACCGCCACCCCCGTCACCGCGAGCGCCGTCGGGGAGGCCCTGTCCGGCGGCCACTACGACGTGGTGACCCTGGTCCAGGGTGAGACCTCCTGCGGCGTCCACAACGTGGAGCTGCCCCAGATCGCCCGCCTGGCTCAGCAGCACGGGGCCCTGGTCGTGGTCGACGCGGTCTGCACCCTGACCACCACGCCGCTCCAGATGGACACCTGGGGCATCGACGTCTGCATCACCGGCGGCCAGAAGGGGCTGGCGAGCATCCCCGGGGTCTCGCTCCTGGCGTTCTCCGATCGGGCCTGGCAGGTCGTGGTCGAGCGGCCGCGGCCGATGCCTCACTGGTGCCTCGACGCCCTCCGGGCCTGGGGCTTCTGGGGCGACCACCGCT
>CAZCVP010000162.1:0-19234 GCA_964501915.1 uncultured Enterobacterales bacterium
TCTGGCGCAACCCCCGCCGCTCGGTGCTCACCGCCTCCGCGATGGCCATCGCCGTGGCGATGTGCATGTGGATGGTGTCCTACAGCGCCGGCATGTACGGCCAGATCTACGACGTGCTCATCGACCAGAAGCTCGGTCACGTCCAGGTCCACCACCCGGACTACCCGGGCCGCAAGGTCATGCACGACACCCTGGAGGGTGGCGAGGAGCTGCTCGCCGGACTGGAGGCCCTGCCGGGGAGCACAGCCGTGACGGGCAGGCTCACCGCCTACGGCCTCATCGGCTCCGACGAGACCAGCGCCGGCGGCAAGCTGCTGGGGGTCGACCCGGCCCGCGAGAACGCCGTCACCCACCTCGACGAGCGGGTCCGGCAGGGCCGGATGTTCGCGGCCGGCGTGCCCGGAGAGGCCGTCATCGGCGTGGGCCTGGCCGACGAGCTGGAGGTCGGCGTGGACGGCACGGTGGTCGTCATCGGCCAGGCCGCCGACGGTTCGATGGCCAACGACCTCTACACCATCGTCGGCGTGGCCAAGACCGGGGACGCGGCCATGGACCGGGGAGGTCTCTGGATCGACCTGCCGGCCGCCCAGGAGCTGCTGGCGCTCCAAGACCAGCTCCACGAGGTCCTGGTGCTGGGCGAGGACATCGAGACCGCCGATGCGCTGGCCACAGAGGTCCGGGGGGTGACCGGCGAGGGACCGCTGGTGCGGACCTGGACCGAGACCGACCCCCAGGCCGCCCAGATGCAGGCCTTCCAGGCCATCGGCATCGTGATCATGCTCGGCATCTTCTACGGGGTCAGCGCCCTGGGCATCCTCAACACGATGCTGATGGCGGTCTTCGAGCGCACCCGGGAGCTGGGGCTGCTCCAGGCCCTGGGGCTCAAGCCGAGCCTCATCCGCCGGATGGTGCTGGCGGAGAGCTTCATGCTGGCGCTGCTGGCCTGCGGTGTGGGGGGCGTCATCGGCGGCCTGATCCACTGGCACATGGTCACCAAGGGCATGGAATTCGCGGTGAACGGCGAAGGCATGGAGTTCATGGGCATCCACCTCGACCCCGTGATCTACGGGGAGAGCGATCCGGTGGGCTTCGGCCTGACCCTGGGGCTGGTCTTCGTGGTCTCCGTCGGGGCCGCCATCTGGCCGGCGTTCCGGGCCACCCTCATGAACCCCGTCGACGCCATGAGGCAGGCGTAGCCATGAAGGCCATGCTCAAGCTCGCCGCCCGCAACGTCTGGCGCAACAAGCGCCGCAGCCTGATCACGATGGCCGCCATCGCCCTCGGCCTGGCCCTGATGATCTGGGGCCGCAACCTCAACGAGGGCAGCTACCGGGCGATGATCGACGTCGGGGTCTCCCAGATGGCCGGCCACGTGGTGGTCCAGGCCCCCGGCTTCCAGCAGGACAAGGACGTCGAGCAGGTGGTCGAGGGAGCCTCCGCGATCGCCGGGACCCTGGAGCGAGCCTTCCCCGAGGCCCGGGTCGTGACCCGCTCCTTCCTGGGAGGCCTGCTCACCTCGCCCCAGAACTCCGTCGGCGTCGGGCTCAATGCCATCCAGCCCGACCGCGAGATCACCGTCGTGGACTGGGACGACAAGATCACCTCCGGCTCCTGGTTCGAGCCCGACGCCGAGCGCGGCATCGTGCTCGGCGTCGGGCTCGCCGCCGCCCGGCGCCGGCGCGCCCCCCCCCCCGGCCCGGGGGGGGCGGGGGGCGCGCCCCCCCCCCCCCCCGACTCGCTGGAGGTCGAGACGGGCGACAAGGTGGTCTTCATGACCCAGGGCTCCGACGAGGTGACCAGCCGCCTGTTCCGGGTCCGCGGCATCATGACCTCCGGCTCCAAGGAGCTCGACGGCTTCTTCGCCCTGGCGCCGCTCCCCGCGGTCCAGGAGCTGCTGGAGCGGCCGGACACGGCCCACCAGATCTCGGTCCACTTCGAGGACGGCGACCTCACCGTGCCCGCCACCGACGAAGCCCGGGAGCTGCTGGCCGGTCACGACGTGGAGGTCCTGCCCTGGATGGAGGCGATCCCGGAGATCTACCAGATGATCCAGATGGACCAGCAGTACAACTACCTGTTCATGTTCATCATCGGCCTCATCGTCGCCGTGGGCGTGGCGAACACCGTCTTGATGGCCGTGATGGAGCGCATCCGGGAGTTCGGTGTGCTGCTGGCGGTGGGCATGAGCCCCAAGCGCCTCGGCACGCTGGTGGTGGTCGAGGGCACGGTGCTCGGCGCCCTGTCCGTGCTGCTCGGCGTCGCCCTCGGCGCCGCCCTGACCTGGCCCCTGGTCGTGCACGGCTGGGACCTCACCCCCTACATGGGGGAGTCCTACGAGGTCGAAGGCGTGGCCATCAGCGCCGTGCTCTACGCGGTCTACGACTGGCCGTCGACCGTGCTCTTCGCGGCCTGCGGCATCGGGATGACCATCCTCGCCACGCTCTACCCCGCCATGAAGGCTGCCCGGCTCGAGCCGGTCGAGGCCATGCACCATGCCTGATCCCAGGAGAGAGGAGATGTCGATCGTGTCCGTCCGCGGCGTGCACCGTCGCTACGAGAACGGAGCCGTCCCCGTGAAGGCCCTCGATGGTGTCGACCTGGAGATCGCCCAGGGCGAGTTCACCGCCCTGATGGGCCCCTCGGGCTCCGGCAAGACCACCCTGCTCAACTGCATCGGCGGCCTCGACGAGCCCACCGAGGGCGACGTCACGGTCGACGGCCAGGACGTGGGAGCGATGAGCAAGCGGGAGCGCTCCGAGCTGCGGCTCCAGCGCATCGGCTTCGTCTTCCAGGCCTACAACCTGGTGCCGGTGCTCACCGCCTACGAGAACGCCGAGTTCGTGCTGATGCTCCAGGGCGTGCCCGAGGCCCGGCGCCGGGAGCAGGTCATGGGCGTGCTCGAGGCCGTCGGCCTCCAAGGCATGGAGCACCGCCGGCCCAACGAGCTCAGCGGCGGCCCGCCGCAGCGGGGGGCCGGGGCCCGGGCCAGCGCCGCCGCGCCCGCCCGGGTGCGCGCCGACGAGCCCACGGCCAACCTGGACTCCAGGACCGGCACCGAGCTGGTGGAGCTGATGGCCCGCCTCAACGAGGAGCGGGGCATCACCTTCGTCTTCGCCACCCACGACCCCAAGGTCATGAGGCGGGCCCGCCGCATCGTGCACCTCGTCGACGGCAAGGTGGACTCGGACGTGGTGCAGTGATGGGCTGGTGGTGGGTCGGGGCCGCCCTGGCGGGACAGCCGATCTCGGCCGGCGACGTGGAGTTCGCCGAATTCGACCTCCACGGCGACACCAAGGCCTTCTTCATCGTCACCCTGCCCTATGACCACCTGCTGATGCCGGAGACGGAGAGCGGCCAGGGCATCGTCGACGGTCGCCTGAAGCTGGAGATCAAGGGCGGCGACGTGGTGCGCTTCCAGGCTCACCAGACCCTGACGGCGAGGGCCCCGGGTGCGTCGACCCTGAGCACGTCCTTCGGCTCCTCGGGCGCCGGCCTGGGGGCGGCAGAGGCCACGGACCTCTCCTTCACCCTGTTCGAGGACGCCGACGAGGCCGGCGCCCTGTCCGTGACCACCCGGACCGACCGCCTCTGGCTCGGCGTGAGCCTGCCCCACGTCGACCTGCGCATCGGCCGCCAGCCGATCAGCTTCGGCAAGTCGATGATGTTCACCCCGATGGACCTGGTGAACCCCTTCACCCCGACCACGGTGGACAGCGAGTACAAGCCCGGCGTGGACTCCCTGCGCGGCGACGTGTACTGGGGCATGGCGAACCAGGTGACCCTGGCTGCGGCCTATGCCGGGTCCTGGGAGACCGACGGCATGGTCTTCGCGGCCTACGGCCAGACGACCCTGGGGGTGTGGGACCTGGGGCTCTTCGGCGGCGCGGTCTGCGGCGACCTGGTCGGTGGCGTGGCCGTGGCGGGCAGCATCGGACCGGTGGGCCTGACCGGCGAAGCGACGCTCACGCGGCCCAACCCCGACCTCGACGAAGACCCCTTCGTGCGCGCGGCAATCGGCGCCATGTGGCGTCCCGGTGAGCGCACCACGCTCAGCGGCGAGGTCTACCTCCAGACCCTCGGCGCCAAGGACCCCGAGGACTACCTGACCACGGCGAGCTCCCCCCGCTACGCCCGGGGCGAGGTCTGGGCCATGGGGCGCTACTACGCCGGCCTGAGCCTGTCCCAGGAGCTGTCGCCGCGCGTCTTCGGCTCGCTCTTCGGGATCATGAACCTGGCCGACCGCAGCGCCCTGGTCGGCCCCGGGCTGAGCTGGAGCGTGGGCGACAACGCCGACCTGGTGACCGGCGGCTACCTGGCGGTGGGCGAGCGCCCGGCGGACCTGACCTGGGAGGAGGTCTTCGCCTCGGGGGCCACCACCGACGAGGAGTTCCTGGAGCTCATCGACGTGCGCAGCGAGTTCGGGCTCATGCCCCACATGCTCTTCGTGGAGTGGAAGGCGTACTTCTGATCACCCCCGCAGCAGCACCGGCACCAGGTAGCTGACGGCGTTCACGACGGCCGAGACCCCGAGCGCCATGCGCCAGCCCACGCCGGCGATGAGCCGGTAGGCCACCGTCTCCAGCAGGACGACCAGGCCCTCTCCGGTGGCGATGTAGAGCCAGTAGCTCTCGAAGACCCGGCTCCAGGCGAACCAGAGCAGCGGGTGGGTGATCGCCGTGCCGACGACCGCCGCCAGCGCCCCGCGCCACCGGGAGCGGGCCCGCAGCAGCCACGCCGCGCAGGGAAGCTCCAGGACGAGGGTGATGGCGAAGGCCGCGGCCCACGCACCTGCGTCCACTCAGTCCCGCCGGCGCAGGGCGATCAGCCCGACCAGGCCCATCGCGAAGCCCAGCAGCGCCTGCCGGGCCTTGACCGAGGGGGTCACGGAGCAGGCGAAGAGGCCGCCGTCGTCGTCGTCGGAGCCGTCGCCGGTGTCGCCGACCTCTTCACAGTCCTGGCCGACGTCCTCGACCGTGAGCTCGGCGGCGGCGACGTCGTAGGTCTCGCCGGTCTCCCGGACCTCGTAGCGCACCTCGCCGGCTTCGACGCACGCGTCTTCGACAAGGAAGCCCGGCCAGTCCACGCAGCCGTACCTGCACTCGTTGACCCCGTCGCCGTCGCAGTCCTCGCAGCGGTCGGGCTGGTCGTCGCAGCTCCACCAGACGCCGGTGTCGGTGGTGCCGACCTCCCAGTTCTTGCAGTGCTGGGTGGTGTAGTCGGCCTCTCCAGAGGACCAGGAGCGCCCTTCGACGACGGCGGTCTCGGTCTCGCCCTCCAGGCGCAGGATGTCGAGGTCCTCCCCCAGGCCGGGCTCACCGGCGCTGTGCAGCTCGATGGACAGGGTGACGGCGGAGCCGTTCGCCTCGGCGTAGAGCCGGGGGGTGGGCCCGTCGTTGGCGAGGGCGACCGAGAACAGGGCGGTGGTGAGGAACATGGCGTCTCCAGGGCCACTGGGCGGGAGCGCATCGTACACGCACCGGTCCGGGCCTCACTCGCGAAAGACAGCGACGTCCGCCAGCGACTTGCGAGCCAGGTCAGGCACCACGCAGTCCGGAGCCGGGTGCCCGACCGGGAAGAGCACGGTGGGCCGCTCGTGGCCGGGCCGCTCCAGGATCTCGTTGAGGAAGCCCATCGGCGACGGCGTGTGGGTCAGGGTCGCCAGGCCCATGCGGTGCAGAGCGGCGATGAAGAGCCCGCAGGCGATGCCCACGCTCTCCTTGACGTAGTAGTGCTGGCGCCGGGAGCCGTCCTCTTCGAAGGAGTGCTGCTCGGCGAAGACCACCACCAGCCAGGGGGCGACCTCCAGGTAGGGCTTGTCCGCCGAGGTTCCCAGGGGAGCGAGGGCCTCGAGCCAGGCCGGTGGCATGCGTCCGGCGTAGTTGCGGGCCTCCTCGGCTTCGGCGCCATCGCGGATGCGACGCTTGAGGTCCGGATCGCTCACGGCGACGAAGCGCCAGGGCTGCCGGTGGGCGCCCGACGGTGCCGTCGATGCCGACCGGATCGCCCACTCGATGCACGCCCGCGGCACGGGCTCCGGCGAGAAGCTGCGCACGGATCGCCGGGTCTCCAGCTCCTGGTAGAGGGTCTCGCCCCGGGCGAGGGCCACCTCGTCGGGCACGCGATCGATGGCGTAGGGCAGGAACGGGTAGCCAGCCCGCATCACCCGCCTCACGTCCGCTCCTCGCGGCCGGTGTCGCAGGTGGGGACTCCGTAGACGGTCCACATCTTCGCCTCCCGGTCCAAGGCTAACGCCGCGGTAGGGTCCCCCCGAAGGGAGGTAGCGGATGGCCAACGACCTGGAGAACCTGCTCGTTGCCGTCGGCGAAGGAGCGGCCACGGGACCGGTGGTGTTCTCGTGGGGCGTGCACCAGGGCATCCGAGGGGCCCGCTGGACCGACGTCCATGGCGACGGCCGCGTGGTGGTGCGCACCACCGGCGACGAGCAGGCCCAGCCGATCGGTCGCGTCGACCCGGGCGCCATCAAGGAGCTGGTGGACAGCCTGCTCACCTACGACATCGGCGCCCTGAAGGTCGCGGCCCCAGCGGATCCGGGCCGGGTGCTCACCCTCGACGTCACCGGTCCCGGTGTGAGCTGGCAGCTCCAGATGTCGGTGTCAGCCCCCCAGGACCACCCGGAGCTGGCGGACATCCAGGGCATGTTCTCCGACCTGCACGACCTCGCCGCGGCCGCGGCCCAGGAGCCCCAGCTTCCCGCCCCGGCCCCGCGGGAGGTCCGGCCCAGCACCCTCTTCAAGGGGACGATGGTGC
This sequence comes from uncultured Enterobacterales bacterium, assembly GCA_964501915.1. Classification (GTDB taxonomy): domain Bacteria; phylum Myxococcota_A; class UBA796; order UBA796; family CAJQPC01; genus CAYFPX01. The sequence goes on from CAZCVP010000162.1 coordinate 6,769, forward strand.
TCGGCGGCCTGATGTCCTGCGGCGTGGTGGCCGTGGTCATGCTACCGATCCTGCGCAAGATGCCCCGGGTGATGGACGCCGAGGGTCTCACCCTGCGCAACGGCCAGCGCTTCACCTGGAAGGAGCTGCGACCCAGGAGGCGCGTCGACGCCGCAAAGCCCGACGTGGTGCTCGGCTACGACCTGCTGGCGGAGGACGGCACCCAGATCCGGCTCGCAGAGGGCGCCTTCGCCGACGGCGCAGCGGTGGTGGAGTACGCCCTGGAGCGGGTGACCGAGAGCTGACGACCTCGTGATAGGGGGCGTTCGTGACACTCGCCCTGCTCGGAGCCCTGCTCCCCGTCGCCGTGGGGATCACCCTCGGGTGGACCGCTGGAGCCCGCACGGGCTGGGTGGGACCGGCGCGCTGGCTGGCCCTGATCGCCGCGCTCGCCGTGGTCGGCGCCGTCCTGCTGCCCGAGTCCGCCGAGGGCATCGGCTGGCCCAGCGCCCTGGGCGTCTTCGCGCTGGGGCTGGTCGCGCCCTGGCTCATCGAGCGGGCGGCCGAGCGCCTGGGGCACCACCACCACGCGGGGGGGCCTCTGGCCGTGTTCGGCATCGTCCTCCACCAGGGCGTCGACGGCTTCGAGATCGGTGCCGCCCATGCGCTGGACATCGGCGCCTGGGGCGTCACGTTCGCCATCGCGGTCCACACCATCCCGCTGGTCTCGGCGCTGCTGGTGGAGCTGGGGGTGAGCTGGTTCGTGTCCGCCGGCCTGATCGGCGGCACGATGGCCGGCGTCGTGCTCGGCTTCGTCGTGCCCGAGGCCACCCCGTCGCTGGCGGCCTGGCTGCCGCCGGTCGTGGCGGGGCTGTTGCTGCACATCCTGTGGCACGACCTGGGGTACTTCGTGCCCGGTGACCACGGCCAGCACCACGCCTAGCACGGACCTGGGGCCCCTCACCCGCCGTCGTCGCCAGTAGACTGGGGCCGTGTTCCTCCACCTGCTCCTGCTGTCCTGCGGCCCCGCCGACACCGACACCCGGGACACCGGCTGGGCCGAGGGCTGGACCTGGACCGACACCGAGGACACCGAGCACACCGAGGACACCGAGGACACCGACCCCGGGACCGACACGGCGCCGCCGAGCTTCGTCGGCACGCCGCCGGCCGAAGCGCTGGGCCTGCCGGAGTTCGTCGTCTCCAACCAGTACGGTCTCGACCGCACGGCGGACTACCTGGAGGGCAGTCCCACGGTGGTGTGGTTCTTCACCACCGGCTGGACGGACTGCTGAGAGATCCAGGGCCGCGGGTACCGCGACCGTTACCACCAGTTCGAGGCGCTCGGGACCAAGGTGGTCGGTGTGGGGGCGGGCGACCCCGAGTGGACCCTGGAGTGGACCTTGAACGACGGCCTCCAGTACGAGCTCTGGAGCGACCTGGAGCGCACCATCGCCGTGCACTACGGCGCCGCGGAGTCGGCCGAGACCGTCGATCCGCTGCGCATCGCCTTCATCCTCGATGCCGAGGGGCAGGTCGTGCTCGAGTACCGGGAGTTCCTGGAGCTGGGGGCGGATCCGGGCGACGTGCTACACGACCTGGAGCTGCTCTACGGGGACTGACGGTCCTCCAGCTCCTCCACGATCTCCTGCCAGACGGGCAGTGCGAGCGACGCCCCCGTGGCCTGAGGCCCCAGGGGCACCCGTCGGTCGCTGCCGATCCATACCCCCACCGTGTAGCGACCGCTGTAGCCCACGAACCAGGCGTCGCTGGGGCCGTCCGTGGTGCCCGTCTTGCCCGCTCGTGCACGGTCGGAGCGCCACGCCGGGCGGGCCGTTCCCCGGCGAACCACCTCCGTCAGCGCCAGGTCCAGCTCCGCCGCCACCTCCGGGGCCAGGACCCGCCGCGAGGGGGCGGGCGGGGGCAGTGGGAGCGCCTGCCCCTGCCAGTCCACCACCCGCTCGACCAGGCGGGGGCTCACCGTCGTGCCGCCCCGAGCCACGGTGGCGTAGCCGGAGACCAGGTCCTGCAGCGTGAGCTCCCGGGTGCCCAGAGGCAGGGTCACGTGGTCCGGGATCGGTGTCCGGACCCCCATCTGTCGGGCGGTGGCGATGACCGCCTCGTGGCCGACCCGTCGAGCGAGCCAGGCCGCCGTGTGGTTGTCGGAGCGGGCCAGGGCCGAGCGGAGGGCACGACGACTCCACCAGACGTGTCGCAGGTCCCGCGGGCTCGTGGGCTCTCCCCGCACGGCGGCCTGCCCGGCCTGCAGAGCCGCGGCCCAGATGAAGGTCTTGAAGGCGCTGCCCGGCTGGCGGTGGGACCGCGTGGCCCGGACCAGGTCTCCGGGGGCGTCTCGGCGTCCGCCCACCAGCGCCAGGACCCGCCCGCTCTCGTGGTCCAGCACCATCGCCGCGCCCTGGGCCCAGGGACCGTCGTACAGTCGCACCCGGTCGCCCTCCACGAGGCAGACCCGGTAGACCTGGGCGCCCCGGGCCATCCGCCGGAAGGGGGCGGGACGCGGGCCGGCCGGATCGCTCACGGGCCGCTCGGCCTCGCCCTCGGCGAGGAGGAAGACCAGGTCCGCGGTGAGGAAGCCCGTGCGCTCCTGCCAGACCGCCAGGAAGCAGTCGCCCGGCTGGGGGTAGTTGGGCAGCCCGTCGGCGCCCTTGCGCAGCTCGGGGGCGTTCTTCAGGAAGGGCCGCCACTGGTCCGGGTCGAGCTCGGCGACCGGCACGAGGGTGCCGAGGCGGGTCTCGAGGTCGGCCAGCGCACGCACCAGCGCCGTCTCCGCGTGGGCCTGGAGGGTGCGGTCCAGGGTCAGCTCGGCCCGAAGTCCGTGGCGGTAGCGGTCGGCGCCCAAGGCCGCGGAGAGCTGTCGCTGGGCCTCCGTCACGAAGGCCGGGGCCACCGAGCTGCTGCGATCCACCAGCCCGAGGTCCTCGTCCTGCCACCTCTTCGCCTCGCCGGGTCCGAGGGCGCCGCTCGCCTCCATGGCGGCCAGGACCCCGTCCCGTCGGTCGCGGGCCGCCTCGGGGGCCCGGCGTGGCCAGGTGCGGGAGGGACGGGCCACCTGGGCGGCGAGGGTGGCCGCCTGGGCCGGGTCCAGGTCGGCGGCCCCGACCCCGAACAGGTCCAGCGCCGCCGCCTCGATGCCGTGGTTGCCACCGCCCAGGTAGACGTAGTTGAGGTACAGCTCCAGGATCTCGTCCTTGGACCAGGCCTGCTCCAGGCGCCAGGCCAGGGCCGCCTCGTGGACCTTGCGGGCCAGGGTGCGATCGCGGCCGACCAGGAGGTTCTTCACCACCTGCTGGGTGATGGTGGAGCCTCCCTGGAGCACCGCCAGCTCGGTGAGGTTCTCCCAGGCGGCCCGGGCGATGGCCAGCGGGTCCACGCCCCGGTGCTGCCAGAAGCGCTGGTCTTCGGCGGCCACGAAGGCGCCCAGGGTGCTGTGGGACAGGTCTGCGAGGGCCACGGGCCGGCGGTGTTCGGGCCGGTCCACGTGGACCACCGTGGCGTCCGAGGCCACCAGCACGAAGCTCGTGGCCAGCTCCTCGGGGGCCAGGGTGGCGACCCGGGCGTCGAGCCTGGCGATGCCCACCGAGGCCGAGGCCAGGGCCGCCACCAGCGCCAGGCAGAGCGCCGGGACCCCCGGCGTCGTCCACCCACGCCGCCGGGCCAGGAGTCCAGGCTGGGCGTGCCGGCCCACTGTGCACCCGATTCGCTGTACGAAGGGCCATTGTCGCACGCAGGCGGGGCCCGTCGCTGGGCGAATCGGCTCAGTGGATCTCGCGGTGGCGGTGACGCTGTCCCTCGCTCCTGGTCCGCACGTGGGTCGAGGGGCCACAGCGGGTGTCGAGGTCGAAGCCCGTGGCGACCACCTCGACCACCACGTCGCCGGCCTCGCCGCCCACCGTGAGCGTGGCCGGCTCTCCGGCCCGGACCAGGAAGGCCGGGCTGGTCCTCACGGTGCGGGCTTCGCGGCCCGACGCCAGGTGGGCCTCCAGGTCGACCGTCACGTAGACCGTGCCCGCCTCGTCGATGGCTGTGGCCATGGCGCGGACGGACCAGGAGTCCTCGCCGTCCAGCTCGACGCGGGTGGGGGCGCAGGAGGCCACGTCCGTGAGCGTCAAGGTGTGGACCCGCTCGTCGACCTGGAAGTGCAGGTCGAGGTCACCGGCGTGGGCGAGGGAGAGGGCGACGAGCAACATGGGGACTCCGGGGGAGGGTGTGTCCCGGGGTGGGAAGCAAGCCCCGTGCCAGTTCGACGTGGCCCGAATTCAGCCCTGGAGCTGACAATCCGTCGCTCCGGGTGGCTCGGGGCCTCTCCGGGCCCGACAGCCTGTCAGCGAGGCGTGAGCGCCACCGCCACGTGCTCGCCGGGGCCCACGATGTAGCGCTCGTCGACCTCCACCGTGCCCCAGTCCCCGGTGGCCGAGACCTGGAGGTCGCCGATCATCGTCGTCGAGGTCGGGCCGATGTTGGCCAGCACCACCCACCAGGGTCGGCGGCTGGCGAGGTCCAGGCTCGTCGTGGCGGCTTCGGTGAGCTCATCCAGCTCCATCGCTTCGAAGCTCTCGCCGGCCACGAAGTCCTCGTAGTTGCTCTCGTCGACCACGAAGCGCGTGATGCGTCCGCCGTCGTGGGCCACGGTGGAGGTGCCGAACCAGGTGGGGGCCTGGATGCGGTGGCTGTCGGGGGTCACCTCGATCGTGACCTCCATGTTCGTCTTGTTCTCCCCCACCAGGTCTCCAGCCTCGCCCTGGTGGCCGGCGGGCATCGTGGCCGGGATCCAGTCGTCCAGGGTGATCACGTCGCTGTCGTAGGGCCAGCTGTGGGAGTGGCGGATCTGGTCCGGGTCGGAGGGGAAGGACCCGATGCTGTGGTCGACCCGCCAGGCGTAGTCGTTGGCCTCTCCGAGGGTCAGGGTGGCCCTTCCGTCCAGGTCGGTCACGGCCACCGTGTTGCGCCACCAGGAGTTGTAGTAGCCATAGACCTCGACGCGCCCGTACATCGTGATCCGGGCTCCGTCGATCGGCGTGCCGTCCTCGTCGGTCATCGTGACCTCGAGCTGGACCGTCTTGCCGTAGCTCTCGGTCCGCTGGGTCACCAGGGTGTCGCCCCGGGTGACGCTGATCGCCTGGACCCGGTTGCTCGACGGCACGATCAGGTCCTCGGCGCCCGGGTAGACGCTGGTGCGTGTGTCGTCGCAGTCGCCGTCGGCGATGCTGTACCCGTCTTCGTCGGCGTCGCTGGTGTCCGTGCCGTCGTCGGCCACGCCATCGCAGTCGTCGTCCTTGCCGTTGTCGAGCTCGTCGGCCCCCGGCCAGGCGAGCGGATCGGCGTCGTTGCAGTCGCCGTCGGCGAGGCTCACGCCGTCTTCGTCGTGGTCACCGGTCCAGAGGTCGTCGGTCGGTTCGCCGCCGCCGTTGTCCGCGGCGCCGTCGCAGTCGTTGTCCAGCTTGTCGCTGGACCGGTAGTAGTCCCCGTTGGCGTCGGCGTAGTAGTACCAGTGGCCCACGTAGGTGTTGACCGGCTCCCACTGCATCCAGCCGTCGTCCCAGAACTCGTTCCAGGTGTGGTCATTGCCCCAGGCGGAGGCGTTCTGGTTGGGGATCAGCGCCGTGCGGGCCGAGGCGCCCGTGATGTCGGAGTGCTCGCCGCAGTTGCCATAGAACAGCGCGTAGACCGCGTTGGGCTGGACCGAGCGCACCTGGTCGGCCTGGACGCCGAAGTCCATCACGTCGAGCACGAACTGGACGATCGACCCGACCGCGCCGTTGTCCTCGCGGTCGTAGAGCTTCTCCTTCCACAGCACCTCGACGCCGGGGAGGATCTCGTCCAGGACCTGGCAGGTCTCGCCTTCGGGGCAGTCCTCGCGGGCGCCGCTCCAGAGGAAGTCCCGCCAGAAGCGTCCGTCCTCGGGGCTGACCGGGCACTGGGCGGAGCCGCACTCGTACCAGCCGTCCACGTACATCGGGGACTCGTCCTCGAGGCGGGGGTGGACCACGTACCAGTAGTAGATGTCTCGCTCGACCTGGCGCTCGACGCGCTCGCCGTCGGCCGTCTCCACCTGGTAGGCGGTCACGCTGTAGTAGTCGGCGTCGACGCCGGGCTCGCCCACGTCGATGATCTCCACGTAGTCGAGCTGCGCGTCGTGCTCGTAGGTGAGCCGGGCGTTCTCCAGCAGGAGCTGCGGATGGAACCAGTCCGCGCTGAGCACTTCGGGGCCGGTGTGGGCGATGGTGAAGGCCACCTCGTCCCAGGTCCAAGGCTCGTCGTTGTCGACGAGGAGCTGTGCCAGCTCGTCCTGGTGCTCGGCACTCTGGCGGTCGAAGGCGATCACCAGGTCGTCCTGGATCCACGAGGGGCTCATGGCGACCGCTTCCAGGGCCAGCTCCGTGAGGGCCAGGGCATCTTCGGAGACGGCGAGGTCGGGGGCTTCGGCGGCCGGCTTGTCGTCGGTGGCGGGGCAGGCGAGCAGGCTGAGGGCGAGCAGGGAGGACATGGTGTCGGACCCGGTCTGGAGGGACCCCTTCGCTCTACCATGGCCGGTGGGGGCCGAGCCACGGGGATCTGAGCTTCACTTCCTGGCCAGATTGGGCTCAGGGTCCGGTGAAGCGATCCGATGACCGATGAGGGACCCGGTCGGGAGGGAAGTCATGGCGGTCGCTGTCGCGAAGGACAAGGACCAGCGCCAGACCTCCTGGCAGGACCTGCTCAGCGCGGACTGGAGCGACATCGACCCCGCGGACATCGAGCGCTTCGCGGACTGGGCCCCCCAGCTCTCGGAGACCGTCCAGCTCGCCGCCAGCTCGGCGCTCATCGGTGCTGGAAAGGCGGTAGGAGACCCCGGTCGGGCGCTGAAGCTGCTCGGTGCGGGTCGTGTGCGCCACGTCGCCCTGTGGCAGCGCATGCGGGAGCTCTTCGGTCCGGGGGGCGACGGAGCGGCCGAGTGTGCCACCGTCGCCGCGGCCGCCTACGTCGTGGCCAAGGCTGCGGGACTGCCGCCCTATGGGGCCATCACGTCGGGCTTCGCGGCCCGGCTGGGTCAGCGGCTGCTCGTGCCGGATCCGGCGGACCAGGCCGTGCTCGGGTCCTTGTTGGAGCAGGCGCACCCAGCCCAGAGGGAGCAGCTCGAGGAGCGCCTCTTCGGCACCACCGCGCTCCAGGCTCTCGAGGACGCCACGGGCGAGTGGTCTCTGCCCAGGGACCTGAAGGAGCTGCTGAACCCGGTGCGTTTCTCCCCGGCGAGGCGTCTCATCGACGACGCCCTGACCCTGATGGTGACCGGGCAGCCGCAGGGCAAGCTCAGCGAGGTCGAGCAGGTGTCCCGTCAGCTAGGCGAGATCCTCCAGGTGCTCGGCGTGCCCTGGAAGCCGCCGCCGGTGCCGGAGCCGCGGGACGTCCTGTTGATGCTGGCCGACGTCCGCGACGAGGCCGCCGAGTCGGCCGAGGCCGTCGAGGCCAAGGAGCGTCAGATCGTGCTCTTCCGCGATCTGCTCGATCTGCGGGATGCGGAGCTGCAGAGCGACATCCTGCGGCCGGTGCAGAGGGCGACGAACCTCGACGTCGAGGTGTCCAGGGCGATCCGCTACAAGCGCAAGTTCTCGGTGGTGGGTGTCCGCCTCGATCCCCGGCGAGCGCTGCTGCCGGAGCTGCGGGCCCACGAGATCCTGGCCGACATGGCCCGGATGCTGCGGAAGGCGACCCGTTCGGCCGACCACGTCGGCTTCCTGGACGGCACGACGCTCTTGATCGTGCTGCCGGAGACGGACCTGGGCGGTGCGCGTCTCTTCGCGGAGCGCGTGCACCGGGGTCTGAGCGCGGCGAGGAGGTCGGGTCACCCCAAGGTGCTGGTGTACTGCACCTCGCTGGAGCAGGAGCCGGAGCCCAAGCCCGACGCGCTGGTGCGGCGGCTGATGCTGGGGCTGCAGCGGATGGGCGAGGACCCGCGCAAGGTGCGGTTCGCCTGGAACGACGCTCGGGCGTCGATGTTTCGGGTGAAGTAGGGGGTCCACGCGGCCGGCGGCGGGCCTGAGTGTCGCCCAGGGCGACATTCGGCGGCCCACACGGGTGTGTGAGGGCCTGAGTGTCGCCCAGGGCGACATTCGGCGGTGGGGGCTCGGTGGGGTGGGGGGTGGTTAGGTTGGGGGGGAGCCCCCGTAGCTCAGGTGGATAGAGCAACGGCCTTCTAAGCCGTGGGTCCCAGGTTCGAGTCCTGGCGGGGGTGCCTTGATATTGCTGGACTTTCTGCTCTCCGCAGGCGACCATCATCGGGACATGGCCACATGCTGGCCACTTGGAGGTCCCGATGAGCGCGAGCACCGGCAACATCCGCCGGCACCGCAGCAAGTGGCAGATCAACTGGCTTGACGCCTCGGGGAAGCGGCGCTGGCGCTCCTTCACCCACAAGTCCGATGCCGCGCGCTTTCTGCGCGAGGAGCAGGTCGCCGCCGAGAAGGCCCGGGCTGGGCTGGCTCCGCGGGTGGAGCCATCGCGGGTCTGGAAGGACCTGGTGGAGCTATGGAAGGTGCGGAAGAAGGCGAAGCGCTCGCTCAAGGACGACCTCAGCCGGATCCGCAACCACCTGGACCCCCACCTGGACGGGGTGCTGCTGGTCCACATCGACTCCGCCATGGTGACCCGCATCGAGAAAGCCCTGCACAGCCGCGTCGACAAGGGCGTCTTCAGCCCGTCCACGTCGCGCAAGGTGCTCATCCTGCTGGGCTCGATGCTCAAGATGGCGCTGCGACAAGGATGGATCGCCCAGGTCCCCGCCATCGAGCTCCCCAAGGAGAAGCACAAGGCCTACGTGTGGATTCGCACCGACGCCGAGATCCGCACCTTCCTGGTGAAGGCCTCCGAGCACCGCTACCCGGGTCTGCTCCAGCTCTACGCCACCGCGGTCTACACCGGCATGAGGGCCGGCGAGCTCTTCGGACTGCGGTGGGAGGACATCGACTTCGAGAACGGCCTGATCACAGTCCAGCGGAGCTACAACCAGCCCACCAAGAGCAGCCGGATCCGGCGGGTGCCGCTGCCGCATGCGCTGAAGCCGATGCTCCTGGCCTGGTCGAAGGGGTGCCACTCGCCGACCTGGGTCTTCCCGACCGAGCGGGGCACGATGCAGACCCCCGGGCCCAAGGTCTCCAACGACCTCTTCCACAAGGTCCGGGAGGCGGCTGGGCTGGACCGGATGACCTTCCACGCGCTGCGGCACACCTTCGCCAGCCACTACATGCTGAAGGGCGGCGACATCTACCGGCTTCAGAAGATCCTGGGGCACAGCTCGGTGAAGGTGACGGAGCGGTATGCGCACCTGAGCCCGGCGGCGTTTGAGGCGGACAGGGGGAGGTTTGGGAACCTGCTGCCCATCGCTCGCACTCCAGAGGCAGATCAGATGGCCGGGACTCGAGGTCTCCCCGTTCAGCCCGACTCGCCCCGGACGATCGAGTCAAGTGAGCCCTGACAGTCGACAGGTCCTTCGAAAGCTGCCCAGTCCCCGCGCAGGGGCGCTCTCCGCTACCCCCGAGATTGTCGCAGTCAGTTCCTGTGCGGCGAGCTCATGGAGTCACCACTCCTCCCGCTCGACGAGCACATCTCCCACCGTGTACACCCAGACGTGGAAGGTGGGTGGCCCGATCTCGACCGAGTCCAACTCGCGATGGCCCCCCAGCAGTCCGTGGAGCTGGTCACTTCCCTGGTCCCAGCCAATTTCCTCGGCGGTGATCGAAGCGAGGCGCCACTCGAAGCCCTCGCCAGCGAGCAACTGCCTCGCGTACGCCGGGTTGTACCTGCACATGCCTTCGCAGTAGTTGCAGATCTCGGCCACTACGTGGCGACACGGAACCAGGCCCTCGCCGAGCGAGTTCGAGAGTTCGGCGCCGAGGACCTGCACACCGCAGACCTTGCAGTCCAGTCTCATGGTTACCGCAACTCCCGGCTGGCACCGGCCAGCTCCGTCTTGAAGAGGGTTGCGCTGCCCAAGCCGTAGCGCTGCCCATACGGCCGCCCCCAGGTGGGGCTGACCTTGTCGATGCGGCGGAACTGGAAGGGGAAGTGCGGATCTCGGCTCCGCACGACCAGGTCGCCGTCCTGGAAGACATGGTGGGCGTAGCGGAAGTGGTCTGTGATCCAGAGCGGCGGGACCACGCTCCTGGCTGCCGACAGGAAGTGCCACCCCTCGTCACGCCACTCCCAGTATCCCTTGCGACGAGGGGGGACTGGCCGCCCGCGGAGCCCGTTCACCCAGCACTGACGCTTGCCCCCGTATGTCGTGCAGCCGTCGCTGATGCTGATCAGGACGTCGGGCACGAAGCCCTGGCGGGCCATGGCCCAGGACACCACCCTGCTGTCCGCTTCGATGAAGAAGACCGTGAGTTCGTGGTCGACGAGTTGGACCGGGGACGCTGGCAGGCAACGGTAGCGCAGGCGACGGACTTCGCCCCGGAAGCCGGCCACCTGCAGGGTGTCCAAACGCTCGTCTTCGAGCACGGTGAAACGATCCCGGTGGGCCACCGACCCGCAGCGGCGGTCCACCGTCACCAGGTGGGTGAGTGACATCTCCTTGGGCAGTCCGAGCCTGCGGACGTTGCCCTCGTGGGTGTGGACCACCGACGCGCCCGAGCCCCCCCAGTGCGGCTCCAGTCCCACGCGGGGCTGCTGAGCCTGATCGCAGATGACGTCGTCCAGCTCCGAGAAGCTCCTCAGGTGCATGCCCAGGTTCCTCCAAGTGACTCGAACCGGAAGCCCTCCTGGCGGAGCAGGGCAGTGAGGCTCTGAGGCCCGGCCAGGTGTGCGGCGCCGACCGCGACCAGCAGCGGACCGCGCTCGACCGCTTCGAGGACCTTTGGCAGCCAGCGGTGGTTGCGGGCTGTGAGCAGGGCATGGCCGATCTCTTCGGGGAGATCGCCCAGCCAAGCTCCCCCCTGCATCCAGGCGCTGATGGCAGCCGAGCGCAGCTGCCTCCAGGCCGGCGGGCCGCCGCTCACGGCCTCGAGCACCCGCTCCAGGTAGGCCACTTGGACGCCCAGCGGAATCCCGTCGAAGAGGTCCGACAGGTCCGAGAGCCGCTCCAAGCTCTCGACCCCGACGCCGGCCTCCTGGGCCGAGGTCGCCAGAGCGTGGTCCATGGGGGTCCGCTCGTTCACAGCCCCCAGCACCAGCGCCGCCGCAGCCAGGAAGGGGGGCAGGGCGAGGAGCAGATGAGCCGGGAGGCGGAGGATGCGGGCGTTCCAGCGGAGCCACCTGGACTGGTGAGGCCCCAGGACCGCGCGGCAGGGCGAGGGGAAGTGCCACTCTGTGGACGCCGGCTGGTCGAGCGGGTCCGACTCCCTCAGGAGGACGCGCACGAGGTTGCAGCTGGCGTGGAAGCGATCAGGGGGCGGGATGTCCACATGGATGGTGCCGGCGAGGTAGACCACGAGGGAGCCGCAGCGGCCTACCATCACCTGTCCGCCTGCATTCATTGATCGGCTCCCCAGTGGACATTTCTATTACGTGCGTCTACTAAATGTGCATCTGGGGGCCCTCGTCAAGGGACTTTTTGTGCGAGATCCAGAGAGCATCAACATCACCCACCTCCGCTCCCGGCTGCGGGACTTCATCAACCAGGTCGCCGGTGGGCGCCGGATCGTGATCGAGGTCGCTGGCCGGCCGGTGGCGGCGCTGGTGGGCCTCGAGGACTTCCGACGAATAGAGGGACGCTCCAGCCCGTCCGACGATGCCCTCATCGCCCTGGCCGCAGCGACCGATCAGCAATTGTCCACCGCCATTCTGATGGCCTGGCTGTCGGAGGGGGTCGCCAGCCTGGTGGTCGACGGGAGGGTCATCGAGGTGCCGAAGCCCGATGTCCACCAGACCGACTGGAGATCCATCGGTCCGGGCCCGGCGTCCGATCGCATGATGGCCGCGGAGCCATCTCCTTCCTACCCCTACAGTGTGCGCTCGGTCGGCAAGTACGCACCCCTGCGAGACTGGCTGCTCAGCCGTGATCTGGAACGGGTAGAGATCTCTTTCCCGGAGGTACAGTCGATCCTCGGCGCCCCCCTGCCGCACAGCGCCCTCCGTCGCTCCTCCTGGTGGACCGGGCGGGCGGAGAATTCGCCCACCCAGGTCCACAAGAGGGCCTGGACCGAGGCGGGCTACGAGGTGGAGAGCGTAGACATGAACAGAGAAGTCGTGGTCTTCCGGCGCAGCAGAGGAGGCTGAAGGACATCGCCCCACCCTCGAGACTCGGTTGGCCCAGGGTCCTCCAGCCCCGCCCTCGAGGAGATGCTCGGTCGCCACTCCCGGCCCGGCACCCCTGCCTCCCCGTGGTCCCGGCCGTGTCCCGGCGAGACCCGAGTGGCGCCTGACACCCCGTTGGGCAGCGCACCCACTGCCACTGTCGGTGGCACACATCTCGTAGAGCTGCCACCGTGAGTGGCGAGCCTTGCCACTGACAGTGGCAAGTACCTAATATTACTTAGCTATGGCCTTGCCGGTG
>CAZCVP010000163.1:0-14040 GCA_964501915.1 uncultured Enterobacterales bacterium
AGCTGTCGCCGTCGTCGCAGTCCTCGTCGGCGGGGGAGCCGTCGCCGTCGAGGTCCACGACTTCGACGGCGGTGTCCACGGTGGCCGTGTCGGCGCTGTCCATCTTGTTGCGGCAGGCGGGGAGCAGCAACAGGGCGACGAGGAGTGTGCGCATGGGGGACTCCGAGGGCTGCAGGCGTTGTTCGCAGGCTACCCCGGACGAGCCGGTCCGGGCCCGGCGAGCGAGAGATCCCTCAGCGCCCCGGCGGGAACACGAAGGGGTAGGTGACCAGAGCCACCTCGCCGCTCTCGAGCGCCGGGAAGCGGGCCCGCGCGAGCCGCGCCTCGAGGCACTCCTCCACCGCGGTGTTCCGCAGGCTGGTGGACTTCGTCGACACCCGGCTCACGGTGCCGTCCGCGGCGATGGCGAGCTTCACCAGCACCTTGCCGGAGAGCCCGGGGGTCTCGGCGAGGCCGGCTTCGTAGCAGCGGGCGATGGCCGCGCCCTGGGCCTCGACGACGCGGTCGACGGCCTCGGGATCGATGGCCCCGAGCACGACCGGGTCGGGCAGGATCGGGGACCCGCCGATGCGGCCGGCCGGCGGCGGATCGGCTGGAGCGTCGACCACGGGGGCTGGCGGCGCCACGGGGGCTGGCGGCGCCGGGTCGCTGTTGCAGGCGAGGCAGGCGGCGAGGAGCAGCATGGGGGCTACGGTAGCCGACCCGGGGGTGCCGTGCAGGTCGGCGACATCGCCGAGTGACCCCCGGTCCCGCAGCGCCCCCGCCGAGCCGGTCATGCCAGACTGCCCCTGGAGGAGCCCCCCATGACCCTGCTTGCCCTCGCCCTGCTCACCTTCGCCTGTGGCGACGACACCACCGACGACTCGGCCACGACCACCGAGACGGACACCTTCGTCGGCGGCGGCTCCTATGCCCAGGACTTCGAGGACACCTCGCTCTTCGTCGACGGTGCGACCGGCACGCAGGTCTTCACCGACGGAGCCCGCTTCGTCGATGAGCCGGGCACGTCCAAGCTCGGCTTCGGCTCCGCCCACGCCGGTGCCCAGGCGCTGAACTTCTACAACGAGGACGGCACCACCCCGGCGAGCGTGCGCCTGGAGATGCCCGTCGCCGCCCTGTCCACCGAGACCGTCGCCGTGAGCCTGTGGGCCTACAACCCGTTCACGCGCTCCGTGGACGTGGAGCTGCGCCGGGACGACGGGGCCTCGGCCACGCTCGCCGTGCCCGCCCAGGACTGGACCGAGCTCACCCACGACCTCTCCGCCGAGGGCAACACGCGGACCGTGCAGCTCCTGGTCGGGGCCGTGACCCAGCAGAACAGCTTCAGCTTCCGGATCGACGACGTGGTGATCGAGACGCGCTGAGGGTCGGACTCCTCAACCCGTGGTGTTCCCTCCCTGGAAGTCCCCGGCGAGCAGGTCAAGGTACGACCCCGTCTCCACCCACTCCACCAGGTGCATCACCCGCCAGGCCACGTAGGGATGGGATCGCCCCATCTCCATCTGGCCCACGAGCACGGCGTCCCACCAGGACTCCTGCTCCAGGTCCCGCAGCTCGCGGGCCTGGCGCACGAAGGCCGAGAGCTTGAGCCGGGTCCGGGAGGTGGTGCCCGGTCGTCGGCCGCCCGAGAGCACCAGGGAGGCCCCGAGCGAAGCGCCCAGGTCCCGACAGGCGAGCAGGCCGGCACGGTCCGAGGTGAGCTCCGAGGCCCGGTCCCACCGCAGGATCGCCACCTGCAGCGGCAGGGACAGGGCCCGCAACAGCTCGCTCATCGCCAGGCTGCCGTTGACCAGCAGCCGGGCGAGGGTCTTGTAGACGATGTGGTCGGCGTGCAGGTGCCCCAGCTCGTGGCCGAGCACGAAGACCAGCTCCTGGTCGCTCATCTGGTCGAGCAGGGAGCTCATCACCACGATCAGCGACTTCTCGGCCCCCAGGGTGAGGGCGTTCATGTTCGGGGACTCGCTGAGGAAGAGCCGGGGGTGGATGTCCACGTCCAGCGCCAGACGGGCCCGCTCCAACAGGGTGTAGAGCTCGGGGAACTGCTCGTCGTCGCAGGCGATGAAGCTGGCGCGGCAGTGGAGGTGGAAGGCCCGCTCGGCGAAGGAGCCGAGGAAGCGGCGCACCAGGGCGGCGAAGCCGGGCAGGGTCTTGAGCGCGGTCAGCGAGGCCTTGTCCAGCGGGTGCTGGTAGGCGTCGGAGGAGAGGCCCACGAGGGGCTCGTCGGGCCGCAGGAAGAGGGCGCCATCGCACCCGCCGCAGCGGACCCTGGTGGGCGTGAGCGCCGCCACGCTCACCAGCACCCGGTTCTTCACGCCGCAGTGGCGGCAGCGCACGTCCTTCTTCGGCGAGGGGTTGGGCGTGGGCCACAAGGCCTCGAGCACGCTCTCCTGGACTCCTTCCTCAGTGGCCATCGTCGTCCTCCACGATCCGGGCCTCGACCACGCCGTCCTCGTCGACATTGGCGCCACGCGCACGGGCCGCCTCGGCGCCGTCCTCCTCGGAGCGCCGCACCTCGAGCTGGGCCACCAGCCGGTCGCCGACGCCCTTGGTCAGGATCCGGTTGACCGAGGCGCCCACCGCCATGCCGGCGAAGGGCACGGCCCGCAGGGCGGACTTGCCGAGCTGGATCAGCGCCAGCCGGGCCATCACGGTGAGCAGGAGCTTGCTGAGCTGGCGGCCGCCGTAGTTCCAGATCGCCGTCACCTCCGTCTCGGCGATGTCGACCAGCAGGTCCTCGCCGCTCTTCTCGTCGTAGGTGCTCACCGAGGCCAGCGCCAGGGCGATGCGCCGACCCCGCTCCGACCGGATGTCGAAGCCGTAGAGGTGGGTGAGGGCCATCGCCAGCTCGGTCTCGTACTTGAGCACCAGGCTCATGTCGGCCAGCGCACCGCCGGTGACGGCGACCAGGGTGCCGAAGCCGGGGATCATCGCCGGGGCCGCAGCGACGCCCCCGACCACGGCGGTGGTACGCGCCGCACGCTCGGTCAGGGCCTTGGCGATCGCGTCCCGACCGGCGTCCTCCCCCAGCTTCTCGCGAAGCTGCTCGACCGAGCGCTCGATGTCGGCCGGGTCGGCGATCAGGCGCTCCACTGCGCTCAGGAGCTGGCGTCCTCGTTCCTCGTCCTCGGTGGTGGTCGTCTCGCCCATCCCGGACCTCCTGTTCGTTGGATCATGCCCCGGATCCAAGGGAGCGGATGCGCTCCAGGTCCGCCGGCGTGTCCACGTCATGACCCCAACCCCTGGACCGCACGATGGCTGCCCCCGGATGTGCCGCACGGTGACGCTCGAAGCTGTCGACGTGCCCGAAGCAGACCCCGGTCGGCGCCGCAGGGCGCAGGTAGAGCCCGTTGGTGCCGGCCTCGACCCGGTCCGGGCAGATCACGACCGGCTCCGAGCGAGCCACCACCGCGCGTAGGTCGGACCGGGACAGCAGCGGCAGGTCCCCCATGCAGACCAGCACCGCCTCCGCCCCTCGCTCGGCGACGCGGGCGACACCGAGCCGTGCCGCCTCGCCGATGGCTACCGGGCTGAGCACCGCCTCCGCACGTCGGGCCTCGACGTGGCGCACCACCTCCGGGGCGTCGGTCACCACCAGCACCGGCAGGGCCACCTGGTCGAGCACGTCGAGCACGTGGTCCAGGGTGGACCGGGCCCAGTCGGCGCGCTCGGTGGGGTCCAGGATCGGGGCCAGGCGCCCCTTGGCGCGCCCGAAGCCCTTCACCGGCACCACCGCCCAGCAGCGACTCACAGCAGGAACCCGGCCCGCAGCTCCAGCCGCTCGGTGGCGAAGCCCAGGACCTCCGCCGCGAGCCGGGCGCGGTCGTTGCGATCCCCCATCACCGTCGACGTCTCCAGGACGGGCAGCTCCAGGTCCCCGCCATCCCCCGTCTCCACCACGGCGGCACCCACCAGGTCCTCGTAGCGCTGGAGCAGGGGAGCCGGGCCCGGCGGCACGCCCTGCAGCGCCGGCACCATCGCGGCCAGGGGTCCCTTGACCGCGCGCCCGTGCACCAGGGGGCTCACCCAGACCACCGGGCGTCCCGCCACGGCCTCTCGCACGCCGTCCAGCGCCAGGATCGGGTCCAGGCTCACGTAGGGGTTCGAGGGCGGCAGGACCACCAGGTCGGCGGCGCGGATCGCGTCGAGCACCCCGGCTGCCGGGACCGAGGACCCCTCGAAGCTCACCGCGTGGACCGTCGGCTCTCCTCGGGCACGCACGAGCCAGTCCTGGAAGCTGAGGCGGCCCCGGTCACAGTGGATCCAGGTGCTGCAGGGCTCGTCGGCCATCGGCAGCAGCCGCGGTCCGACCCTCAGCGCCTCGCACAGCCCCGCGGTGACGGCGGACAGGGCCTCGCCGGCCGCGAGGCGCTCGCTGCGAACCAGGTGGGTCGCCAGGTCCCGGTCCCCGAGCTGGAACCAGACCTCGCCACCGAGCGCCTCGACCCCGGCGAGGGTGCGGAAGCTCTCATCGGTCAGGCCCCAGCCCCGCTGGCGGTCGGCCAGACCGGCGAGGGTGTAGAGGACCGTGTCGAGGTCGGGACAGATCCGCAGACCCCAGTGGCTGAAGTCGTCGCCGGTGTTGACCACCACGGTGAGGTCCTCCGGCGGCAGCACGACGGCGAGCCCATCGACCAGCCGGGCCCCACCGACACCACCTGAGAGGGCGACGACCTTCATGCACGGCTCCTATGGACGGCCCGCGGCGGCGTCAATGGACGGGGTAGAGTCGAGCCGTGATGACCCTGGCCGGGATCGCCCTCTGCCTCGCCTGCACAGACGCGGGGGGGGACACCGCTGGACCGACGGAGACGGACTCCGGGACGGTGGCGGACACCGACACCGACACCGACACCGACACCGACACCGACACCGTCCCGTGGGCGCCGCCCCCGGGCACCACCTGGCAGTGGCAGCTCCAGGACTCCCTGGACACCTCCGTCGACGTGGAGATGTACGACATCGACCTCTTCGACACCCCGGCCTCGCAGCTCGGAGCCCTGCACGCCGAGGACCGCGTGGTCGTCTGCTACTTCTCCGCGGGTAGCTGGGAGGACTGGCGGGACGACGCCGGCGACTTCGACACCGAGGACCTCGGCGAGGAGCTCGACGGCTGGCCCGGGGAGCGCTGGCTGGACGTCCGGTCTGAGTCCGTCCGCTCGATCATGGAGACCCGCCTCGACCTGGCGGTGGAGAAGGCCTGCGACGGGGTCGAGCCCGACAACGTCGACGGCTACCAGAACGAGACCGGCTTCGACCTGAAGCGCTCCGATCAGCTCGACTACGACCGCTTCCTGGCCACGGCCGCCCACGACCGGGGGCTGTCCGTGGGCCTCAAGAACACGCTCGGCCTGGTGGTCGCGCTGGAGCCCTACTTCGACTGGGCCCTGAACGAGGAGTGCGTCCAGTGGGCGGAGTGCGGCGAGCTCGCCCCCTTCATCGACGCCGGCAAGGCCGTGTTCCACACCGAGTACGTGGACCGCCGGAACCAGGGGGAGCGCCTGGCGGCCGAGATCTGCGACGAGCCCACCATCCAGGACTTCTCGACGCTGATCAAGACCTGGGACCTGGACGCCTGGCGCCTGACCTGCGACGACTGATCAGGCATAGAGATCCAGCTCCGCCGGTCGCACCAGGGCCGCGGCTCCCTCGCCGGAGACCCCCAGGTGCAGCCCCCGCACCAGGACCACGGCCCGCCCCTCCCCGGCCTGGCCAGCCACGAGGTCTGCGGCGGCGGCGATGGCGTCGGCAGCAGCCACAGCCGTGTGCTCCAGGGCACGTCCGAAGAGGTCCTCGGCCCCCACCAGGTCCACCAGCGGCGTGAGCCCGGCGCAGCCGATCGCCGTGCCCTGGCTGCCCAGCCGGAAGGGGCGGCCGAGGGAGTCGGTGATCACGACGGCGACCCCGAGGGACTCGCGGAGCCGGCGGGCCGTGCGGTCCGGGTCCTCCGGCAGCAGCAGGATCCAGGGACCGCTGTCCTCCGGCGCGTCCGGGGGGCGGGCATTGGACCGGTCGATGGCCGCGTTGGCCGACACCAGCCCCAGGCGGTGCCGGACCACCACCACTCCCGGCTTCTTCCGGGACACCGCCACGCTCTCCCGGAGCACCCACTCCACCAGGCGCGGGTCCTTGTCGACCTCGGCGGCGAGGGCGAGGGCCTCGGCGGAGGGCTCGGTCCGGGAGAGGTCCCGGAAGCGGCCCTCGGCCCGGCTCACGGCCTTCGACGCGATGACCAGCACGTCCCCGGGCGCCAGGTCCAGGTCTCCGGCTCGCAGCCCACCGCGGATCCAGGCCACCAGGTCGTCGCCGGGGGCCAGGACACCCAGGCCGGGCAGGGCCTGGAGTACCAGGCGCTCGGTCACGGCAGGCCCGTGATCCGGATGCCGGCCCCGGGGGACCCGTAGCGACGGTTGAGGTGCAGCAGCACCGGGGTGAGCGACTCCAGGGCGATCGCGTTGCGCAGCGGCCCGGCGTCCAGGGCCCGGAAGCCCGCGCCACAGAGCAGGTCGACCACGCTGCCGCGGGCCTCCTTGTGACCGCAGACCAGCACGTCGCAGGGGACCTCGTGGTCCACGTCGCCCAGGTGCGCCGAGCCCACGTGGTGCAGGGTCGCCACGACCCGGGTCTCGGGCAGCAGCGCCTGGGCCTCGAGCGCCGCAGCCTGGCCCTCGGGCAGGTGGACCTGCCGTACCTTGGGGGGCTTGAGCGGCACCGTGATGTCGACCAGCACCTTGCCGGCCAGCGGACCAGCCAGGCTCTCCAGGGTGCTGCGGTGCGCCGAGTAGGGCACCGAGAGCACGACCAGCTCCGCCTCCGAGCTGGCCTCGGCGTTGCCCGCTCCGCCCAGGGTGACCCCGTGGGCCTCGGCCAGCTCCGCCGCCTTCGCCTCGGCTCGCTCCGGGCTGCGGGAGCCGATGACCACGTCATGACCGGCCCGCGCCAGGCGCACCGCCAGACCACGCCCTTCCTTGCCTGTTCCACCGAGGATCGCGATGCGCATCAGCTCGCCAGCTCCGCCATGAGCTCCAGGGCCTCCCGCTGCTGGCAGGCGATCAGCATGTTCTCCACCGGGGACTCCTTCCAGGCCGCGAAGCGGTCCCGGATGCGCTCCGGCGGGCCACACAGGTAGAAGAGGTCGACCATCGCATCGGGCACGGCGTTGATCGCGTCGATCTTGTCGCCCGCCAGGTAGAGGTCCTGGATGACCTGGGCCTCGGCCGCAAAACCGACCTTGCTCGCGTAGTCCTTGTAGAAGTTCTTCTTCCGCGAGCCCATGCCGCCGATGTAGAGCGCGAGCTGCTGCTTGAGGGGCAGGCGGCAGATGTCGACGTGCGGCCCCACCACCACCGCCACCATCGGCGCCAGGTCGAAGGCCGAGCGCGGCTTGCCGGCCCGCTCCAGGCCGGGCCGGATGTTCTCCTCGATGACCTCGGGGTGCTCGGGCGAGTAGCACATCAGGATGCAGCCATCGGCCAGCTCCGCGCTGAGCGCCTGGCTCTTGGGCGCCATCGACCCCGTGTAGATCGGGATCTCCGGGTTGCCGTGCAGGATGCTCTTGAGCGGCTTGCCCTGCCCGGTGGAGCCGGGACCGGTGTAGGGGATCTGGTAGCGCTGGCCCTCGAACTGGAGCGGAGCCTCCCGCTCGAAGATGCGCCGCACGATGGTGATGTACTCCCGCAGCCAGGTCAGGGGCTTGTTGAAGGGCTGACCGTGCCAGCCCTCGACCACCTGGGGACCGCTGGTGCCCAGGCCCATGATGAAGCGGCCACCGCTGAGGTGATCCAGGGTCATCGCGGTCATCGCGGCGTTGGCCGGGGTCCGTCCGGGACACTGCATGATCGCGGTCCCAAGCCGGATCCTGGAGGTCCGGGCCCCGATCCATGCCAGGGGCGTCACCGCGTCGGAGCCCCAGGCCTCGGCCGTCCAGACGGAGTCGTAGCCCAGGGCCTCCGCGTGCAGGACGGTGTCCAGGTCGAGTTCGTACCGAGCGCCCGAGTAGCCGAGCATGTAGCCGAGGTTCATGGTGGTGCTCCGGGGGAGAGGGGTTCTACTCCTGGTGAGGCGGCGCCGCCAGGAGGGGCCGAAGACGACATGGAGTCCGTCCGAACTTCCACCTGGCCGCACGGAGTCTCACCGAACTTCCGCCTCAGGCCCCGGAGAGCCCGAATTCCGGCCCCGACACCCCCAAAAAGGCCCGCGGGAGCCTCCCAGGGCGCCTGGGGCGGAAGAACGAACCGACTCCGTGTGGCGGGGCCTGCTCCTCCGGGTCGAAGCGGAGCATCTCGTCCTCGGCGGGGACCGTGACCTCTGCGCAGGTCACTCCCCCGCCCGGGCGCAGGTCCGCAGGATCGCCACCTCCCGCTCCGGTCCGGGCGCCATCGCCCCCAGCCGGCGCTGCAGCGCCAGCCCGATCCGCGGCACCGGCAGGGTGCGGAGCTGGGGCGGCCCGAGGCGCAGGTAGCCACCACGCAGCGCCAGCCCGCCATAGGTCCGGCGGATCCACCGGGTCGCCGCCTCGCTGTTGAGCCAGGCACCCACGAACCCCAGGTCCACACCGGGCCGGGGCAGCACGACGGTGGTCGACTTGGCCGCCACCCAGCTCCCCTCCCGGTCCACGTAGGCCTCCAGGCGCCGGGTGAGCCCGGCCACGATCACCTTGGGCGTGCGGGCCTGGCGGCGGCGGCGCTCGGGGAGCCGATCCTCCGACACGACCGGGTGCCGCCAGCGGCCCCTGAGGTAGCGCAGGTCCCGGACCCCCCACAGCGTCCGGTCCGGGTCCAGGGTCCCGCTGTTGACCACCCGCAGCTCGGAGGGCCCCGGATGCGGAGCCTCTCTCAGGTGCTCCCGCAGGGCGTAGGCCTCGGCCACGGTCGCCGCGCCGCACACCTCGGCGAGGTCCCCCAGCCGGGGCAGGTCCGGGTCGAGTCCCGGGTCACCCCAGAGCTGCCAGGGAGCGCTGGAGCCGGAGCGCAGCGGCCCCGCGGCGCGACGCACGAGGTAGGCGAGGGGGTAGGCCGCCGCACCGAAGGGTGTGCCCTCGCTCCAGTCCCAGGTCTCCAGCAGGTCCTGCCCGTCCAAGAGCGCCCGGACCGGCGCCGCGTAGGCGGCGGAGGCCAGGGCGTTGGGCACCACGAAGCCGTGGAGTCCGCCCTCGCGGGTCCACTCCAGCGCCCGCTCCACGAAGGGACAGCTCAGGTCCCAGTTGCCGCGGGCCACTGCGTAGCGCCCGGCGATCGCCCGCCGCCGAGCCGGCGACATCTCCGTCGAGCCGAGCCAGGGCGGGTTGCCGAGCACGAGGTCGAACGGGCCCCAGTCCGGGCCCTCCAGCAGGGCATCGGCCTGCTGGAGCCGCACCCGAGCCGCCTCCTCCCCCAGGACCTCGCCCAGGGCCGCGCGGGCTCGCTCCAGGGCCTCCGCCTCGAGGTCGACGCCGGCCAGGACCGTGGCGATCTGCTCAGCCGTGGCGTGGGACCGCAGCGCCCGGGCCAGGCCGACCAGGAAGGCGCCGTCCCCGCAGGACGGGTCGAGACAGGTGGGGAGGTGCTCGCCGTCCCAGGCCTCCAGGGCGGCCGCCACGAGGGCGTCGACCAGGGCCGGCGGCGTGGTCCAGGCTGTGGTCACGCCAGCAGCAGCACCGCCACGGCCGTGATCCCGTAGAGCACACCGTTGATGAGGATCGGCGGATCGCGCAGCAGGGTCTCCTCCACGGCCCCCCCCTCGCCCTTCTGGATGAGGAGGACGTAGCGGAAGATGCCGAACAGCACGAACGGCAGGGTGACCAGCAACCAGGGGCTCGGCGAAGCGAGCACGCAGTACAGGGCGTAGCTGATGACCGTGCAGCTCGTGGTGATGCCCTGGAACTCGTCCAGGAGGGGGATGCTGTACTCGGCCAGGTTCTTGCGGTGGTCGCTCGCCTTCTCCGCCAGGGTGGCGACCTCGGCGCGGCGCTTGTTGAAGCCGAGGAACAGCGCCAGGAAGCCCATGCAGATCAGGAGCCAGGCCGAGATCTCGACCTCGATGGCCACCGCGCCAGCCACCGCTCGCCACAGGAAGCCGGCCGCGATGAACATCACGTCCAGGATGACCATGTGCTTGAAGACGAGCGTGTAGGTCATCGTGGTGACGAAGTAGAGCAGCGTCACCAGGCAGAAGGTCGGGGACAGGGCGTAGGCGGCTCCGAGGCCGGCCAGGCAGGTGAACACCATCCAGCCCATCGCCACGGGTACCGGGAGAGCCCCCGAGGCGATCGCCCGCAGCTTCTTGCGGGGGTGGAGGGCATCGGCCTCCCGATCGCGGATGTCGTTGAAGATGTAGCCGGTGCTGCTCATCAGGCAGAAGCAGGCCACGGCCCAGGCGGTGGTCAGCACCGGCTCCACCTCGAGGAACTCGAACGAGAACACGAGGGCAGGCAGGACGAAGACCTGCTTGGTCCACTGCTTGGGCCTCAGCGCACGCAGTGCGGCCACGGACACGGAGAACATGCTGCGCTTCACGGCCACGTCGGCCGGCTCTTCGTTGATCACGGGACTCATCTCGGGAGGAAGGGACACGGTGCGAGCCGACTAACCGGACAGGACTCAGCGCTGCGATGTCTTCATCGAGGACAGGTCGAGGTGCAGCACCTGGAGGTCGTTGTCCTGCAGGTTGAAGGAGCTCTCGTAGGGCAGGTGGTCCTCGAGCTCGACCCGGACCATGTGGGGCCTCCCGGAGGTCAGGGTGAGCACCGTGGGCGGCTCGGGGTTGAGCTCCACCACCACGCCGTCGAGCGAGAGCCGGGCTCCTTCGGGAGCGAAGACCTGGAGGCGAGGCGGGAACTGCGCCACCGGCGGCTCGAGGTCCGAAGGCGCACCGGAGCGGTCCATGCCCACGAGCAGCCCCAGCAGGAAGCCCACCACGGCGCCCACGACGCCACCGCAGACGAAGAAGACCGCCAGGAAGGCATAGGTGCGCTGGGCCGAGCGGGGCTCGCGGGCGGACTGCACCTTGGGTCGGGTCGGCGGACGCTGCGATGGCGGGGCAGGTGTGACCTGGGGAGCGGCGGGGGCCCGCCGCTGAAGGGTGGGCGAGCCGTCGGAGGGTCGATTGGGCCGAGGCGGCAGGGGCACGGCGGCCCAGGTCGCCTCGGCCTCCAGCGGGGCCGCACCGAAGGCCGGTGGCGGTGCCGTCGGGTCCTCGCCCAGCGAGACCTGTGCGGTCGCCGGGTCCACCGCCGTCTTGTCCTCCAGGAGCCCCGGGTCCAGGGAGACCATGTCCAGGTCGTCCATGACCTGGGTGGCCTGCTCGTCGAGGGCTTCCGTCTCGTCGGCCGGGAGCTCGCCCTTGTCCGGGATCTTGCGGATCAGGGTCGCTTCGTCCGGTGGCGACGGGGCCGGACCGAAGTGGGAGGTGTGGTCCACCGCCGAAGTGCGACGCATCAGGGCCGACAGCTCCCCCGCGTCGGTGAAGCCCGAGGTCTCCCCGACGTCCGACGACACCACCGTGGGGCGGTTGTCTTCGTCCTCCTGGGTGGAGAGGTCCAGCAGGTCCTCGCTGTCCAGCAACATGCCGGGATCCAGCGGCACCGTCTCCTGGTCCTGGAGCGGGTTGGAGCGCTGGCGGAGGTTCTTGCGGCTGGCCTCGGGGAAGAGCCCCTTGAGGAAGGCGGCCAGGGTGGAGTGGGAGAAGATGAAGCCGGCGTCGTGGAAGAACTTGTCCAGCGAGTCCTTGAAGGCCGTCGCGGACTGGAAGCGCTTCTCCGGGTCACGGGCCAGGGCCTGGTCGAGGATGACCTCCAGGCTGTAGGGCACGTCCGGGTTGGCGAAGCTGGGTGCCTGGTAGCGACCGGCCTTGATCGCCTGGAGGGTGGCGACCTCGGAGCGCTGCCGGAAGGGGTGGGCGCCCACGAGCATCTCGTAGAGCACGACACCGGCCGCGAAGAGGTCGACCCGGTGGTCCAGGTCCCCCCCGGCGGCCTGCTCGGGGCTCATGTAGTCGAAGCGCCCCTTGATCACGCCCGACACGGTCTCCAGGGCCTTGACGTTGGCCTTGGCGATGCCGAAGTCGGTGAGCTTGACCTCCCCCTGGAAGCTCACGAGCACGTTTGACGGCGAGATGTCCCGGTGCACGATGTTCAGCGGTACCGGCCGCCCGCCCCGCATGACCTGGCGCTGGTGGGCGTACTCCAGGCCCTTCAGGGTCTCGATGCAGGCGAAGACGGCGTGGGGCACGGGCAGGGTGATGCCCTTGTCGGAACAGGTGCGCAGCACAGCACCCAGGTCCCGACCGTCCACGAACTCCATGGCGACGTAGTAGGCGCCGCTGATCTCCCCCAGGTCGAGGATCTGGACGATGTTGGCGTGTGACAGGAGCCCGGCGATCTTGGCCTCGTCGACCAGCATCTCGATGAAGTCGGCGTTGCTGGAGTACTCCGGCCGCACCCGCTTGATGGCGAAGAGCCTCTGGAAGCCCCCGATGCCCTCCAGTCGGGCCTTGTAGATCTCGGCCATGCCCCCCGACGCGATGCGCTCGAGGATCTGGTACTTGCCGAAGCTCTGGGTAGGTTGGGCTTGCACAGGATCGGTTGATGCCCAGGCAGAGTATCCCACGAAGACTCAGCCTGGAGCGGCGGGCCCGGGGCCCCTCACCGGGTGAGGCCGCCATCCCCTACACTCGGGCCCCCCGGGAGTGACCATGTGCCCCTCTGCGTTCGCCAAGACCCCGCTGATGCTCGTCGTCGCCGCCCTCCTGGTCGTGTGTGCCAAGCCGGTCCCGCCACCGCCGGCCGGTCACGACGCCCAGATCGAGCTCGATGGGGCCCACGACAGGCTCGAAGGCGACCAGTACCTCCACTACGCCGTCGGCATCCACATCGACGCGCCTCCGGAGGTGGTCTGGGCCATCCTCACCGATGCCCCCGGCTACACCTCGTGGAGCTCGACGGTGGTCCGCCTCGAGGGCGACATGAGCCTCGACGGGTCCCTGGCCCTGGTGGTCCAGGCCGATCGGGACCGCACCTTCGACCTCACCGTGACGGGGCTCTACGCACCGCACCACATGATGTGGCAGCACGGCGACGACACCTTCGAGGGCGTGAGGACCTTCAACCTCACCGGGTCCAGGGGAGGCACCCGCTTCACGATGAAGAAGGTCTTCACCGGCTCCAAGCTGCCGAAGATGGCCCCCGAGCTGCCGGACTACGGCCCCGGCTTCGACGCCTTCGCCCGAGACCTCGAGGCCGAGGCCGAGCGACGTGCGCCCACCGCGGCCACCGCGGCCGCTGGCACTCCGGCGTCCGGTCCAGTGCAGCCGACCCACGGCACCGTCGCCGCCGAGCCGACCCGGTCCGAGGCTCCCGAGCCGCCCCCGGAGGCGGTGGGTGAGCTCACCTGCGACAGCAAGGCCGGAGCCAACCTGAAGCCCCGCGACGGCTGTGTCACCGCCTCCATCTCCTGCGACGAGACCGTGCGCGGCCACAGCCGCGGCGCCGGAGACAGCCACTTCGACGCCCGCTTCTACCAGGCCAAGTACTGCGCGGTGACCTCGGACACCTACGACAACGGCGAGCGCATCTACCGCTTCAAGATGCCCAGCCACTCCCAGGCCACTGTGGCGCTGGAGTCCCCCTGCGAGGACCTCGACCTCTTCGTGCTGCAGTGGACCCAGCCCGGCTGCCCCACCCGGGGCGCCTCGGTCGGCACCTGCGATGCCTCCACCCGAGACGGCAGCGGCCGCGTGGAGCTGGAGAGCATCAAGAACCCGCGCGAGTTCCTGCTCGTGGTCGAGGGCAAGAACGGCGTGCACGCGCCGTTCGACCTGACGGTGAGCTGCCGGGGGAAGTAGGTCGGCCTCGCCATGCGGTGACGACGGTGAGCTGCCGGGGGAAGTAGGTCGGCCTCGCCATGCGGTGACGAACGTCCGTACTTCGGACGTTGGAGGCGGCTTGGTCACCAAGCGGCGACGAAGGTCCGAAGTACGGACGTTCGTCACCGCGGCGGGAGCGCGTGGCGGCTGGCGGGAGCGCGTGGCGGCTGGCGGGAGCGCGTGGCGGCTGGCGGGAGCGCGTGG
>CAZCVP010000163.1:14140-19198 GCA_964501915.1 uncultured Enterobacterales bacterium
CGGCTGGCGGGAGCGCGATTGGGATCCGAAGGTCCCACCAACTGGGACCCCCGAGTCCCGGCGCACCCCCTCCAGGAGCCGTCGATCGGCCCCCTGCATCGCCCTTCGATGTGGCCCGGCACTTGCAGTACACTTCGACTCGTCGGAGGTCCGTCCATGCGCTGCAGGCGCGCCCGCTCAGGCCAGAGCACCTCGGAGATGATGATGCTCATCTCCGTCATCGTCATCGCCATCGTGGCCGCCGCCTACATCATGATCCCGACCTTCCAGGACGGGGTCCAGGACCTGGCCAACGACGTGTCCTACATCCTGTCCAGCGGGGACACCCTCGTCCCGCCCACCGGAGGCTCGTGATGGCACGCCAGAGAAGGACCCGCCGTGGCCAGTCCCTGGTGGAGTACATCCTCGGGGTGTCCGTGATCGCGATCGGGCTGGCCGTGGGCTTCATCTACCTCTCGGACTCCACGCAGGAGTCCTTCGAGAACGCCCGGACCTTCGTCCAGAACCCGTACCCCTGAGGGTCCGATGACCCTCTCCCCGGCCGACTTCGCGGTGTTCGCCGTCGTCATCGCGGCGCTGATCACCGACCTGAAGTGGATGCGAGTGCCCAACAAGCTCACCTTCACCTTCATGGGGCTGGGCGTGGCCCTGGCGATCTTCCAGGGATCTCCGCTGGACGCGCTCCTGGGCATCGTCCTGGCCTTCGTGCTGATGTTCCCCGGCTGGCGCTTCGGTGGCGCGGTGCGGGCCGGTGACGCCAAGCTGTTGATGGCGGTGGGGGCCTTCTACGGGCCGTGGGAGGTGCTGAGGGCCTGCCTCTTCACCTACATCCTCAACTTCCCCTTCGGGCTCGCGGTCCTGCTCTTCAAGGGCCGCCTGGGCAACGTGGTCCCCGCCGTCAAGGCCGGGGTGTCCCGGGGCCTGGGCAACACCGACGTGCCCGAACCGACGCTCACGGTGGTGCCGATGGTGCCAGTCATCGTGGGCGCCGTCCTGATGACCCGCTTCACGGGGGTGCTCAAGTGGTGGTGAGACGACGCACTGGTCAGAGCACCGTCGAGATGATGCTCTACATCTCGGTGATCGTGGTGGTGATGGTGCTCTCGGCCTGGATCGGCTTTGGAGACGCCTTCAGCGACGGCTGGGATGAGGTCGCGGGCGCCAACGGCGATGCGATCTACGTGATCAAGTGGAACAAGTCGACCCCGAGCAACGAGCGCCGCTGAGGCCTGGAGCCGGCCTGCGCGGTGGCGGAGGTGGTAGGCTCGGGCCCCTGCAGAGACCGGGATCGAGACCCGAATGAAGAACCCCAAGGCCTTCGTCTTCGCCCTCTTGCTGGCCTGTCTGGCGACCTTCGCACAGTGTCGCTACGTCGCCAGCCGCGAGGCACAGCTCCTCTACGACTCCGAGCAGCTCCCCACGCTGGTCGCCATCCAGGACATCCCCGAGGACTTCAAGCTCGACGAGACGATGGTCGAGATCCAGATGGTCCCGCGGAAGTGGCGCCAGCCCAAGGCCCTGACGGCCGTCGAGGACATCCTCGGACAGATCAGCTCCAACCCGATCATCACCGGTGAGCAGATCTCCTACACCAAGCTGGTGAAGCCCGACGACGCCGGTCTGGCCTTCTTCGTGCCCAAGAAGCTCCGTGCCGTGGCCCTGGCCGTCGACCAGTTCAACGCGGTCGGCATGCACATCAAGCCCTACAACTACGTCGACATCATCGGCACCTTCGACTTCGGGCAGGGCGAGAAGGCCGACACCCGCACCGTCACCCTCTTCCAGAACGTCTGGGTGCTGTCCGTCGGCAACGACATCGGTCAGCCCACCACCGCCGTGCTCGCCGACGAGTCCCCCGGCCGGGTCAACGAGGAGAAGAAGGGCGGCAACACGATCACCCTGGCGCTGCGCCCCGACGAGGCCCAGAAGCTCATCCTGGCCCAGCGCCTCGGCGACCTGAGCCTCACGCTGCGCTCCCTCTGGGAGACCGAGCGCTTCGCCGAGCTCGAGCACGCCACCATCCACACCACCCTCGGCATCCCCCAGCGGGTCCGCTACACCAAGCGGCCCAGCTACCGGGTGATCTCCACAGGGGGCTTCTGATGCGCACTCTCTGGCGTGGCCTCGCACTCCTGCTGTCGCTGGTGGCCGTGGCCGTCCTGCTGACCCCTTCGGACGGTCGCGCCGACGAGGACAACATCGAAGACCAGGTCGTGGTCGTCTCGAACCAGATCTACGTCGACGTGCCGTACAAGTTCGGCAACATCGCCGCCGACGTGAACCTCATCAAGGTCATCCCGCTGCGGGACCAGTCCCAGATCCTCATCTCCGGTCGCCGCGCCGGCTCCACCAACGTCATCATCTACGACCGCTCTGGCGTGCTGCGCGATGACTTCGAGATCCGGGTCATTCCCGCCAACCTCAGCAAGGTCATGGTCAAGGTCCAGCAGTTGTTGCGGGACATCGAGGGCCTGAGCTTCGAGATCGTCGGGGACCAGATCTACATCGCCGGCGAGGTCGCCACCGACGACGAGCTGCTCAAGGTCGAGGACCTGGCCGCCCGGGAGCCCCTGGTCACCAACCTCGCCACCATGTCCCCCGTGGCCCAGCGGCTGCAGGCCGGCCTCATCGAGGCCGCCATCGACGTCCCAGGGGTCAAGGCGCGTCTCATCAACAGCACGATCCTGCTCGAAGGCGTGGTCCACAGCCAGGGCGCTTCGATCCGCGCCGAGGCCATCGCCCGCGCCTACTACGCCAACGTGGTCAACGTGCTCGAGGTCCGCGAGGTCGAGCGGGTACCCGGGCGCACCTCCACCGTCGTGATCGTGGTGCACTTCGTCGAGATGTCCAAGGAGATGACCAGCGCCTGGGGTGTCGAGTGGACACCGATCCTGATGTCCCCGATCGACTTCTTCTTCCAGATGGACGTGCTGCCGAGCCGAGGACAGCCCACCGGCACCGCCAGCGCCAACGTCAGCGCCCTGCTGCCGCGGCTCTACAGGGCCCGGGCCAGCGGCTACGCCCGCGTGCTCGACAACCCCACCGTCTCGGTCAAGAGCGGCGAGCAGGCCACCATCTTCTCCGGCATGGAGTACCCCTACCTGGTCTCCAGCGGCTTCTTCTCCCACGTGGAGTTCAAGGAGATCGGCATCGCCCTCGAGGTCACCCCCTACGCCCAGGGCAACGACGTCGACCTGGACATCAAGGTCTCCGTCACGGACCTCGGCCAGGTGGCACCCAACGGCTTCCAGGCCGTCGACAAGGCTGAGATCATCAGCTCCGAGTACTGCCGGGCCGGCGAGAGCATCGTCATCGGTGGCCTGCAGCGCATCGGCGACGCCGTCTCCTACAACAAGACGCCGGAGATCGACACCTCCTCGGCGATCCTCAACCTCTACGCCAACAAGGACTACAAGAAGTCCAAGAGCCAGTTCCTGGTCTTCTTGACCCCGCAGATCCACGAGTCCTCGTCCAGCGCGAACAAGGAGATCAAGGACCAGTTCAACCTCCAAGAGGTCCGTCAGTAGGGTGGCGCAAGGACCCCGCATCGTCGCTGTCGGTGGCGCCCGGGATGGCGTCGGCAAGACCGCCTTCGCCGTCAACTCGGCCCTCGCCTTCCTCAAGGAGACCCGCAAGCGGGTCCTGGTCCTGGACATGGATCGGGAAGGCGTGGGAGACGTCCAGACGCTCTTGAGCATGAGCAAGGTGAAGTCCTTCGCCGACTTCGCGCCCTACGCTGAGAAGCTCTCCAGCAACCAGCTTCGCCAGTACATCTCGGCCCACCCGGCTGGACTCGGCATCCTGCCCCTGGGCAACTCGCCCGAGGAAGCGGTCGGAGTCTCGCCAGACGCAGCTGGCCGCATCATCGAGCTCCTCAAGCCGATCTGCGACTACATCGTGGTCGACTGCGGTGTCGACATCCACGACGTCACCGTCAAGGTCTTCGAGCAGGCGGCGGGCATCTTCCTGATGAGCACGCCAGACCTGCTGGTGCTCAACCACACCCGGCGCTTCGTGGATCGCCTGCAGAGGCTCCACTTCCCCAAGGAGCTCATCAAGGTCATCCTCAACCGCTACGACGCCCAGGTCGGACCTCCCCTCGATCTCATCACCCAGAAACTCGCCCGCTCGGTGCTCGTGACCCTGCTCGAGGACGATCAGCTCTGTCGCAACGCCGGCTTCGCCGGCAAGCCCTTCGTGGTCGACCAGCCCCGGGCCCGCCTGAGCCGCAACTACGACGAGTTCGTGCGCAAGCTGGTGGAGACCCAGACCCTGGAGAAGCTGGGCCAGGTGGCCCGTGCCCAGGGCATCTCGGGGCTCGGCGGGCGGGGCGGCGGCATGGTGCTCGGCGGCCAGGACGTCAGCAAGGAGCTCAAGGACTACCAGAAGTCCCGCGGCAGCAAGTCCGGCAAGGGCGGCGACATCGACCAGCGCTCGGCGATCAAGATGTTGATCCACAAGCGCCTGGTCGAGACCATCGATCTCAAGAAGCTCGACAAGGACCTGGGCGACGAAGACCGGGAGGCCGCTCTCCGCGAGCGCGTCATCCAGGCGGTCGCCCACATCCTCGACGAGGTCGGCACCTCGATCACCGACCGTGGCGACCGGAAGCGCATCGTCAAGGAGGTCTGCGACGAGGCCCTCGGACTGGGTCCACTCGAGGACTTCCTGGCCGACGATCGGGTCACCGAGGTGATGGTGAACCGCCGCGACCAGGTCTACATCGAGATGGACGGCAAGCTGACCGTCACCGACGCCAGCTTCACCGACGACGCCCAGCTCCTCGGCGTCATCGAGCGCATCGTGGCCCCGATCGGCCGCCGCATCGACGAGAAGTCACCGATGGTCGATGCCCGCCTCAAGGACGGCTCCCGCGTCAACGCCGTCATCCCGCCCCTGGCGCTCGACGGCCCGAACATCACCATCCGGAAGTTCGCCCGCGAGCCCCTCGTGGTGAAGGACCTCGTCGGCTTCGGCTCCTTCACCGCCGAGATGGCGGACTTCCTGCGGGCCTGCGTCGAGGCCCACCTCAACATCCTCATCTCCGGCGGCACCGGC